>NZ_JBSFEO010000045.1:0-98999 GCF_053594475.1 Embleya sp. NPDC001921
CCCGGCGCCTGGCCGGTGTGCTCGGTCAAGGCGGGCCTGACCCGAGGCGGCGCCGCCGCCGACGTCGACACCGGCTCCTCGGCCGGCAAGACCGCTCCCAAGACCGAGACCAAGACCGAGACCGCCAAGCCGGCCCCGAAGAAGACGGAAGCCGCGCCGAAGATCGAGGTCAAGACCGAGGCTCCGAAGACCGAGGCCCCCAAGGCCGAGGCCCCGAAGACCGAGGCGCCCAAGACCGAGACGCCGAAGACCGAGCCGGCCGCCGCGACCTCGTCCTATGTCGTGGTCACCGGCGACACGCTCTCCAAGATCGCGAACGCCGCGCACGTGCCCGGCGGTTGGCCGCAGCTGTTCGAGGCCAACAAGTCCGTCGTCGGCGAGAACCCCGACCTGATCTTCCCGGGTCAAAAGCTCACGGTCGACGGCAAGGCCGCGCCGACCACCACCAAGACCGAGGCCGCCCAGCCCAAGGTCGAGGTGCAGAAGGCCGAGACGCCGAAGACCGAGGCGCCCAAGGCCGAGACCCCGAAGGCCAAGACGGAGAGCAAGCCGGCTCCGAAGGCCGCGAGCACCAAGACCGAGGCCGCCAAGACCGAAACGACGACGACCGCCTCCGGCTCGTACGTCGCCCCGGTCTCCGGTGCCACGCTCACCGCGAGCTTCGGCTCCGGCGGCTCGCGCTGGTCCAGCGGCAGCCACACCGGCCAGGACTTCGCGGTCTCGACCGGCACCACGGTGCGCGCGGTCACCTCGGGCACCGTCGTGTCGGCCGGTTGGGGCGGCGCGTACGGCAACGAGGTCGTCATCCGGCACGCGGACGGCAAGTACACCCAGTACGCCCACCTGTCCTCGATCTCGGTCAAGGCCGGGATGAAGGTGCAGACCGGCCAGAAGATCGCGCTCTCCGGCGCGACCGGCAACGTCACCGGCCCGCACCTGCACTTCGAGGTCCGCACCACGCCGAACTACGGCTCCGCGGTCAACCCGATGACGTGGCTGCGCAGCCACGGCGTCAGCGTCTGAGTCACCTGCTCCACCGCTGCACCGAGTCACCCGCTGCGCCGAACGGCGGGCGTTCCCTCCCGGGAGCGCCCGCCGTTCGCGTGTGCGGGGGTTCGCGTGTGCGGACGGATTGCGTGTCCGGACCGGTGCGCGTGCCGGACCGGTGCGCGTGTCCCGAGGTTTGCGTGTGCGGACGGTTTGCCTGTCCGGAGCGGCGCATGTCCCGGACCGGTGCGCGTGTGCGGACGGTGCCGTCAGGGCAGCCGCGCGGTGCGCAGCGCGCCGTCCGCCCCCAGCCACAGGGCCACCGCGTGGCCGGCGCCGTCCGGCGCACCGGTGGGATCGACCGCGACCGCGCGTTCGTCGAGCACGACCGGCGGGCCGGCCGCGCCGAGCACGATCGGCCGGCCGTCGGCGTCCCGGGTCAGCGTCGCCGTCGTGCCGTCCGGTCGGGGCACTCGGCTCAACCTCTCGTAGCCCGCGCCCGCGGTGCCCGAGCCGGCCGGCGCCCACCCGCTCGGCCCGGCCTCGACCACGCTCGCGATCTCCGGCGTGCCGGCCCGCCGGTAGGCGACGCCCACCCGGCCGTCCGCGCCCACCGACACGGCGGGCGGACCCGCCGGTCGCTCGGCCGGAATCGTGCGCGGCGGACCCGACCGCTCGCCGACCGGTTCCCAGTAGCGAATGCCCTCGCGCGCCGTGCCGAAGACCACGACCCGGCCGTCCGGGCGGGTCACCGCGCCGGGCCCCTCGACGATCTCGCCGCCGCCCAGGTCCCGCCACGGCGACCACGTGTCGCTCCCGGTGGGCCGATGACGGCCGCTGATCCCCTTGTCCCGGTCGCGCACGAACAGGTACAGCCCGCCCGCGCCGTCCATCCCGACCACCGGTGTGCCCGGACCGCGTCCGGCGCCGTCGGGGTTGCCCAGGCCGCGCCACGGCCCCAGTTCGCCGCCGGGCGTCGTCTCGGTCGCCGTGAGGATCTCGAACCGGTCCCGATCGGCCCGTCGGGCGCCGCCGATGCGCAGCGCGAACACCGCGATCCGGCCGTCCGCCGTGCGCGCCGCGGCGAGCCCCGGGGCGAGCTCGCCGTCGCCGGGGCCGGGCATCGAGTGCGCCGGGGACCAGTTCGGGCCGCCGACGGCCTCCTGGGTCCACCGGGTGATCCGCCCGCCGAGCACGGCCCACGCGGTGAGCCGGCCGTCCGCGCCGAGCACCGGGCGCACCCCCGCGTCCGGATAGCGATAGGTGGTGCTCTGCGGCCAGTTGGTCGAAGGCGCGGTGTCCCGCACCTTGAGGTCGCCGCAGTCCACCCGCCCCGGGCAGTGCCGCACCCGGTCCGTCCAGCCGTACACCCGGTTGATCTCGTCCTTGCGCTCGCGCGCCGCCGGCGCCAGATTGTGCGGCCAACGCTCGTTGTAGTAGCCCCGGTAGGCGATCGCGGCGGCATTCGCGGCCGGTCGATCGGCGTTGTACCGGCGCAGCGCCTCCCACGTGAACCGCGCGGCGGCGGTGTGGTCCTGGTGGTCCGAGACACCGCCGTTGTCGGCGTGTACGGGGTGCGCGCCATCGTGTCGCTGCCGGTCGGGCTCCGGGTCGAGCGTGCGCACCACGGTCGGCGTCTGGGCCCGCATCAGGTCCGCGAGCGAGTCGATCAGGCCGTCCCTGGTGTACGTGTAGGGCCCGCCCGCCGGCTCGTCCCGCGGGGCCAGCGTGTCCAGTTCGCGTTCCGAGCCGTTCCACAACGTGCGCAGCCGCCCGTGCGCGCCGATGCCCTCCTCCTTGCGGGTGTTGAGGAACACCAGCTTGATGTTCGGGGCGTCCACGAGTCGGTCGAGTTCGGCGTGCGCGCCGTCGCGCAGTCGTACGCTGTGCCGCTCCCAGCGCGCCGCGCGATCCCCGAGCGCCATGAACGCGTACGCGGCGCGTGAGCCGTTGTTGCGCGCGGCGGCGTACGCCTGGGGATCGGGCCGTCCGCCGGGGCCGTTGCGCCCGTCCGCCTCGCCCGCGGTGAGGAAGACCGTGACGCTTTCCGTGCCCGCCCGCACCGCGCGGTCCACGTCGGGGTTCATGAAGTAGAGGTCGTCGTCCTGGTGCGCGACCACCTGCATCACCGCACCGGTCGTGCCGGCCCGCGGCGTCAGGGTCTCGATGCCGATCGGTCGGGTCGGCGCGTGGTAGGGAGGCGAACCGTACGGGCCGGTCAGCTTCACCACCCCGAGCGCGAAGCCCAGCGCCAGGACGCCGACCACCGCGGTGAATCTGCCGGTGCCGGGGATCATCGCCATCTCGGCCGGTCCCTTTCTGCCGTCGCGGGCGAACCGGCCTCATCATCGCCGGTCGCCGGCGACCGCCCGCACCCGGCACGGCCCGATCGGCCGGCGGGGATCGCGTGGCGCCCGGCGGTCAGCGCGCCCGCGCGTCACCCGCACCGGCGCCGCGCGGCTCGGCCGCGGCCGGGAGTCGGGCCGGGACGTTGCCGCCCGACGCGGTGGAGCGGCCCGGGTCGGCCGCCGGACTGCCCGCGCCCGAGTCGTTGTTCGCCGAGCCGGGGCTGCGGTCCGGCAGCGACTTCGCGCCCTCGGGCGTGACCCGGGTCGCGCCGATGTAGTCCGGCTTGTCGATCGGGCCGAACTTGATCACCGTGCCGGTGTACGGAGCGTGGATCATCTGGCCGTTGCCCACGTAGATCCCGACGTGGTGGATGCTGCGCGGGTCGCTCAGGTCGGTGGCGAAGAACACCAGGTCGCCGGGCAGGAGTTGGTCGCGCGAGGGGTGCCGGCCGGCGTTCCACTGGTCGTTGGCCACCCGGGGCAGTTTGATGTTCACCGTCTCGTAGGCGGCCTGGGTCAGCCCCGAGCAGTCGAACCGGCCGCCGTCGGCCGCGGTGCCCTCACCGCCCCACAGGTAGGGGGTACCGAGCTTGGTCTGCGCCCAGTTGACCGCGCCCGCCGCCTGCGCCATCGGCTGGAGCGGGGCCTGCACCACGCCGAAGCTCTGCTCCAGCGAGCGGATCGACTTCACGTAGTCCTGGGTCTGGGTGTAGGGCGGGATGCCCTTGTACTGCATCACCCGGTACGCGCCCGCGTTGTACGCGGCGAGCATGTTGTTGGTGCGGTCGCCGGGCACCGAGGCGACATATTTGGCCAACGAGCAGTCGTAGCGCGCCGCGGCCGGGATGGCGTCGGCGGGATCCCACGGGCTCGACTTGCCGTCCCCGTTGCCGTCGGTGGCCCACTCCGGCCAGGTCGTGGGCATGAACTGGGCGATGCCCTGGGCGCCCACGTTGCTCACCGCGTTCGGGTCGAAGCCGCTCTCCTGGTAGAGCTGCGCGGCGAGCAGCGCCGGCGAGATCTCCGGGCAGAGCCGCCCCCACTTGTCGATCGCCGCCGCGTACGCGGCGGGCACCGTGCCGGGAGCCAGCGCCATCGTGCCACCCGCGCCGGTCTGCGTACCGGACGCGGATTGCATCGCGCCGACGCCTACAGTGAGAAGACCGACCAGACCGAAGGGAATCGCGAACGCGATGCCACCGGCGACCCAGGCTTTGCGCATGGCGGGCACCCCCGATTCTCCGCAGCCGGGACGGGCCGCGACGGACTCTCCGTCCACATTGTGCGTGCCACGATTGCTCAGCGCAATCACCCGTGATACACACAGTGAGCAGACACACTTGCCGAGGTGGTAGCCCGATCGGCTTCCCCACAGCACAATAAACGAACGACCACTCCTCCGGTCGAATGCGACCGGAGGCAACCAAAAGCCCGACCTCGGGGGCGGTGAACAACGTGTTTCTTGGCGAAGGCAATGGCGACATCAATACGATCATCGGCGGGATAGCTCCGGACTGGGGCCCGTTCGCGAAGCTGGGGGCGGAAGCCCGGATCATGGTCGAGGTGATCATGGCCGTCGCGCTGCTGCTGTGTCTGGCCCTGGCCATCTGGGGTGCGGCGAAGCAGCGCATAGGTGCCACCGCGATGCGCGACACGTTCAGCGCGGAGCAGGGCAAGGGCCTCATCATCGCCGGCCTGACCGGTGTCTTCATCATCGGATCGCTCGGGACGCTGTTCACGATCGTGTACGGAATGGCGATCTAGACCGATTCGCACCCTGCCGTCCCAAGGTGGCGAATCCCGTGGTGTTTTATCCCGGGCGCGGCGCACTTCGGTGTGCCGTGCGCCCCGAAACCGGAATGCCCCATTCCGCATTCGAGGCAAAGCAGCAATTCCGGTTCCTTTACCGGACAATCGAGCCTGTGTTCACGCAACAGCGCGGTGCCACCGGAATGAGTTCCCGTCTGGGAAGATCGTTCCGGCTGCAACCGAACCCGGCGGCGCTCCGCCGCCGGGGACAGTGTTGTGCGCGCGGGTCGTCCGTATCTTCCGGCCTGCCGCGGTAAGGGGGACAGGCCATGAGCGACGAGGAACCCGTCACGCGTACCCGGCTGCCCAGACCCACCTCCTCACCGGAGGGTCCGGAGCCCAGGCGCAATCCCATACTGTCCGGGATCGGTGTGGTCGTGGTGGTCGCCGTGGTGATCGTTTCCCTGTTGTTCGCCGCGAACCGCTCGGACGAGGACGACGGCTCCGCCACCGGGGACGCCGCGAAGACCTCCGCCGCGCCCGAGGCGTCGAGCGGACCGCCGCTGTCCGCCGCGCAGTTGCCCGAACGCGTCGAGTCGGGCGTGCCGGTCGGCTACCCGCAGACCGCGGAGGGCGCCCAGTCCGCCGCGGCCAACTTCGTCGTCGCCTTCGGCTCTGATCGGATGTTCCGGGCCCAGCCGCGCACCGCGATCATCACCACGGTCACCGACCCGGCGGTCCGGGACGGTCTGCTCGCGCGCGCCGACCAGACGTACCGCGCGCAGACCACGACATTCGGCCTGCAACCGGACGGCTCACCGCCCAAGGGGCAGACCTTCGTTTGTCGGGCCGTCCCGATGGGCACCAAGTCCGTTGTCTTCGGTGCCGCTTCGGCGACCGTCGAGGTCTGGAGCGTCGGCGTGGTGGGCCTCGCCGGACCCGGCTCCACCAAGCCGGTGGCCGAGGCGTGGAACACCACCACGATGAAGTTGTCGTGGGTGAACGGCGACTGGAAGCTGGTCGAGTTCAGTCAGAAGGAGGGCCCGACTCCGGTCTCCGGGCTCCAGGATCCGTCCAGCGCCAACGACATCGCCAAGGCCGACGGGGAGTTCGGGGAATTGCGCCATGCACGCTGACCGGGAACGCCGCAGCCCTCGCAACCGATTCCTGACCCTCGGCGGGACACTGACCGCGGCCTGGACCGTCGTCGTGCTCGGCGCCGGCCGCGCGCGGGCCGAGCCCACCCCCGGCGCCACCACACCGCCCGGCGGCACACCCGCTCCCAGCGCACCCGCGAGCAAGCCCGAGTGCGACCTGCTCACCGGCCCCGCCAAGGACATCTGCAACAACGGCGGCCCCAGCGCACCGGGCACCGGCCCGCTGGGCACCGTCACCGACCCGCTCGGCTCGATCGCCAAGGGCTGCGCCGACGCGGCCACCTGGATCATCGACAAGCTCGCGGGCGCGGTCAACGACACCACGCAGGTGGACTTCACCAACCCCGGCTTCCTGCGCCAGTACGCGGTGGTGTTCGCCGCGTCCACATTCCTCACGCTGATCCTGTGGATACTCGCGGTCGCCAAGCGCGCCGTGCGCGGGGTCCCGATCGGCACCGCGATCAGCGAGGCGGTCGGCTACCTGTGGCTCGCGGTGATCGCGTCCGCGTTCACGCCGCTGATGCTGTATTTGGCCGTGTCGATGACCGACGCGGTCACCGCGGCCATCGCCACCGGCACCCAACAGGACACCAACAAGTTCCTCGGCGGCTTCTCCAAGGCGCTCGATCCCGCGAGCGACCTCGGCGGCGGGCCGGTGATGCTCATCTTCGTGTCCCTGCTCTCGATGGCCGCCGCGGCCGTGTTGTGGGTCGAGCTCCTGGTCCGCGCCGCGATGTTGTACGTCGGCGCGATCCTGGGCACCGCGGTGTACTCCGGCCTGGTGGACAAGGCGATGTGGCACCACGTCCGGCGCTGGGCCGGGATCATGATCGCGGTACTGCTCGCCAAACCGGTGATCGTGATCGTGCTCGGACTGGCCACGGCGGTCACCGCCGGCGGCAAGGACGACGCGTTCTCGTCGGTGCTCTCGGGCCTGGCGATCCTGTTCCTGTCCATCTTCGCGAGCGTGCTCATCTACCGTTTCGTCCCCAGCATCGGCGACGACATGGCCTCGCTGCACAGCAGCCGCAAGGCGATGCAGTCGGCGGGTCCGGCGTCCATGGTCAACGGCCCTGCCACGTACGTGAAGCAGGGCATCCAGGCGCACGCCTCGCGGGGATCGACCGGTTCCGGCTCTGCCCCGGTGACCGCGAACGCCGTATCGTCGGGCATTGCGGCCCATGGCACCAGGGGCGGCGGATCGGGCGGCACCCCGACTCCGGCACCGACGCCTCCGGCCAACCCCGCGGCAACGCCTCACGCGAGGAACGGTAAAGAGTAAATGACTACGCAACCGGTCGCCCGACGGCGGACCTTCCTGATCGGCAAGGCCAAACCCACCGCCGTCATCGGCAAGAACCGCGAGCCGGGTGAGATCTTCCTGATCATCGCGGCCGGCGGACTCGCCCTGATGTGGGGCCTGTTGGTGCCCGTCCTGGTGATCCGCATCGCGGGTCTGGTCGGCTTCCCGCTGCTCGCGTTCGCCGCCGTGTACATGCCGTACAAGAAGCGCACGTTCTACAAGTGGTGGGAGATCAACCGCACCTACAAGCGCACGCTCAAGCGCGGCGCGAAGTACCGGTCCGCGGTCACCGAGGCGGGCACCAAGCTGACCGGCCAGGGTGTCGCGGTCGGCGCCCCGCCCGGCGTCGGCCGGGTGACCTGGTCGAGTGTGCCGTTCGGCCCGGACGACCTGACCGTGCTGCTGCACCTGGAACGGCGCACGGTCACCGCCGCCATCGAGATCGAGGGCCCGGGTGTGGGGCTGCGCGACTCGGAGGACCAGGAGGCGCTGGTCGAGCGGTTCGGCACACTGCTCAAGCACGTGGCCAACGGCGACGGCTTCGTCACCCGGTTGCAGGTGCTGGCCCGGACGTTGCCTGCCGACCCGGACGCGCACGCCAAGGACGTGGCCCGGCGCGGCGACCACAGGGCGCCGCTGTGGGTCCAGGACTCCTACGAGCAGCTCCAGTCGATGGTCTCCACCTCCTCCGAGCAGCACCGGGCCTACCTGGTCGCGTGCATGCACTACACCCGGGAGCTGGCCGCCGAGGCGAACGTGATGGGCAAGGGCGACAAGGGCATCGGCGTGGTGATGGCCCGTGAACTCACCGACGTCTGCGCCCGGTTGACCGAGGCGGACATCCGGGTCCGGCAACCGCTGAACGAGGCCCGGCTGTCCTCGCTGATCCACTCGATGTACGACCCCGAGCACCAGATCGACGCGTTCGAGGGCATGCAGGCGCGCTACGCGTGGCCGGCCGAGCTGGACGCGACGCACCAGAACTACCTGGAGGCCAAGACCCGCGAGTCGGACTCGGCCGAGCCGTGGTGCCACGCCACCGCGTGGATCAAGGAGTGGCCGCTGACCCCGGTCGGCGTCAACTTCCTGGCCCCGCTCCTGGTGCACACCCCGGACGTGATCCGCACCGTCGCCGTCACGATGGACCTGGAACCCACCGACGTGGCGATCGAGCGCATGCTCACCGAGAAGACCAACGACGACGCGGACGCGGCCCGCGCGGCCAAGATGAACCGCGTGGTCGACCCGCGCGACATGGCCCACACCGGCCGGGTCGACCAGCGCGGCGAGGACCTGGCGGGCGGCGCGGCGGGGGTGAACATCGTCGGCTACATCACGGTGTCCTCGCGCAATCCCGACCAACTCTCCCGGGACAAGCGCACGATCCGCGCGTCGGCGGGCAAGTGCTTCCTCAAGCTGGAGTGGTGCGACCGCGAGCAGCACCGCGCGTTCGTCAACACGCTGCCGTTCGCGACGGGCATTCGCAAGTGAGCGTCGGCGGCCACGACCGTGGCCGCGACGGAGGGATGAGGTGATCACGTGTCGGGTCTGATGTCCACGTTGACCCAGGGCTTCTCCGGCATCATCTTCGGCCGCAACGAGACCCAGCGGCTGCCGGTGCGCACGTCCACCGGCCAGGCCCAGGCGGTCTACCTGCCCACGGCCGCACCCGGGCTGGGCGACTCGGGCGTGATCATCGGCCGCGAGGTGTACTCCGGCAAGGGCTACATCTACGACCCCTTCCAGCTCTACGGCCAGCAACTGCCCGCACCGCACTGGCTGGTCCTGGGCGAGTCCGGGAACGGCAAGTCGGCGCTGGAGAAGACCTACGTGCTGCGCCAGCTACGTTTTCGCGACCGCCAGGTGGTGGTCCTGGACGCGCAGGGCGAGGACGGCGTCGGCGAGTGGAACCTGATCGCCGAGGCGCTGGGCGTCAAGCCGGTCCGGCTGGACCCCAACGACCTCTCCGGCGATGCCGTCCGGCTCAACCCGCTGGACCCGGCGATCGCCGTCACCGGCCAACTGGCGCTGTTGCGCACCATCATCGAGGTGGCGATGGGCCACTCGCTCCAGGAGCGCGCCGGCTACGCGCTCAAGGCCGCGCACACGCACGTGATGCGCACCGTGCACGGTCGGCAGCCGATCCTCCCGGACATCGTCGAGGCGTTGCGCAATCCGACGCCCGAGTCGTGCGAACTGCTCAGCCTGGACGTCAAGGACGTCCGGGTCTGGGGCCTGGACGTCGCGCTGGTCCTGGACCGGCTCACCGACGGCGAC
Organism: Embleya sp. NPDC001921; assembly: GCF_053594475.1. NCBI lineage: Bacteria > Bacillati > Actinomycetota > Actinomycetes > Kitasatosporales > Streptomycetaceae > Embleya > Embleya sp. NPDC001921. The sequence goes on from NZ_JBSFEO010000045.1 coordinate 9,822, forward strand.
CTCAAGGGCATGTTCGAGGGGCCGACCACGGACGGCATCGACCTGGACTCGCCGCTGATCATCTTCGACCTGTCGCACATCGACCGGAACTCGATCGCGATGCCGATCCTGATGGCGATCGTCGGCGTGTGGCTGGAACACACCTGGATCCGGCCGGACCGGGTCAAGCGCATCTTCCTGGTCGAAGAGGCGTGGCACATCATCAACAGCCCGTTCGTGGCCCAACTCTTCCAGCGCCTGCTCAAGTTCGGCCGCCGGCTGGGCCTGTCCTTCGTCGCGGTCGTGCACCACCTCTCCGACGTCGTGGACGGCGCGGCGGCCAAGGAGGCGTCGGCGATCCTGAAGATGGCCTCGACCAGAACCGTGTACATGCAGAAGTCGGACGAGGCGCGCGCGACCGGGAAGGTGCTCGGCCTGCCCCGGTGGGCGGTGGAGATCATCCCGACGCTGACCCCGGGCATCGCGGTGTGGGACGTCAACGGCAACGTACAGGTGGTCAAGCACCTGATCACCGACACCGAGCGGCCGATGGTCTACACCGACCGCGCGATGACCGAGGACGCGGTGGAGGAACGGGTGCGCGCCGAGGCGGCGTTGGCCGACGATCCGGCGGCGTAGATGGGGTCGCCCGGGCAACCGCCGGAACCGCGCCTGCCCACGCCGGGCCGAGCGCCCTCGCGTGGCGTCCCGGACGGCCTGCTGATCGCGGGCCTGTTGCTGCTGGTCGCGGGTACCGCGGTGATCTGGCTCTCCACCGGGTTGGCCGCGCTGGCGAGCGGCAAGGACTGGCCGGACGGGGTCACCTACCGTCGGTCGGCGCTCGCCATGCGCTCGGTGCTCGGTACGCCCGACGACCTGCCGCGCGCGTGGCCGGACACCCCGCCGGGGCAGTTGCCCACCCCCACCGCGTTCTGGGTGTCCTTCGGCCTCGTGGTGTTGCTCCTCCTGATCGCGGCGGGGTGCGTGTTCCGGTGGTGGTTGCGCCGGATGGCGGCGAAGGCCGCGGGTGCGCCTGCGGCCTCGGCCGCGAACACAGCGGCGCAATCGCCGAATTCATCTGCCCCGAACCGGAATCAGCGGCTCCCCGACGGGGAATGATGCGCTTGCGTCCTCGGCGAGGACGCCCCCGAACGTGGCCGGGCCTGGTCGCCGCGTGGCCGCACGGTCACCCGACGATCGGCCCGACCCACCATGTTCGTGGCCGCATGGCCCGATGGATGCGGCCGGCGGTCGGGTGGTCGATGCCGCGGGTGGCCGCGAGCGCCGGCCGGGCCGGGTTTTCGCCGGTTCCGCGGACGGTGTCAGTCCGTCCAGGTCATGCATTCTTCGCAGCGGTAGGCGCGCGGGCCGGACTTGTATTCCACTTTGTCGGATTTGCGGTAGTACTTGCACGCGCGGTTCTTGCAGACGATCGGGTGGCCGTCGACCGCCTCGGCCGGCAACGGCGCCGTCTCGTAGGTGCACGGCGTGGGCGGGAGCTTCTTGTAGTAACCCCCCGTGGCCGGCAACGCGGTCGGGTCGAACGGTGAATACGCGGCCCCGTCGGACACATCCTCGGACACGTTCATGGCACCTCCTCCGTGTGCCGGCACGCTAGCCGAGATACGGGCGCGGGGCGGGTGGTTCGGGATGGTTCCGCCCGAAGGGCCGACGGGGCCGCGTGGGTTCAGTCGCGGGCCGGCCGGTCGGCCGCGCGTCGGTGTACGGCGATCGAGGTCAGCACGAGGAGGCCGCCGAGCAGTTGCACCGGGCCCAGCCGCTCACCGCGCAGGAGCGCGGAGAGCACGGTCGCGGTCAGCGGTTCGAGCAGCACCGCCACGACGGCGCCGGCCGGGTGCGCGCGGCCGAGTGCGGTGAAGTAGGCCACGTACGCCGCCCCGGTGGGCAGCACGCCGAGGAAGACCACCGCGCCCAGGACGTCGGCGCGCATCGGCACGGTCATCCCGACCACCAGCCCCGCGGGCAGCAGCAGACAACCCCCGAACAGGAATCCGAGGCCGGTCACCGCGACCCGATCGAGGGTGGGCAGGTCCGGCCGGGAGTCCAGGGTCAGCACCGCGAACCCACCGGCGGCCACCAGCGCGAAGCCGGCACCGGCGAGCGCGCCGCCCGCGCCGCCGGCGGGTGTGCCGAGCAGCAGGAGCAGACCCAGCGCGGCGGCGGCGAGGCTCGCGAGCACGATCCGGCCGGGTCGGCGCCGCTCGCGCACCGCCGTGCCGACGGTGACCATGAGGTGTACCGCGACCATGGTGGTGAGCGTGGCCAGGCTCACCGAGCCGGCCACCACGGCCGCGAAGTAGGCGGCCTGGAACACCGTGAACAGCGCGCCGGCGCCCGCGATCCGGGCGAACTCGGCGCGGCTCGGGCGGCGTACCCGCAGCCGCCCCGTGGCGAGCGCGTAGCCGGTGATCAGCAGACCGCCGGCGAGCAGCCGGTAGGCCGCGATGGCGACCGGGTGCAGACCGGCGCGGCCGGCCAGGACCGCGCCGGCGATTCCGCCGGTGCCCCACAGGACTCCGGCGAGGACGAACAGATCGAGCCCGGATCGGGTCTTCCGGGCAGCGTGCACGAAGGTACGAACAGACATGGAAAGGCTCCGACTTCGACGCCAACAGGACAACGTCGGAGCGGGGCGGCACCGGTTCGGGCCAGCTCGGGCGGGGGCCGCGACCCGGACTGCCGGATCGGACCCGGGGACACCCCGCTCAGTGGCGGGGCGGCGGGCAGATCGACCAGTCGCGGTGCATGGACGACACCCTAACCCCGCGCCGGCGCCGCGGGCCGGTGATTTCGCGGTGCCGGGAGAGGGTGTGAAACGTTTCTTCGGGGCAGCAGCCCACCATGGACGAAACGTCGAAGGAACGACTGGACCGCGAACTGAACGAGTTGCTCCAAGGGCTGCGCATCGCGATCCCGGGTGTGCAGTTCATGTACGCGTTCCTGCTGACGGTGCCGTTCGCGCAGGGCTTCGCGCGGGTGACCGAGTTCCAGAAGGACGTCTTCCTGGTGGCGTTGATATCGACCGCGCTGTCCTCGGTGTGCTTCATCGCGCCGGCCGTCCAGCATCGACTGCTGTTCCGGGGCGGCCTCAAGGACGTCCTGCTCAGGCGGTCGAACCGCTACGGGATCGCCGGCGCGGTCGCCCTCGCGGTGGCCATGACCTCGGCGATCCTGCTGGTCGTGGATTACCTGTTCGGCCGTTCCTGGGCGTTGTCCGTGGCGATCCCGCTCTCGGCGCTGATTCTGTGGGTGTGGCTGCTCCAACCGATGATCACCCGCTTCCGGCGGGCCGGCGAACCGCTTCCCTGAAGCTTCGCGCACAAGTCTTCAGAGCGGGTCGCATCGGATCCGAATCGGGTCAGACCCATTCCAGGAGCCGGGCCGCGTGCGCCCGGACCGGGCACGGTACGGGCACGCCGCAGCCACACTCGCCGGCCTCGGCGGGCCGGTGCCGGATCAGCGTGCGGGTGACCACCAGGCGGTAGTCGAGCAGTGGGTCCTCGGCCGGGCGCGGGGCCCTCGGGCGCGGCGCGCGCAGGATGCGCGGCGCCGGTCTGGACAGTCCCTCGGGCAGCGGTCGGTCCAGCCGCTCGATGTCGCCGCGTTGTCTCGGAATGCGCACTCGCATGTTTCCGGTCCCCTTCTCGTCCGGTGTCCCGCCGTGGCGGCGCACCCGAGCGTGGCAGCACTCGGAGCCCGCCGGATCACTCCGTGTCCAGGCGCCCGCCCGCGTCCGGCTGGGATTCCTCGACCCGCGCCAGCATGCCGCGCAGTCCGGCGGCGAGCGCGTGCCGCTCGGCCGGACCCAGGTCCTGGAGCAGACCGGCCTCGAAGACCGCGGCCTCGCGCACCACGCGCAGCCACACGTCCCGACCGGTCGTGGTCAGTTCGACGATCACCCGCACCCGGTTCTGCTCGTCCCGGGTCCTGGTGACCAGTTCCTCGGCGACCATCCGGTCCAGCCGATGGGTCATCGCCGCCGGGGTCAGGCCCAACCGGCGGGCCAGGTCGCCGGGGCTGAGCCGGTAGGGGCGGCCGACCAGCACCAGGGCCTTGAGCACCTCCCACTCGGCGTTGGTGATGCCCAGTGCGGTGAGTTGGCGGCCGTACGCGACGTTCATCCGGCGGTTGAGCTTGGAGAGCGCCGCCACGATCGTCTCGACCTGCGGGTCCACCTCGGGGAACTCGCGCTGGAAGACGGCGAGGTACTCCTCGATGTCGCCTTCGTCCGCTGTTGCCTGCTCGGCCCCCTCTGTCATGCCGGGAAGTATCGCATCTTCGACCCGCTCGACCGCCGTCTCCGGGCTGTCGCGACACAAGGCGTTGGACGGCAACGCTATAGATCCGTATAGTTTAGCTCTGAAGTCTTCAGACTTGAGGACTCGGACTCTTCGGATCAGGCAGGGCGGCGACGCCGGCGTGGGCCCGGACCAGGCGTGCCCTGGACTCCGGTCGCCCCCGGCGCACCCGCCTCGACGCGGATACAGGCGGTCCCTCGCCGCCGGACTCGGGCATGCCCCGGGCCGGCGACGGTCGGCTCGGCTGCCCTCGCACGCCTCCGTACGCCCGAGCCCGGTCTGCGGACCGATCCCCCGCGGGCCGGAGCGGCCGGCTCGCGCGACCGGTAGTCGGGAGGTGTGTGATGGCGACCCAGGGCGCTCTGCGTCGGATCCAGCTCGGCAACGCGCTCAGTGCGTTCGGCAGCGGTTTCACGGTGCCGTTCCTGTTCGTTTACGTGACGCGGGTACGAGACCTGTCGGCCGGTCAGGCCGGCCTGATGTTCAGCGTGCTCGCCATCGCCGCGCTGTGCGCGCTCCCGATGGTCGGTCCGGCGATCGACCGGCGCGGCCCCCGCCCGGTGGTCGCGGTCGGCTCGGTGGTGGCCGCGCTCGGCGCGCTGACCCTGGGTCTGGCCCGCGGCGAGCTGCCGGTGATGGTGGGCGCCGCGCTGCTCGGGGCCGGCGTGGCCGCGATCCAGCCCGCGCTGGCGACGATGATCGTGCGGTGTACGACGGCGCCGACCCGCGCTCGCGCGTTCGCGCTCCAGTTCACCTTCAACAACCTGGGCCTGGGCATCGGCGGCCTGATCGGCGGCCTGATCGTCGACCCGTCGCGGCCGGCCAGCTTCACCCTGCTGTTCGCCATCGAGACCGCGATGTTCCTGGTGCTCGGCGCGGTGTGCGGCACGGTCCGGCTGCCCGCGGTGCCCGCCGCGCCGGCCGGGACGGTGCCGGGCGCGGGTTTGCGGCATCTGCTGCGGAACCGCGCGATGGTCCGGTTGTGCGTGGTCAGCGCGGTCATCTTCTTCACCTGCTACGGCCAGTTCGAGTCGGGCCTGGCCGCGTTCGCCACCGAGGTCAGCCGGATCTCGCCGAGCATGCTGGGCGTCGCGCTCGCGGCCAACACCGCGGTGATCGTGCTCGGTCAGCTCACCGTCCTGCGGATCACCCAGCGCCGCCGGCGCAGCACGGTGATCGCGGCCACCGGCCTGGTCTGGCTGCTCGCCTGGATCGTCACCGCGGTGTCCGGTCTGGTGCACGGCGACAAGGTCGCGGCGGCGGTCACCATCATCATCACGTTCGCGCTGCTCGGCGTGGGCGAGTCGCTGCTCGCGCCGACCCTGGGCCCGATGGTCGCGGACCTGGCACCCGCGCACCTGCTCGGCCAGTACAACGCGGCCCAGTCCCTGGTGAAGCAACTCGCCATGGCAGCGGGCCCGGCCTTCGCCGGCGTCATGGTCGGCGCCGGCCTGTACGGTCCCTACCTGGCCGCCCTGATGGCCTGCTCACTCCTGATCACCGCACTCGCCCTACGCATGCGCCACACCCTGAACCCCACCCAAAACGGCACAATAATCGCCGAATCCACCCCCCGCCCCACCCCCCAGGCCCTCCCCGCCTGACCCCCACCCCCAGCCGGCCGGCGCATGAAGTCACCCTCAGCCCGGCCGGCGCCTGAGGCCACCCCAAAGCAACCCAAAGCCCAAGGTCAGCCAAAACCAATCCAGCCCGGCCGGCGCATGAGGCGAACCAGCCCCGCCGGCGCTTGAGGCGAACCAGCCCGGCCGGCGCATGAGGCCAAAAACCCCAGTCACCCCAACGGGAACTCGCACCAGACCGTCTTGCCCTCGTCCGTGAGCCGACTCCCCCACGACTTCGCGATCGTCGCCACGATCGCCACCCCACGCCCACTCTCGTCGTCGGCCGCGGCCCGCCTCCGCCGCGGCACGTGATCGTCCGCGTCCGAGACCTCGACGATCAACCGCTTGTCGGTGCGCCGAAGGCGCAACCGCATCGGCGCGGCCCCGTGAGTGAGCGCGTTCGCGACGAACTCGCTGACCGCGAGCACCCCCAACTCGCGCAGTTCCTCGCCGACCTGCCAACTCGCCAGCACGCCCGACGTGAACGCCCGGCCGCGCGCGGCCACCTCGCTGCCGCCGAGCAGGTCCAGCGACGCGGTCCGGAACAACCGGGCCTGGGCACCTTCCCGACGCGGCAGTTGCAGCACCAGCATGGCCATGTCGTCGTCGTGTTCCTCGGGCAGCTGCATGTGTGCGATCAGGTGGTCGCGGACCGCCTCGGGTTCGCCCACCGACGACAACAGCGCGGCGCCCAGCGTGTCGATGCCCTCGTCCAGGTCCTCGCCCCGGCGCTCGACCAGGCCGTCGGTGTACAGCACCACCGTCGAGCCCGGATCCAGGGTGATCCGGCCGGAGGTGTGCGGCCAACTCGCGCCCGTGCCCAGCGGAGGCCCGTTCGCGTCGTCGAGCTTGTGGATCACGTCCTCGCCGTCGCGGACCAGCGGCGGCAGGTGGCCCGCCGTCGAATAGGTCAGCACACCCTCCCCCGGGTCGTAGACCGCGTACGCGCAGGTGGCGATCTGGGTGGCGTCGATCTCCATCGCGGTCTCGTCGAGCAGTTGCAGGATCTCGTGCGGCGGCAGGTCCAACCGCGCGTACGCCCGCACCGCCGTGCGCAGTTGGCCCATCACCGCCGCGGCGCGCACGCCCCGGCCCATCACGTCGCCGATCACCAGCGCGGTGCGGCCCGCGCCCAGGGTGATCACGTCGTACCAGTCACCGCCCACCGCGGCGTCCGTGCCGCCGGGCAGGTACTTCGCGGCCACGATCAGGTCGTCGGGGTTCTCCAGCCGCTGCGGCAGCAGGCTGCGTTGCAGGGTGACCGCGGCCTGCCGGTGCCGCCGCTCGCTCTCCCGCAGCCGGTCGGTGGCCTGCACCTGGTCGGTGACGTCGACCGCGAAGACCAGCACGCCCCGCGTGTCGCCGCCGCGCCCGGCCGCCTCGGGTCGTACCGGCGTGCAGACGAACGTGTAGTAGCCGTGCCTGCGCTCGCTCTCCGGCATGCCGGGGTACGTCTCGCCGCGATGGTCGACGCGGCGGGCGCGCACCGTCCGCCCGCGTCCGGTCCGGTAGACCTGATCCATCAGCGTCAGCAACCCGTGCTCGGCCAGTTCGGGCAACGCGTCCCGGGCCGGAACCCCCGATCTGCGCGCGCCGAAGACCGCCCGGTAGGCGTCGTTGACGTAACACAGCTCGTGGTTCGACCCTCGGGTGACCGCGATCAGCGCGGGCGCGTGGGCCAGCACGTCGCGCAACGGGAAGGTGTCGTTCGATTCCTGGCTGCGTGCCGCCGGCACCGAGCGCCGCCGGTCACCGGCCAGCCGGGCGCCCCACCGAGTGATGTTCAACCGCTCGCTTCCTAGAGAGTTCGTTCACGCAAAGCGCATGGAGGTTTACCGCAGGTGACGTCACCAGTGTGGGCGAAAGTCGGCCGTGAGGGAATCACGTCCCGTGACCGGGCCCCCGTTCGGGGTACCACAGGAGTGCGCTGTGGCAATGTACGGGACCCGGTCGCGAGACACTCAACCCTCGGGCACCACGGCAGCCTACGAGCCCGCCGGACGTTCATGCCTACCCGGTGGGCTTGCGGTCGCCTCGGGTGGCGTACTCGAATTCGGCGCGCGGGTGTTCGATCGAACCCAGCGAGACGATCTCGCGCCGGAACATCAGGGACAGTGTCCATTCGGCCATGATGCGCATCTTGCGGTTCAGCGTGGGCACCCGGCTGAGGTGGTAGGTGCGGTGCATGAACCACGCCGGAAGGCCCTTGGTCTTGATCCCGTACACCTGCGCGACACCCTTGTGCAGGCCCAGCGAGGCCACCGAACCGGCGTGCTTGTGCCGGTACTGCCGCTGCGGTTGTGCACGCAGCGTGGCGATGATGTTGTCGGCGAGCACACGCGCCTGACGCACCGCGTGTTGCGCGCTCGGGCCGGTGAACTCCTCGCCCGGCTTGGTCAGGTCGGGCACCGCCGCGCAGTCGCCCGCCGTCCACACGCCGGGGACGCCGTCCACCTCCAGCGTCGCGCGCGCCTTGAGCCGGCCCTTGTCGTCCAGCGGCAGGTCGGTGGCGATCAGCATCGGGCTGGGCTTGACGCCCGCCGTCCACACCAGCGTGCTCGCGTCGAGTTCGGTACCGTCCGAGAGCACCACGTGCCGGTCGCGGGCCGACTCCAGCCGGGTGTTCAGCCGTACGTCGATGCCGCGCCGGCGCAGTTCGGCGACCGTGTAGCGGCCCATGTCCTCGCCCACCTCGGGCAGGATCCGCGGCGAGGCCTCGACCAGGATCCAGCGCATGTCCGCCGGGGTGATGTTGTCGTAGTACCGGCACGCGTAGCGGGCCATGTCCTCCAGCTCCGCGAGCGCCTCCACACCCGCGTAGCCGCCGCCGACGAAGACGAAGGTCAACGCGTGGTCGCGGATCGAGGGATCCCGGGTCGAGGAGGCGGTGTCCATCTGTTCGAGCACGTGGTTGCGCAGCGCGATGGCCTCCTCGACGGTCTTGAAGCCGATGCCCCACTCGGCCAGGCCGGGTATCGGCAGCGTGCGCGCGACCGAGCCGGGCGCGACCACGAGCAGGTCGTAGGAGGTGTCGTAGGTCTCGCCGCCGAGCAGTTCGACGGTCGCGGTCCGCTTCGCGTGGTTCACGTGCTCCACGGTCCCGGTCACGATGCGGCACTTGGGCAGCACCGAGCGCAGCGGGACCACCACGTGCCGCGGCGAGATGGCGCCGGCCGCGGCCTCCGGGAGGAAGGGCTGGTAGGTCATGTACGACTGCGGTTCGACGACGGTCACCGTCGCCTCTCCCGCCTTGAGTTTCCGTTGCAGGCGAAGGGCCGTGTACATGCCGACGTAGCCGCCGCCGACGATCAGGATGCGCTCGGGCCGAGTCGAGGTCGTCATGCGTCCCACTCTGCCCCTTTCCGGCGGCCACAGACAGATGTTCATCGGGTTTGCGTGCCCCGCACGGTTGGTGACGAGACGTCAGCGGTCAGCGATATCTTCACAACCGTGCTGTCGGATTCCGCTTCTGGGGCGGGGTCGGTTCGGGTAGTCTCGACGCCCTGGGCAAAGCGGGGTCTGGTGGGGGAATCGACACACTTGCCTTTCGGGGGAGACGCTATGAGCGGCGCTTCGCGTACGCGTACCACGAAGACACAGGACACCGGCGACGGCATCGGGGGTCGGCACACGACGACGATCCCGCCGGCTCGCAAGCCGCAACGAAGCAGGCCGGCGGAGCCGTCGCCGCAGTTGCGCACCGACGCCCGGCGCAATCTGGAGCAGGTGCTCCGCGCGGCCCGCGAGGTGTTCGGCGAGCTGGGCTACGACGCTCCGATGGAGGAGATAGCCCGCCGCGCCGGAGTCGGGGTGGGCACCATCTACCGCCGCTTCACCGGCAAGGAGGCGCTGGTCCAGCGGATCATGATCGCCGAGACCAATCGGCTCACCGCCGAGGCGATCAACGCGCTGGACGAGGAGCCGGACGCGTGGTCCGCCCTCGCGCGCTACTTACGTCGCGCGGTCGGTTCGGGTGCCGGGCGACTGTTCCCCGCGCTCAGCGGCCGGGTCCCGGTGACCGAGGAGATGAGCTCCTCGCGTGCGGAACTCAACGACGCGGTAGGCGTGTTGGTCGATCGAGCCAAGGCCGGCGGGTTGCTCAGGGCGGACGTCTCGGACGCCGACATCTCGCTGATGATGTCGTGCCTGTTGCCCCCGTCCGGGCTCCCGCATCCACAACGATTGACCATCGCCGGCCGCTATCTGGAGATCCTGCTCGACGGCCTGCACGCGGGACACTCGTCCCCGCTGCCCGGGAAGCCGTTCACGCAGGACGAGTTGGACACCCTTTTCCTGAGCTGAGCTCCGCCGCGCCGAGCCGAGCCCGGTCTCCCGGGTTCGCTCTCCCGAGGCCGCTCACCCGCTTCGCTCCGGTCAGCCGCGCACCACGAGCACCGGACACGCCGCGTGGTGCACCACCGCCGTGCTGACCGAGCCGAGCAACAGGCGGGAGAATCCGCCGGAACCGCGCGAGCCCACCACGACCATCTCGTGCCGCTCGGACATCCCGAGCAGCACCTCGGTCGCCGTCCCCGAGTACACCTGGACCTCCGCACGCCCCTCGAACGGCCGCTCGCGTTCGCCGTTCACCTCGGCGAACGTGGTTTCGGTACGGATCCGCAGTTCGGCGAGCACCCGCTCGAGGTCCTCCTGGAAGTTCGGGTCGGGCGCCGCGAGCACATATCCGGGCGTCGCGGGCTGCGCGGTCACCACGTACAGCGGCAGCCCGCGCAACTCGGCCTCGGTCATCGCCCACTCCAGCGCCCGCCGGGCCGGCTCCGACCCGTCCACGCCGACCACGACGCCCTTCGGCTCAGCGTCGGCCATGGGCCCTCCTCGTCACCGGATCCGGATGTGGAGGGCCCCATACCACCCGGATGTCGCGCACTCACCTATCCGCGGCAACGCCACCCGGACGGCGGTCAGGCGTGCGCGAGGATCTCCCGCGCGCGCTCGGCCAGCGCGCGCAGGCCGTCGGCGGTGAACCGGCCGGCCGCGTCCTGATCGCCCATCGCGCCGGCGGTGTAGCGGTCGAGCACGCCGGCCAGGATGCACGCGAGCCGCCAGCACGCGAACGCCTGGTACCAGCGGATGTGCGACAGATCCCGACCGGTGGCCGCCGCGTAGCGCGCGGCGAACGCGGCCCGGTCGACGAAGCCCTCGCTCGCGGTGCCGTCGGCGGGCAACAGCGCGCCGTCCTCGCCCGCCTCGACCCAGTACATGAGCGTGGTGCCCACGTCCGCGAGCGGATCGCCGAGCGTGCACAGCTCCCAGTCCAGGACGGCCCGCACCGTGCCGTCCGGGCCCAGGATCACGTTGTCGAGCCGAAAGTCGCCGTGCACGATCGTGGCGCCCTGTTGCGGCGGTACGGATGCCGCGAGCGCGCCGTGCACCTCGTCGATCGCCTCGATCCCGGGCACCCGGGTGGCCTCCCACTGGCGATGCCAGCGGCGCAACTGGCGCCCGATGTAGTCCTCGCGGCGGCCGAGTTCGCCCAGGCCCACCGCGTCCACGTCCACCGCGTGGATCGCGGCGAGCACGTCCGCGAGCTGCTCTCCGGCCCGCTGCCGGGCCTGCGGCGTGAGCAGCTTCGTCGCGTCCTCGGCGGAGCGGATCACGTGCCCGTCGACGAAGTCCATCACGAAGAACGGCGCGCCGTTGACCGTGTCGTCCGTGCAGAGGCCGAGCACCGGCGGTACCGGCACGTCGGTGCGTCCGGAGCCGAGCGCGGCCAGGATCCGGTGCTCGCGGCCCATGTCGTGCGCGGTCGCGAGCACGTGCCCCAACGGGGGCCGACGCAGCACCCAGCGGCGGGCGTCGGCGTCCGAGACCACGTAGGTGAGGTTGGAGCGACCGCCGAGCACGAGGTCGAAGCCGAGCGGTGCACGCACCTCGGTCCGTTCGGCCAGCCACGTCGTGATCGCTTCCGGCCGCAACGCCTCGGCCAGGGGACTCTGCGTCATGTTCGCACTCCGCTTCAGATGCCGAGGGAACGGCCGATGATTTCCTTCATGATCTCGTTCGTCCCCCCGTAGATCGATTGCACGCGCGTGTCGATGAACGCCTTGGCCACCGGGTACTCGAGCATGTAGCCGTAGCCCCCGTGCAGTTGCAGGCAGCGGTCGACCACGCGCTTTTGCAGGTCGGTGGTCCACCACTTGGCCTTCGAAGCCGCGACCGCGTCCAGCTCGCCGGCGATGTGCTTCATGATGCAGTCGTCGACATACGTGCGAGCGATGTCCAACTCGGTGTCCATCTCCGCCAGTTCGAACCTGGTGTTCTGGAACGAGCCGATCGGGCGGCCGAACGCGGTGCGGGTCTTGACGTACTCCAGGGTGTGCGCGAAGACCGTCTCGGCGCCGGCGACCGCCGCGCTCGCGATGCCCAGGCGCTCCTGCGGCAGGTTGTTCATCAGGTGGTAGAAGCCGCGGTTCTCCTCGCCGAGCAGGTTGGCCACCGGGACCCGGACGTCGGCGAAGAACAGTTCGGCGGTGTCCTGCGCCTTCATCCCGATCTTGTCGAGGTTGCGCCCGCGCTCGAAGCCGGGCATGTCCCGCTCGACCACGATCAGGCTGATGCCCTTGCTGCCCTTGGCCGTGGGGTCGGTCTTGGCCACCACGATCACCAGGTCTGCGTTGATGCCGTTGGTGATGAAGGTCTTCGCGCCGTTGAGCAGGTAGTGGTCGCCGTCGCGGATCGCGGTGGTGCGCACACCCTGGAGGTCGCTGCCCGCGCCGGGTTCGGTCATCGCGATCGCGGTGATGATCTCGCCGGAGCAGAAGCCCGGCAGCCAGCGCTCCTTCTGCTCGTCGGTGGCCAGGTCGTTGAGGTACGGCGCGACCACCTCGTTGTGCAGCCCGAAGCCCACGCCCGAGGCGGCCACCCGGATCAGCTCCTCGGACAGCGTCGCGAAATAGCGGAAGTCGGACACTCCGCCGCCGCCGTGGCGCTCGTCCACGTCGATGCCCAGCAGCCCCTGCTTGCCGGCCTTGAGCCAGACCGAGCGGTCCACGATGCCGTCCTTCTCCCACTGGTCGTGGAACGGGACGACCTCGCGCTGGAAGAACTCGCGCGCGGATTCGCGGAAGGCGATGTGCTCGGGTTCGAGGTGGCGGTCCCTCATGTGTGTGCTCCCCCTGCGGTGTCGCGGTGGATCGAGCCGGATCGGACATTCCTACCGGTCGGTAGGTGCCACGTGCTCGCATGCTAGGTCCGCACCGAAAGCGGATCAAGGCCCCCACCCCCGAATCCCCCCACCAAGCCCCCACCCGCGAGCCACCCCGAAGCGGCACACGACCCACCGCCCGGGCACGCGACCGGCCGCGCGGCGTGCGGAGGGGGCGGCGCGAACGAGGACGCCCACGGCGAGGGGCCGGCCGCGCGGCGAGTCACAAGGCGGGGCGGCGGCCAAGGGCGGGGACCGGGCGGGCGGCCGTGCCCGCGCCCCGGGGCGCGGTAGCGCACGTACGCACGTATCCCGAGCCGGGCGGGCAAGCGCGCGGTGGCGGCCCCAAAGGCCCCGTGGCCTCGGGCCGTCGCTGCGGCGCCGGGCGTGGGCGTGGGGTGCCGCGACCCTCGGTGGCCGTGCCGAGGGTGCGGCGGGTCGTGGTCGACGACGCGTGCGGTCCGGGCGTACGCGGGCACGCGGTCGGCGCTCACGCTGGTGGCCGACGTGGCCGACGTGGGCGGCGTGCGGTCCGCGCGTACTCGGGCACGCGACCGCGCGAAGGCGTGCCCGCCGTCCGCGCGGCCGCGCCAGGCGGGCGCGGGGTTCAGGCGACGGCGGCCATGCGGATGCCCGGGGCCGAGCTGGGGGTTGCGTCCCAGCGCATGACTCGGCCCTCCCAGACGCCGCGCAGCCACAGTTCGGCCGAGACGATGTCCGCGAGCGCGCCCAGCGGCAGGTCGGGTCGCGCGGCCGGTTCGCCCTTGCCCAGGTTCGGGCCGCCGATCGCCCGGTCGAGCGTGTGCCGCACCTCGACCGGATCGAGCACACCCAGCTCGGCCAGCAGCGGATCGGCGAACAGGTCGCGCAGCACGCGCGCGTTCAGCCGCAACCCGCGCCGCTCCGCCTCGGTGTAGTCGGCCCGGTGCACCTCGCCCAGCGTGTGTCGGGGCAGCAACCCCTGCACGGCCGCGGTGAGCAGCGCCCTGGGCCCGTCGTCCCGATCGCGCGCCCAGGCCGGCAGGGACAACCCCGCCCGCACCACGGCGGTGTCCAGGTACGGCGCCTGGACCCGCACCCCGATCCGCTCGGCGAGCTGCTGGCAGGCGCGTTGGCGCTCAGCCGCCCGGCGGACCGCGACCCATGCGGCGCGGTCCCCCGGACGGCCGTGGACCGCCGGGTCCGCGGCGACAACGGATCCGGCGGAGACCACCGACTCGCCCGCGAGGCGGCGCAGCGACACGGCAAGACGGCGGCGCATGTCCGGCGTCGTCCAGACCGCCGTTGGGGCCGCGGTGCACCACGCGATCGCGGCGGCCGGGCCCGGGTCCACCCGACCGGAACCCGCGAAGACCTCGGCGAGTTGGTCGAGTGCCTGGGGGAAGGTGGTGCGCGCGACCCGGTTCGCGGTGCTCGCGAGCTCGTGGCCGCTCATGCCCAGATTACGCGCCCAGGTGCGGGCGTGTCGGGCGGTGGTCATCCGGCGGCGGTCCATCGCCAGGTCCGCGAGGTAGGCGAGCGGGGTGCCCAGCACCGCGTCCCCGCCGTAGCCGGTGATGTGCATGTCGATGCCGGCGTCGCGAATGGCGTTGAACGTACGGGTGGTTCGGGCCATGCCGATCAGCGAGAAGCCCGGTTCGTCGGGCATCACCGCGCCGCCGAGCACGTCCTCCAGGCCGGTGTAGGGCAGGTGGTCGACGCCGCCCGGGATCACCAGGTGCCGCAGTCGCGCCGAGCGGGCGACGATGTCGGCGGCGGACTCCGGGTCGCCGGGGGCGCACGGCTCGGCCCAGGTGACCGCGAGCAGGTCGCGCGACTTGGCCATCGACACCGAGCGGGCGCCGAGCAGCGCGAGCACCGCCGAGTCCCGTCCACCGGACAGATCCGCGCCGGGACGCTTGGATCCGGCCACACGCCGGCCGACCGCGTCGTTCAGCGCACGACCCAGCGCGTCGGCGGCGCCGGGGAAGTCGAGCGGGGAGCGGTGCTGTTCGTACAGCCGAACCCGCGCCACACCGTGGGCGACGTCCAGCGCATGGCCTGGTTCCAGCCGGCCGACCCCCGCGAACATCGAGCGTCCGGACACCAGTTCGGGCACATCGGGGCAGGCGAGTCGGGCCGCGAACGCCTCGGTGTCCAAGCCCGCCCTGGTCAGGTCGGCGAGCGGGAGCGCGTGCGAGGCGTAGACCACGCCGTCGGCCGGCTCGGCGTGGAACACCTGGCGCACGCCCGCGAGATCGCCGAGCACCACGGTACGCAGGCCGGTGCGCAACACGACGTGATAGCTGCCGGCCCACCCGGTCAGGTGGCGCAGCGCACCGCCGCGGGCGACCGCGAGACCGACCTCGAGCTCGGCGTCGGTGGCGCCGCACACCCCGAGCACCGCCATCCGCATCCCGCCCCGGCTGACCACCCGGACCTCGTCCGCGGGCCAATTCCCCACCAGCCACAGCGGATCGGAGCCGTCCCACAGCGTCCTGGCCCCGGTCGGCCGGGTCACGCTCCGGCTCTCGGACGTCCCTGCGAACCAGCGCATCTCGACCCCCTTCGGGTTACGGCTTCGCGCGAACCACCATGGATACCGGCCGTACGTACTCCGACACTTCCATGGAACCAAGGTTAGGCAAGCCTGAGTAGAGCGCATCCGACGGCGCACGGGGACACACACCCGGCGCATGGTTCCTTTTGACCGTGCCTGGGTACTGACGCGCCGTCAAGTACGTTCTGTCAATGATTGCGACCGGGCCTTGGCGACGGCTTGGCCAAGCGTTGTCCCGGCAGCGGCCGGACCACGAACGACACGTCGAATCCCGTCGCCCGACACCCCGGAATGGCGAATATCTCCCTTACCGGCGGTGGCCGGCCCGGTTACGCTGAGGCGGACGGAGGGTTGCCTTTGGGGGCAAACTATGCGCGGCAGTCCCAAGCAGGATCAGTCGGGGCGTTGTGCTCCCGGCCACGGTGACCGGGAGGTCCCCGATCCGGGGGTGGTGAGCGGAGGCGTCGGCGCCGGGTCCGACGGCTCCTTCGGCGATTCCCCGGCCGGCGCCGAGCAGGCGCCCCCCGATCGCGTCTGTCTCCTCCCCGCGCCCGACCACACCGGCTCGGAGGCCGTCGACCCCCGCCCCCGGACCCCGCGCGAGCGCGGACCCAACGGCCGACTCGGCGAACTGCTGGGCGTCGCCGGGGTCAGCAACGCCGGGCTCGCCCGCCGGGTCAACGACCTGGGCGCGCGGCGCGGCCTGTCCCTCCGCTACGACAAGACCTCCGTGGCCCGCTGGGTCGGCAAGGGGATGACTCCACAGGGCCCCGTGCCGCACCTGATCGCGGCCGTGCTCGCGGAGCGTCTGGGCCGCCCGGTGCCGCTGGAGGAGATCGGCCTGGACGACAGCCGGCCGGTGGATCCCGATCTCGGTCTGGCCTTCCCACGCGACGTCGGGGAGGCAGTTCGCACCGCCACCGACCTGTGGAGGCACGACCACGTGAATCGACGCGAGTTGCTCGCCGGAACGTTCGCCGTCACCGCCTACGGCACCCCGATGGCCCGATGGTTGATCACCCCCGCGGACGCCCGCGCCGAGCACCGCGGCACCGGGTCGCACGTCGGCCACAGCGATGTCACCAAGCTGCGCGAGGCGGCCGAGGAGGCCCGCCGGTGGGACAGCAAGTACGGCGGCGGCGACTGGCGGGCGTCGATGGTGCCGGAGTGTCTGCGCTGCGACGCGACGCCGCTGCTGCGCGGCAGCTACCACGACGACGTGGGCCGCCGGCTGTTCGGCGCCACCGCCGAACTCTCCCGACTGGCCGGGTGGATGGCCTTCGACACGGGCCAACACGAGGTCGCGCAGCGCTACTACATCCAGGCCCTGCGACTGGCCCGCGCGGCGGCGGACGTACCGCTGGGCGGCTATGTGCTCGCGTCGATGAGCCTGCAGGCCACCTATCGCGGCAACCCCGACATCGCGGTGGACCTCGCGCAGGCCGCCATCGAGCGGAACAAGGGCATCGCGACCGCGCGGGTGACCGGCTTCCTGCACCTGGTCGAGGCCCGCGCGCAGGCCCGGGCCGGCCACGCGGCGGGCTGCGGACGGGCGCTGAACGCGGCCGAGGCGCACCTGGAGCGGTCCCGCCCGGGCGATGCCGACCCGGAGTGGATCGACTTCTTCACGTGGGATCGACTGTGCGCGGACGGCGCGGAGTGCTACCGCGACCTCGGCGTGCCCGAGCGCACCCGCTACTTCACCGCGCAGGCGCTCGCGGGCCTGCGCGGCGAGGCGTTCCAGCGCTCGCACGGACTGCGGCTGGCCGTGGGCGCCCAGGCCGAGCTGCGCGCGGGCGAGGTCGAGGCGGCGTGCGCGACCGGCCGACAGGCGCTGGAGATCGCCGACCGGGTGCACTCGTCCCGCAACGCGGCCTACCTCAACGATCTGATGGTCGGCCTCAAGCCGTACGCGGACGTGCGCGCGGTCAAGGACTTCACCGAACGCGCCAGGCTGGTCGGCGGAATCACCGTCTGAGCCGCACCGGAGACGCCCCGCGATCGGCGCGGCGACCGTGCGGCGCCGTCCCGGAAAACGCCGCAGGCCCGACATCTTCATGTCGGGCCTGCGATCCAAGTAGCGGGGACAGGATTTGAACCTGCGACCTCTGGGTTATGAGCCCAGCGAGCTACCGAGCTGCTCCACCCCGCGTCGGTAGACCCAACTGTACGCCATCGCGACCGCGCCCACGACCAATTCCCGCGCGGGCCGGCCCGTTCGTTCGGGCGGGCCGCGCGCAGGGCCCGGCCGGCTCTCCCGGGGCGAAGATCGATTCCCGTACGGAGAAAGGCCGTTCCTGTCCGATTCGAACCGGTGGCAAGCGCTCGCGGGCACGATATGGTTCCGGGCCGTAGAGGGGGCGGGTCGCCCACCGGGGCGGGCCGATGTGCGCCGGCGACAGCCGTGGCAGCGGCGGAGCGGGATGTGTCCTGAGATGACCGAGAGATCCGGCTGCCCGTACGCGGCCCTGACCGGCCCGCGCTTCGAGACCGACCCGGCCGGCCTGTACCGGGAACTGCGCGAACGGCACGGTCCCGTCGCACCGGTCGTGCTGGAGGGCGACGTGCGCGCGTGGCTGGTCCTGGGCTATCACGAGGTGCTGGCCGTGCTGCGCGATCCGGTCCTGTTCTCGCACGACTCGCGGTTGTGGCGCGACCGGATCAAGGGTCTGGTCCCCGACGACTGGCCGCTGGCGCCGATGGTCGAGTATCGCCCCTCGGTCCTGTGCGCCGACGGAGCCGAGCACCGAAGGCGCAGCGCGGCCGTCGCGCACAGCCTGGGCCGGGTCGACCGGCGGGCCCTGCGCGGCGAGGTCGAGCACATGGCCGACTCGCTGATCGACACGTTCGTCACCCGGGGCGAGGCCGACCTGCTCACCGAGTACGCGCAACGGCTGCCACTGTTGGCGATGGGCCGGATGGTCGGCATGCCCGCCCCGGACGGACCGCACCTGGTCCGGGCGATCAACGGGATGTTCGACGGCGGCCCGGAGGCGCTCGCGCATCAACTGGCCTTCCACAAGATGATCACCGACCTGGTCGCGGCCAAGCGGATCGCGCCGGGCGCGGACGTCACGTCCTGGCTGATCGCGCACCCCGCCGGGCTGAGCGACGCCGAGGTGATCGAGGACCTGCTCGTGATCACCCCGACCGAGCCCACCGCCAACTGGATCGGCAACGCGCTGCGCATCCTGCTGACCGACCACGACCTGCACGCGTCCCTCACCGGCGGCCGGCACACCACCGACGAGGCGCTGGACGAGGTGTTGTGGCAGGACCCGCCGATGCAGAACGCGGCCGGCCGCTGGGCCACCGAGGACACCGTGCTCGGCGGCACCGTGATTCGCGGCGGCGACTTCCTGGTACTGGGCATCGCGGCCGCGAACGCCGACCCGGCCGTGCGTACGGCCGGCACCGAACTCACCGGCAACCGCGCGCACTTGGCCTGGGGCGGCGGGCCGCACATGTGTCCCGCGCGGGACCACGCCCGGCTGATCGCGAAGACCGCCGTGGACACGCTGCTGGACCGGCTGCCCGACCTGCGCCTGGCCGTGCGCCCGGACAGGCTCACCTGGCGGTCCTCGCCCTGGATCCGCGCCCTCGCCGCGCTGCCGGTCGCCTTCACCCCCGACCACCCGATCCACGGCGGCGCCCCCTGGCCGGGGCCCGCCGCCGACCCGGACCCCGCACCCGAGCCGGCTCCCGCGCCCCCTCCCGCGCCGCCGACGCCCGAACCGGCGCCCGTACCCGCACCCGCGCCGCCCGTGCAAGAGGACCCGGTCCCGGCCCCGGCCGCGTCCACCGCGTGGTGGTCCCCGGCGAGGTGGCGCCGCGGCCGGTGAGCCGACCGGTCCGCCACCGGCGTCCGCCGTCCGACACCCCCGCCCGGCCCGCACCGTCTAGGGTCGAAGGCCGGAGGTGTGCTCTCATGACGTTGACCTACGACGTGGTGGTGATCGGCGGCGGGATCGTCGGCCTGGCCACCGCGTACGCGATCACCGAACGCGACCCCGGACGCACCGTCGCCGTGGTCGAGAAGGAGACCTCGTGGGCGGCCCACCAGACCGGCCGCAACTCGGGGGTGATCCACTCCGGCCTCTACTACCGCCCGGGCAGCCTCAAGGCGCGGTTCGCCGTCGAGGGCGCGCGCCGGATGACGGACTTCTGCGCCCGACACGACATCGCGCACGACGTCACCGGCAAACTCGTGGTCGCCACCAGCGTGCACGAACTCCCGCGCCTGCGCGCGCTGTACGAGCGCGGCCTGGCCAACGGCGTGCCGGTCACCGAACTGGGCACCGAGCAGGTGCGCGAACGCGAGCCGCACGTCCTGTCCGTCGGCGGCCTGCACGTGGCCTCCACCGGCATCGTCGACTACGCCGACGTGTGTCGGACCCTGGTCGCGCTGCTGCACGAACGCGGTGTCGCGCTGCGCACCGGCGCGGGCGTGGTCGACCTGGCCGTGCATCCGGGCGAAGTGGTCGTCCAGACCCGGCTCGGCGAGCTGCGCGGGCGGATCCTGGTCAACTGTGCGGGCCTGTACAGCGACCGGATCGCGGCGCTGGCGGGCGATCCGCCGCCGGTGCGGATCGTGCCGTTCCGCGGCGAATACCACGAACTGGTGCCCTCACGACGCGGGTTGGTGCGCGGGCTGGTCTATCCGGTGCCCGATCCGGCGTTCCCGTTCCTGGGTGTGCACCTGACCCGGGGCATCCACGGCGACGTGCACGTGGGGCCCAACGCGGTCCTGGCGCTGCGTCGCGAAGGCTACTCGTGGGCCCGGATCGCGCCGCGCGAGCTGGCCGAAACCCTGGCCTACCCGGGCATGTGGCACATCGCGCGCCGGCACTGGCGCTACGGCGCGGGCGAGTTGCTGCGCTCGGTGGCCAAGCCCGCGATGGTGCGCGAGGTGCAGCGGCTGTTGCCCGAGGTCACCGCGAACGATCTGGTCCGGGCTCCGGCGGGAGTGCGCGCCCAGGCGGTCCGGCCCAACGGCGATCTGGTCGACGACTTCCTGATCACCGGCGGCCCGCGCACGATCCACGTGCTGAACGCGCCCTCGCCCGCCGCGACCGCGTCGCTGCCGATCGGGGACGAGATCGCCACCCGGGTCGGCGAACGCCTCGGCGCGCTCGCCGGCCGCTGACCCCGACCGGGATCATCGGCACGGAACATCCGAAGGCGCTCGCCGACCACCGACCCGGCACGGGATCATGGGCGCGGGCCGGCGATCGGGGGACTGTTGTGGCCGTGAAATCCGTCTTGCCGCGGATCGTGTTCGTGGGCGCCGCGTTGGTGCTGTGCGTGCTGCTCGGCGGCTACCCGCCGGCGCACGCGGACGCCCCGGGGGCGCGGTTGGTGATCTCCCCGGGCGGGCCGCTGCGTCCGGGTGACGTGGTGACGCTTCGGGGCACCGGGCACACCGGCTGTGCCACCGGTCGGGTCGACGTGATCGGGTACGACGCGCGCCTGCGTTCGAACGTGATGGGCGCCGACCGGCTGATCGCGGCGGACGTCCCGATCGACCCGGCGGCGGATCACGGCTTCACCGTACGCTTCACCCTGGACCCGCCGATCTACACCGGCGACCAGGGCTTCCGCACGGTGTGCACGGACCGGGGCTCGGTGGTCCACCCCGCGCCGATGGCCCAGGCCACGTTCGCCTATCCGGCGAGCGAACCCGGCAATCCGGACGGCTTCCCGGCCCCGGGCCCGCCGCCGGCGACCCTGGCGAGCCGACGGCTGGTGGTCGAGCCGGCCGAGGCCGCGCCCGAGACGCCGGTCACCGTGTGGACCGATCTGCGCTGCGGCCCGGCCTACGCGACGCACAGCGGCGTGCTCTTCTGGGACGGCCGCTTCGTCACCACCTTCTACGCCCCGGCCGAGTACGAGGGGCCCCGCGCACTGCGGGTACGCGTCCCGCAGACGCCCGTGCGCGGCGGGCACAAGTTCACCGTGTCCTGCCTGGCCGGCCGGGAGGGTTTCGGCGTCGTCGACGCGGACACCGTCCTGGGCACCGAACTCGCGGTCCCACCCGCCACGTTCACCCTCTTCGCCACCCGGGCCGGCGGCGGCGACCGGATCCGGGCGAGCGGTACCGGCTTCACCGGCTGCGCCGCGCGGCTGGGCGGCGCGCCGGCCGAGGTGGCGATCCGCCGAGGCGACAAGGAGCTGGCCCGGGTGCCGGTCGGCCCGGACGGCCGGGCGGAGGGCGAGCTGACCGTGCCCGACGGGCTGCCCGAGGGACCGGCCGAACTCACCGCGGCGTGCGCCACCGAGCGCCTGGACGGCAGCGTCCGACTCGCGCTCAGCGTGCTGCCGACCCGAAGCCCGGCCGAGGCCGCGGCGGACCGGTCCGCCGACCGCGCCGACTCCGCGCGTCGCCTGCCCTCCCCCGACGACCTGCTCGACCACCCCGCGCCCCTGGCGGCGGCCGGCGTCGGCACGGCGCTCGCGCTCCCGCTGATCGGCTTCGCGGCCGAGCTGTTCAACAAGACCGTGGAGGAGAACCGGCTGCGGATCCGTCGCCGGCTGCGGCCCGGAGCGGCCCGCCCGCGCTCGATGCCCCGGGCGCCCCGACTCCAGGTGCTCGTCTTCGTCGCGCTGTCCGCGCTCGGCACCGTCGCGGTCGAACCGAACATCGCCCTGGACACCGGCACGTACGCGCTCGCGCTGTCCCTGCTGATCGCGATCCCGCTCACCGTGCTCGCCTACTCCGGCGTGGCCGAGGCGTACCGTCGACGCGTCTCGCGGATCCGCGCCTTCCCGCACCTGGTCCCCGGTGCCCTGGTGGTCGCGCTGCTGTTGGGGATCGGGTCCCGGCTCGGGCACCTGGTGCCGGGCTACCTGTACGGGCTGTTCCTGGCCTTCACCCACGCCGGGCTGCGCCGGTTGTCCGCGCGCGAGGACGGGCGGGCCGGCGCGTTGGGCGCGTGGGCGCTCGCCGGGCTCGGCGTGAGCGCGTGGGTGTGGCGGATCCCGGTCGAGCACGTACTGGACGGCGACGAGACGCCGGCCTTCGGCTGGGTGCTGGCCGAGAACGTGCTCACCCAGACCTACGTCGCCGCGGTGATCGGTCTGATCTTCGGCCTGCTGCCGATCCGCTTCCTGGACGGGCACCTGCTGTGGCGCTGGAGCCGCCGGGGCTGGGCGGCGGTGTACGCCGTCGCGGTGTTCCTGTTCCTGCTCACCCTGCTCGACCCGACCGGCGTGAGCACGGGCGCGACGCGGGAGATGTGGCTGCGCGCGGTGTGGTTGTTCGGCGCCTTCCTGCTCGCGTCCGTGGCGTTCTGGGCGGTGTTCCGGCTGCGTCCGGGACCGCCGTCGGGTCCGCCGGGTCCGCCGGGACCGCGCCCCGCGCCGATCGGGTCGACCGTGCCCGCACCGACGGGTGCGCCGCCGCCGATGCCCGGTGTTCCCCCGACGATCGGCCGATCGTAGGTTCGGCCGTAAAATCCTTGTCTTATGTCCCCTCTTCCCGGCGCCTCGACCGCCTCCGGCGTCCCGATCACCGATCGACCGATCCGACACCTCGCGACCGTGCGCAGCTTCACCCCTCGGCGGGGGCGGGTCACGCTCGCCCAGCGCGACGCGCTGGACCGGCTGTGGGAGCGGTGGGGCTTCGACGTCGCGGACCGGCGGCTGGACCTGGGCGAGTTGTTCGGCGACGACCGTCCGGTGGTGCTGGAGGTCGGCTTCGGCATGGGTGAGGCCACGGCGGCGATGGCCGAGGCCGATCCGGGCACCAACGTGCTCGCCATCGACGTGCACACCCCGGGTCAGGGCAGCCTGCTGCACGACGCCGAGCGTCGGGGGCTGACGAACATACGGGTGGCCAACGGCGACGCGATCGAACTGCTCCGGGACATGTTGCCGCCGGCCTGCCTCGCGGGCATCCGGGTCTTCTTCTCCGACCCGTGGCCCAAGACCCGTCACCACAAGCGCCGGCTGATCCAGCCCGGCTTCGCCGCGCTCGCCGCGTCGCGGCTGGTCCCGGGCGGGACGCTGCACTGCGCGACCGACTGGGCGCACTACGCGCAATGGATGCTCGACGTGCTCCGCGCCGAGCCCGAACTGGTCAACACCGTCGACGGCTACGCACCCCGGCCGAGCTGGCGACCGGTGACCCGCTTCGAACAGCAGGGGCTGGACAAGGGCCACGAGGTCGCGGATCTGCTGTTCCGCCGCCGCTGATCCGGCCCCGGCCCGACGCGACCACGCCCGAGGCGCGCCGGCCCGGCCCGATCTCGGCAAGGCACCCATACCGACCAAGTCACAGCCAAGCGAGAGAGGGGCGCCGCGGCACCGCGCGGCGTTATCGTCACCCCATATGGACGCTGAGCGAGGACCCGACGCGCCGGCCGGTCCCGTCCCCCCGGACCGGGCCGCGTACGAGTTCGCCCTGTACGAGCCCGGCCCGGCGGAGAAGTCGGGGGTGCGCGCGCTCGCCGCGAACCAGACCGCCCGAATATCCGTGCTCGTCGTCGCGTTGCTCGGCTGCGCGGTCACCGTCGCGGTCATGCTCGGCGACACCATCGGCGCGCAGGGCCTGCTGGTCGGCGCGCTGCTGGCGCTGGTGCCCGCCCCGCTGGTGGTGAGCGCGATCGTATGGCTGGGCCGGGTGCGGCCGATGCCCTGGAAGAGCCTGCTCTTCGCGTTCGCGTGGGGTTCGTGCGCGGGCGCGCTGGTGGCGCTGCTCGCGAACAGTTGGTCGTTCGACAAGCTGATGGACCTCAAGGGTGAAGAGGACGCCGAGCTGCTCGGGCTGACCATCGTGGCGCCCGTGGTCGAGGAGTGCGTCAAGGGACTCGCGGTCCTGCTCCTGTTCGTGACCATCCGGAGCAGCTTCAAAGGCGTGCTGGACGGGCTGATCCCGGCCGCGGTCAGCGCGGCGGGCTTCGCGTTCACCGAGAACATCCTGTACTTCGGCCGCGAGTTCGCGGCGAGCGAGGACAGCGGCGACGGTCTGGGCACCACGTGGGGCACCTTCATCGCGCGCGGCATCATGTCGCCGTTCGCCCATCCCCTGTTCACCTCGATGATCGGCCTCGGCTTCGGCCTCTCCCTGTTGGCCCGGTCCCGCCCGGCGCGGATCCTGCTCCCGCTCGGCGGATACCTGTGCGCGGTCGGCCTGCACGCGGCCTGGAACGGCTCGGCCAGCCAGGGCCTGGCCTTCCTCGGGGTGTACTTCCTGGTCATGATGCCGATCCTGGGCGCGCTCGTCTGGTACGCGGTGATCGTGCGCCGCGATCAGTTGCGCGCGGTCGAGGACGAGCTGCCGGGGTATGTCGCGGCGGGCTGGTTCCGGCCGCACGAGCCGCTGCTGCTGTCCTCGATGGCGGACCGCTCGCGTGCGCTGCGAACCGCGCGGACCACCCTGGGCCCGGCCGGCGTCGCGCGGCTGCGCGCCTATCAGGCGGACGCCACGCTGCTCGCCGAGCTGCGCCGGCGCGCGGGCCGGTCGCGCCGCGGTCCGACGCCGGAGTACCCGCGGCAGGAACGGGAGTTGCTGGACCGGGTGTGGGCCGCGAAGCCGAGCCTGGGACACGTCATCGACCACACCATGCCCTCGCCGCGCTGGCGCTACATCAAGCCGCCGCCCGGGTGGGGCCCGCCGGGGCCGATGCCGTACGGGCCGCCGGGTGTGGCGCCGTACGGGCTGCCGCCCGGAACGGCCGCGTACGGGGCGCCGATCGGCTGGGGGCCGCCGGCGGGAACGGCGCCGTTCGGAGCGCCGCCGCCCGGGTGGGTGCCGCCGGCTCGGCATCCGGCCGCGCACCCCGCCTGGGGGCCCGTGCCGCCGTACGGCGCCCCGGCGCCGTGGCAACCGCCCCGGCCCGCGGCCGACGGTGCCCGGGCCGAACCGATGGGGCAGCCCGGCTCGCCGTGGGGTCCGCCGGCGTCGTCGGCCGACGACGCCGTGCCCGCCCGGACCGGGCAGCCGGGGCCGCCCATCTGGTACGCCCGCCCCGGCGACGCCCCGCACCCGCCGCCCGACGGCCCGCAGTATGGAGAGCGCCGAGAGGCGTAGCCGGCCCCGGGTCGGCCGCGTGCGACCATGGCCGGGTGCATATCTCGACCACCTACGTCCCGACCGAGGCCGATATCGCGGAGGGCGTGCTCGCCTTTCGGCGCGGGCTCTTCCGGGGTCTGTTCGGGGCCGGGGCGGTGCTCTCGGTACTGGGCGTCGTCCTGGTGACGAAGGCGCTGCTGTCCGGGACGACCGTGTTGTGGCCGCTCGCGTTCGTGGGTTTCGGCCTGGCGATGCTCGCGCTGCGGTTCTGGGCACCGATCCAGGCGGCGCGCCAGAACAAACACATGCACGGGGTGCCGTGCGAGGTCACCTTGACCGACGAGGAGTTCGTGACCACGCTCGGCGGCAGCCGCGGCGCCACCGCGTGGGACACCTTCCGCAAGGTGCGCTCGGTGGACGCGCAATGGATCTTCGAGTTCGGCCCCACCCAGGCGATGACCATTCCCCGCCGGGTCTTTTCGGACGCCGAGAACCTCGAACTGGAGACGTTTATCCACAGCCGGAGCCGGGCAGCACGCTGATCTTCCACAAGGAAGATCCACATCCTGTGGAAAACTTGTGGGCAAAGGCTTTCGGCATGGCCAGACTGCTCGAAATGGCGAGAATCAATACCGATTCGACCTGATCGGGCGCGTTTATCCCGTTCTAGAGCATCATCGGCCTTCATCCCTTCGGCATTTCCCGCATTCACCACAAAGGCGACCCCTCGCGGGGTCGCCTTCGGGCGCCTCCGGCCGCCCGCCACACCCCGCGGGGCGCGCGAGCCGCTCCTCAGCGGGTACGGACCGACTCGGTCGGGCCGTCGGCCGCAGCGGGCACGTCGCCGGACCCGTCCGCCTCGGGGAGTTCCTTCGTCTCCGCCGCGGCGGGTTCCGCCTCGGCCGCGGCGGCGACCGGCAGGTTGCGCAGCACCCCGGCCGCCACGATCGCGGCCAGCGCCAACAGGACCGCGCCGCCGAGCGTGGCGTACTGCATGCCGTGGGTGAAGGCGTCCCGCGCGGTGTCCAGGAGCCGTTCGCCCGCCGGCCCGGAGAGCCGCCCGGCGGCCGCGTTCGCCGCCGCCAGCGTGTCGTTCGCCGCGTGCAGCGCGTCGGCGGGCACCCCTTCGGGGCTCGCGTCCCGCATGTCCCGTCCGTACACCGCGTCCGCGACGCTGCCCAGGATCGCGATGCCCAGCGCCCCGCCCAGTTCGCTGCCCGTCTCCGAGGTGGCCCCCGCCGCGCCGGCCCGCTCCGGCGGCGCCGCGGTCAGGATCATCTCGGCGGTCAGCGTGGTGGCGATCAGCACCCCGGCGGCCACCAGTGCGGCGCCGGCGAGCACCAGGGCCAACGGCGAGCCGGGTCGGGCCTGGCTCATCACCACGAAGCCGGCCACCGCGAGCAGCAGTCCCGCGCCGATCAGGAACCCGGGCCGCACCCGCTTGGCCGCGATGCCGGAGACGGTCAGCGCGACCATGATCACCGGCATCACCGTCAGCGACCACAGCGCCGCCTCCAACGGACGCATGCCGAGCACGAGTTGCATGTACTGGGTGTTGAACAGCGCGGAGCCCATCATCGCGATGCTCGCGATCACGTTGACCACGATCGAGGCGCTGTAGGCGCGATTGCGGAACAGTTCCAGGTCGATCAGCGGGTCGGCGATGGTGCGCTGACGGCGGACGAACAACAGGCCCACGACCAGACCGACCGCGATGCAGACCAGGTACCGCGGCTCGACGCCCTCGGCCGCGATCTCCTTGATCCCGTAGATCACGGTGAGCACCGCCACCAGCGAGAGCGCGGCGCTGACCAGGTCCAGCCGTCCGGCGGCGGCGTCCTTGAACTCGGGGAGCAGGAACGGGCCGACCACGAGCAGCAGCACCATCGCGGGCACGTTGAGCAGGAACGCGGAGCCCCACCGGAAGTGTTCGAGGAGCAGGCCGCCGGCCACCGGGCCGAGGGTGGCACCCGCGGTCAGCGCGGCGGTCCACACCCCGATCGCGGTCCGGCGCTGGGCGGGGTCGTGGAACATGTTCCGGACCAGCGCCAGGGTCGAGGGCATCAGCGTCGCGCCGGCCACGCCGAGCAGCGCGCGGGTGGCGATCAGCATCTCCGCGCTGTTCGCGAAGGCCGCGGCCACCGAGGCCGCCCCGAAGGCCGCCGCACCGATCAGCAACAGCCTGCGCCGACCGATCCGGTCGCCGAGCGCGCCCATCGTGATCAGCAGGCCGGCCAGCAGGAAGCCGTAGACGTCCATCATCCACAACTGCTGCGGAGCCGTCGGTTCAAGGTCCTCGCTGATGAACGGAAGCGCGAAGTACAGCACGCCCATGTCCATCGACACGAGCAGGAGCGGGAGGAGCAGGACCGTCAGGGCGATCCATTCCTTGCGGCCGGCCTTGGCTGGGGTGGAGGTCATGACAGGAACTGTACGAGCGTATAAGACACTTGTCTATGACGCTTGTATAAAAAGTTCGCGCGGGGTTCCCACCCCGGTCGCAACGGGTAGTCGGGTGCGGTGCGGGGGCACCGACTCCACTTCCGAGCGAAGGACGGCGACATGAGTGACGAGCGGATTCCCGTGGACGAGATCCCCGAGGGCGACCGGCCGCGGATGGACCTGCGCAGCGGCGCCGAGACGCCCGTCGACCCCGAGGACCTGGTGCTCGCGGAGGGCAAGGACCTGACCGAGAAGAACATCGAGGAGGCCCGGCGGCGGCTGGCCGAGCTGGGTCCGGCCGCGGTGGAGCGCATCGTCCCCTGACCGCTCGCGGCTCGCGCGGCGCGGCGCCGATCGCGGTGCCGCGCCCCGTGCCGGGCGAGACGCGGCGGGCCCGGGGGTGGGGCGGGCCCGGGGGGCGGGCGACGTGGGGGGCGGCTCGCGCGGGCGGGTGGACCGCTCCGGCGGCGGGTCAGCGCCCGGTGCGCCGCCGGGGACGCATCTCGACCGGTCGTACCTGGTAGACGCCCCGGTCCCGGTCCCGCTGCTCCTCGGCCACCTGGAGCGCGATCAGGATCTCCAGCGCGCTCCACGCCATGCCGAGCATGCCCAGGCCGACGAACAACATGGCCCACACCCAGAACCACGTGTGCGCCCAGACGCCGAGCAGCGCGACCATCGCCGCGACGATGGTGAGTGCCAGGAGCACACCGGTACGCGCCGCCGCGTTTCTCGCGCCGTCCGGAAGTCTGTCGCGCGCCATGGCCGACCTTCCCACCGCCGAAGAGGCAGTCTGCCGCCGAGTATCCGGTTGCTCCTCGCCTGCCCCGTCATTCCTCGACGGAACCCGATCGCTCCCCATGGTCCGAGGATCGATGGAACTCCCGCCAGGTGTCCCAGATGGCCGGCACCGTGCCCGAGCCGTAGGAGCGCTCGGGCCAGTTCGCCGGCGGCAGTCCCACCGGGTTGGCGCCGACGTTCGCGCCGTACCACAGGTCGTGCCGCCTGCGGGCGAAGTACCAGGTGCCGTCCCGCCGTTCGTACACGTCGCGGTACAGGATCGCCTGGTGCAGCCAGCGCGGCCCCTCCTGGATCTCGGCCTTGCAGTACACGTGTCCGGTCGCGTGGTCCGCGTCCGACAGGTCGATCACGTGGGTGCCGACGTTGAGGATGCTCACCCCCAGCGGGGCCAGTTGGGCCGCGAACGACGCCCGCAGCGCGGCACGTCCGGATTCCCGCCGACTCACCCGCACATCGGGCACGAACAGCGCGCACAGCGCGTCCAGATCCCGGCTGTCCAGGGCCAGCGCGTAGCGCGCGGCGAGTTGACGGATGTGTTCATAGGCCAGCAGCCGTTGCACGTCGTCCATGCCCGACACCTTGTCAGGCCGGGGGACGACCGATCTCCTGCGGGTTGTACACGACCTCCACGTAGGACCAGCGGCCCTCGCCCGCGTAGTGCAGCACCACGTTGACGTCCAGGCCGCCGACGGGCCCCTCGGCGCGTACCACCGTCGAGACCCGATTGCCGTCGATGATCCGCAGCCGGATCGGGTAGCGGGTGAACGGCGAGCGGCGTACGCCGTCGCGGATGTACGCGCTCAACGCGTGCCGGCCCTCGACGAAGCCGATCACGTGGTCGCGCACGCGCACCTCGTCGGTGAACACCGCCGCCACCGGCGCCCACTCGCCACCGGCCGAGGCCGAGGTCAGCCGCATCGCGAAGTCGCCGAACGCGCGCTCGATCTCCTCGCGCGGGGTCGGCACCGGCATCGGCTCCGGCGCCCAGCCGACGATGCCGCGCAGTTCGGCTCCGTCGTGCCCTGCGGCCGGACCGCCCGCCGCGTGCCAGCGCGCGATCATCGCGTCGGCGTCGTCGCCGTTGCGGAACTCGCCCACCGTCTCGAAGCGATCACCGTCGCCGAGCCGGCGCACGATCTCGGTCCCGGGCACCGTGTACCTGGTGGCGCCGCCGGTGGGATCCGGCAGGTTGTGCCAGACGTAGCGGCAGACCAGGTCCCCGTCGACCATCGTCCACTCGGTGAATCGGCGCACCCGGTCGCCCGCGGCGCCCGCCCCCGGCCCGCCCCGTGCGAGTGCCGCCGCCACCTCGTCCCGGCTGCCGCCCATCGTGCCTCCCCGCATTCGTCCGGCGAGCCTGGGCGCACGGAGAGATCCGGGCGCTGCCTGCCGCCTCCGGTGCGCGTGATCCTGCCCGCGCCCCGCCGGGAAGTCCAGCCCCCGCCCGATCGACGAAACGGAACCGTCGCCGGCTGGTATACGTATTACCGATCGCAACAAGCCGGCCGGGCTCCGAGCGAGCACGCCACCAAGACGAAATGAAGCGGAGGGGACGCGAGTGATCCGGTACAGGGTCCGGGTGGACTTCTACCAGGACGTCCCACCGGACCGTCCCCCGACGGGGTACGTGGGCTCGTTGCTCTCGGGCGACTTCGCCGGGCCCGCCCTGCCGCGCGGCGGCGACTCGGTCTCGGCGATCCCGCTGGGGGGCGCGCACATAGGGCCGTGGACCGGCGGACCGTACATGATGGTCCACCGGGTCGAGCACCACCCCGTCCCGGTGGACGGCGAGGGCCACATAGTCCAGTGGTGGGAGCAGTATCCCCAGCCCTCGGTGCATGTGGTCGTCAACGCCGAGTGGCCGGACACCGAGGAGTCCGAGCACGAGCTGATGAACCTCTACGAGGAGCAGAGCTGGAGCTCCTTCCCTGCCGGACCGGAGAACCCGTTCCTGCCGGTGGCCGCGGCGGCCGACTTCTAGGGCGCCGCGTCCCGCCGGACGTGACGGGCTACACCTTGGGCTTCTTGTAGCTCGTCACGTCCACGGACGCCAGGATCTTGTTCAGGTCCGCGTCGTACTCGCGGGACAGGCCCGCCGTGGAGAACGAGATCATCGACTGCGGCAGCCACCACAACTGGGGCTGGAACGAGCCGCCGCTCTTGCAGGTCACGCTGTACGACGCGTACTCGTACTTCAGGCTGCCCTTGCCCGGCTCGGCGTACTTCTTCCCGTCCGTCGTGCTGGTCGGTGTCACCGCGTCGTCGGCCCGGATCACACAGGTCGGCTTGGCACCCAGGGTCCAGTTCGCCTGATTCTTGAAGTCGACCTTGCGCTGGTCGCTCTTGCCGACCCAGATCCGCAGCCCGGCGCGTTCGCACGTGGTACGCAGCGCGGCCGGCGTCGCCGTCGGCAGTACGCACACCTCGGTGTCGCTGACCTGCTTGAGCTCCCAGGTGGTGGGCACCGCGAACTTCATGCCCTGGATGTCCTGCGTGAAGCCGCCGGGTTTTCCGGTGAGTTTGGGCGTCTCGGCGGACGGGCTCGTCTTCGCCTCCGGCTTGGTCTTGTCCCCGTCGTCGCCGCGCAGCGCGAACACCGCGCCGGCGGCGATCGCGACGACCGCCACCGCGACGCCGGCCACGATGACCACCCGCTTGCGGCCCGCACCGCCGCCGGCCGCACCCTGCCGGGCCGCGGCCCGCCCGGTGGGCGGTGGGGTGTGTCCGTCGTGGCCGGCCGGGGGCGGGGTGAACGCGCCGCCGGCGGGCGCCTGATGCTGATGGGTGCCGTGTGCCTGGCCGGCGGTGCCGTACTGGCCCGACGGCGCGCCGTACTGGCCGGACGGGGTGCCGTACTGCCCCGAAGGCGCGCCGTACTGGCCGGAGGGCTGCGACGGGACGCCGTGCGCGCCCGAGGTCGGGGTGTCGCGGTACAGCGGCGGTTGCGTCGGGGAGGCGCCGTACGGGTCGTGCGAGGGCCCGCCGTGCGCGGGCGGCGGCGGCACGGTGGGTGCGCCGAAGGCGGCGGTGCCACCCGAGCGCGCGGGACCGCGTGGCGGTTCGTACACCCGAGGCTGCGGCGGCTGCGGCGGCTGCTGATTCTGCTGGACCTGCCACGGGCCGCCGGACGCGGGCGTGGTCCACAACTGCCCGATCAGCGACGTCGCGTCCGCGACCGGGTCGAGCGAGGGCGCCGCGGCGGTACCGAGCGCGCCGCGCCACACGTGGGTGACCGAGGCCAGCAACTCGCGGGCGTGCGGCCGGTAGTGCGGTTCCTTGTCGGCCGCGCGCTTGACGATCAGGCGCAACGCGTCCGGCACGCCGGACAGGTCCGCCTCCTCCTGGAGCACACGCAGCGCGACCACCTCGGGCGCGCCGGTCCCGAACGGGATCACCCCGGTGGCCGCGTAGGTGATCAGCATCGCCCACGCGTACACGTCGGCGGCGGGCGTGCTGTCGTGCCCCTTGAAGCGCTCGGGGCTCATCCACGCGGGGGAGCCGATCATCATGCCGGTGCGGGTGAGTCCGCTGTCCTCCATCGAACGCGCGATGCCCAGGTCGAGCACGCGCGGTCCGGCGGGCGAGCAGATGATGTTCTGCGGTTTCAGGTCGCGGTGGATCACGTCGGCGTCGTGCAGCGCGACGAGTGCCTCGGCGAGCCCGGCCGCGAGGCCCATCAGCTCGTCGCCGCGCATCGGGCCGCCCTGGTTGACCCGCACGTCCAGGGTCGGGCCCGGGACGTACTCGGTCGCGAACCACGGTGTCTCGGCGTCCACATCGGCGTCGAGCACCGGTGTCGTACACGTGCCCTTGATCGCGCGCAGCAGGTTGACCTCACGCGTGAACCGGGCCCGGAACTCGGGATCGTCGGCGTATTGCGCGTGCACGACCTTGACCGCGACGCGGCGCTCGTAGCCGTCCAGGCCCGCGTACACCGCGCCCATTCCACCCGCGCCGAGTCTGCCCGTGATCCGGAACGGTCCGATGTGTTGTGGGTCTCCCGGACGCAACGGACGTATCTCGGCGCCGCCCTCGGCCGTCATGGACGTGCCTCCCGTGTTGGTTCGCCGGCCCGCGGCTGCGGCCGTACCGGGATGGAATCCTCTCATCCGGTCTTGTGACCTCCCCAGGGCACCGGCTGGTTCCCCGTTCGAGCGAAAAGGCTCGCCTTACCCGAGGGGTGGCGTGATAGGCCAGCGGTTGCGCCGGGTGTGCCAACGCCCCGGCGCGGGACGACGGTTCGCGTGTCGGCCGGCGCGGCCACCGGGTCGCACGACCGCAGAACGCCGTCGTCCGGCACCGCTTCGAGGTATCGCCGCATCGCACCGCTTCCACGACCGAAGGGCCGAACGTGAAGATCGTCGTCGACTTCGACAAGTGCAAGAGCAACGCACTCTGCATGGCCGAGGCACCCGAGGTGTTCGAGGTCCGGGATGACAACTTCCTCTACATCCTGAACGAGAACCCGGGTGAAGGGTTGCGGCCGGAGGTGGAGGAGGCGGCTCGGCTCTGTCCGACCCGAGCCATCTCGATCCAGGATTGACCCGCGGCCGGCCTGGGGTGGCGGGTACGACCTCAACCCGCCCCGGGTCGGCCCGAGTCGCCGGGGCCGGACGACGGGTCCTCGGAGCGGGACCTGGTCGACTGCCACCGCTCGCGTGCGCCCCGAGCCCCCTGGACCACCGCGCCGGACGCGCCCCGAGCACCTTGGGCCACCATGCCGGACGCGCCCCGAGCGCCCTGGACCATGGCCGTCGACGCGTTGCGGGTGGCCGACCAACCCCGGGCGAGCAGCTTGACGTTGACCACCACGGTGCCCGCGGTCCGGTCGTGCCACGTGCGCCGGCGCGGGCCGAGCACGGCCAGCGGATCCAGGAAGCCGATCAGGGTGATCAGCGCGAACAGACCCGCCATGCTCCACTGACGCAGCGCGATCTCGTACCAGGTGAGCAGTAGCGCGGCCCACGGCACCACCACGGCCACCAGGGTGCGCCGGGCCGATCGCCACCCGCCGACCGGCACCCGGCCGCGCACCGCCCGCGCCGACGTGCCCACCGGGACCACCTTCGCGCCCACCATGATCTTGCCCAGCGTGCGGCCGAACCTGGCGTGCATGAACCAGTCGTAGAGGGTGGGCACCAGCAGGTGCGCCAGGATCAGCAGGAGCAGCAGGGTCTTGGTGGTGCCCCACAGCCCGTCCACCGCCTCCAGCGGCGCGCGTTGGGCCTCGCCGGCCCGACCGAACACGACGTCCAGGAACGCGTCGCGGACCACCTTCGTGGGCAGGTCGGTGGCCTTGGTCTGGAGGTAGTGGTAGGCCAGGAACCACAGTGGCAGCACCAGCGCGGTGGTGAGCAGATAGTCCGTGGTGCGGGCGATCAGGCGCATGGTCCGTGACGCGAGCGGGAGTTCGCCGGAGTCGGTCGGGCTCGCCGCCGGTGCCGCCGGCGGCAGCGGCGGCAGCGGCGGGTCGAAGTGCGCGGCGGGCGGGCCGGGCGGCGGCGGCTGTGCGCCCTGATCCGGGATCAGGGGAGCTGCGGTCACGGGCGGTTGGTGCCAGGACAGGTGCGGGTCACCGTCGACGGATGGTTGCTCCCCGTACGGCGACCCGGGCCCGCGTGGAGGCTGGGGGATCGTCATGAGCGGGACGGTATCGCGTAGATCGTCCCTGGCGTCGAGGGATGGTGGATCGGGTCGGGGGGCGTGTCGGGGTCGGCGGTGTGTCCGATTCGGGAGGCGGTTCGGGTCGCCGGCGGTTCGGGCCGTGAGGCCGTTCGAGTCGGCAGCCGTTCGCGTCGGCGGCGGTTCGGGTCGGCGGCGGTTCGGGTCGGGACGCCGTTCGCTCAGCTCTTGAGTTCGCCCAGGGTCGCTTCCACCGTGGCCGTACTGCCGCCGCCGGCGCGGGTCAGGCTCACCGTGACCTTGTCGCCCGGTTGTTTGCCGCCCACTACCTCGGACAGGCTCGCGACGTCGGTGATCGGCTGGTCGTCGATCGAGGTGATCACGTCGCCCTGCCGGATGCCCGCCGCCTGGGCGGCGCCGCCCTCCTGGACGGAGACCACGCCGACGCCGGCGGCCCGCCCGTTGGCGCCGGCCACGGTGCGCACGGTGATGCCCAACGCGGCCTTGCCGGAGTTGTCGACCTTGCCGTTGCGGATGATCTGGTCGGCGATCGACTTGACCGTGTTCGCCGGGATCGCGAAGCCGATACCGGGCGCGGTGCCGCCGTTGGACTCCGGGTCGGTCGCGGCCAGGGTCGGGATGCCGATCACCTGGCCGTCCAGATCGACCAGCGCACCGCCGCTGTTGCCCGGGTTGATCGCCGCCGAGGTCTGGATCGCGCTGGAGATGGTCGCACCGGTGGCGCCGGCGTTCTGCGGTTCGCTGATGGTGCGGCCGACGGCCGAGACGATGCCCTCGGTGACGCTGGAGTCCAGGCCGAGCGGGTTGCCCATGGCCATGGTGATCTGGCCGACCTGGAGCTTGGCGGAGTCGGCGAACCTGGCGGGCTTGAGGTCGCCGGGCGGGTTGTCCAGGCGGATCACCGCGAGGTCGTCGGGGGCGAACGCGGCGACCAGCTTGGCGGTGACCGGCTTGCTCGCGTTCGGGAGGGTGACCTCGAACGTGGTGGCCTGGCCGACCACGTGGGCGTTCGTGACGATGTTGCCCTTGTCGTCGTAGACGACGCCCGAGCCGAGTCCGGTCTGCGTGGTGATCTGGACCACCGAGGGCAGCACGTCGCGTACGACCTGCTGGTACCGCGCCTGGAGGTCGTTCGCGAGCGGGTTGTTCGGCGCGGCCGAGCTCGAGGCGACGTTGCCGCCGTCCTTGGACGAGTCCTTCTTCGACCCGTCGTCGGCGCTGCACGCGCACAGCCCGCCGAGCGCGATCACAGCGGCCGTCAGCGCGACCGTGACCCGTCGCCGCGTCGTCCTGCCCACGATGTCTCCCTCGGGTTCGGCGGCTGCCGCCGGCGACGGCCCGGATGCCGATAGCGGGGCCGGTCCCCCGAGCATTCTTCGTACTAACCCCAGGACCGGACTTTTCACCGTCCCGCCGAGGCGGCGCCCCTTTCGCCATGTGCTTGTTCGTGTCAAGTTGGCTCCTCGGATCGACCCGTGATCACGGAACGACGCCGCAGGGCCGGAGAGGGTGGGCACGCACATGCTGACGCTTCAGGAGATCTCGGACCGGATGGAGATCCAGGACCTGATGGTCCGTTACTCGCACGCCGTGGACACCGGCGACTGGGACGCCCTGGACGCGGTCTTCACCGCCGACGCCCTGATCGACTACTCGGCGATGGGCGGCTCCAAGGGCGGCCTGAAGGAGACGAAGGAGTTTCTGGCCTCGGTGATGCCGGGGTTCGGCGCCTACCAGCACCTCATATCGAACTCGTCGATCACCGTCGACGGCGACACCGCCACGGGCCGCACGATGTGTCACAACCCGATGGTCTTCAAGGGCGAGGACGACCAGACGCCGGGCCCGGTGATGTTCTGCGGCCTGTGGTACATCGACACGTTCACGCGCGTGGCCGGCGAGTGGCGGATCTCCTCGCGCAGCGAGGAGAAGTCCTACATGTACGTGGCACCCACGGCATAGCGCGGGCGGAAAATCCCCCGAGCCGACCGGCGGGGTCGCGATAGCTTCGAACCATGATCCGCGAAGCCACCGCAGCAGACGTCCCCGCCATCCACACCCTCGTCCGCGAACTCGCCGACTACGAGAAGCTGCTGCACGAGGTCAAGTCCACGGAGGTCCAACTCCACACGGCCCTCTTCGGCCCCAATCCGGCGGCCTTCGCACACGTCGCCGAGGACGAGGAAAGCGGCGAGGTGGTCGGCTTCGCCCTGTGGTTCCTGAGCTTCTCCACGTGGGAGGGCGTACACGGCATCTACCTCGAAGACCTGTACGTCCGCCCCGAGGCCCGCGGCACGGGCCACGGCAAGGCCCTCCTCAAGCACCTGGCCGAAATCTGCACCACCCGCGGCTACGCCCGCCTCCAATGGGCCGTCCTCGACTGGAACACCCCAAGCATCGCCTTCTACGACTCCCTGGGCGCCACCCCGGAACGCGAATGGCTCGGCTACCGCCTCACCGGCACCCCCTTGGCCGCCCTGGCCGGCACCTGACACCACGAGCCGCCGGCGGGCGAGACCATCGTGTCCCCACCGGCGGCAACACCCCGGGAGGCCACACGTGCCGCACTTGGACGGTGAGGGCTGGACCTCGTTCTTCGACTCGTTCGAACGCGAGGCTTTCCGGCTCGAGACCCCGCCCACCTATTCCGTGCTCGGCGAGCAACAGGAATACGCCGACTTCCTGGCGACCGGACGCCTCGACCTCCCCGAGGACGACCCGTGGCTGACGAAGCTCGCCCACTACCGGGCCGGCGGACGCCGGGTCACCCGGGTGCACGTTGTCACGCCTCCCTTGTCCGACTACCTCCGCTACGAGTTCGCTGCTTACCACTACAACGTCGCGGCCGGCGAAGAAGTCAGGATCCTGGACACGACCGTTCACCGAAGCATCCCGTCGTTGCCTTCGGACTTCTGGATGCTCGACGACTCGAAAATCGTCGAGATGCGCTACGACGCGCACGGCGCCCAAGTGGCCCGAGTCCTGCTCGAAGCACCGGACTTCGACCGATACCGCCGATCGAAGGCATCGGCCCTGGCCCTGTCCATCCCCTTCGCGGAATACCTCTCGGCGTGACCCCCGCCCGACGCCACGCCGAGCGCCGGGCCCGGCCCCGAGCCGCACTGTGATCACGAACGTTCTCCCGATTTCCCGTTGTCTCAATCGGAAAGGCTTGACCCTCCCTTCGCCGTGCCGCGAGCATCGGGTGGGACGACACGAGACTTCGACGAAGGGTCGGCCCATGCCCGTAAAGGTCACCAAACTCGTAAGCACGTGCGAATTCGACGACTGCCCGACCCTTTACGCCACGGACCGGGACACCCTGCTCGTGCAGGGCGCCACGCCGATGGATCATGGGCTGACCATCCCCACCCATGAAGCCTTGGTCGAGATCCCGATGGACCTGATTCGGAGGGCCATTCGTGACCGTCTCGTCTAGAACATATCGTGAACTCTTCGACACATTCGCTCGCGAAGCCTTTCGCCTCGAAACGCTTGACGACTACAGCCGGTCCGGCAACATCAAGGGCTACCAAACCTATCTGGCGGGAGAGCCCAGGCCCGAGGATTACAATGCCCCCTGGCTTTCGACCTTGCGAACACACACCGAGGCCGGAAAGCGCGTCTATCGCGTGCATATCGTTTCCCGGCCCCTCTCCACGTATCTGACATACGAACTCGGCTGGGGCTATCACACGAACATGACCGCCGGCGAAGAGTTCTTCATCCTCGACGTCACGGATCGTCCGAATCCACTGCCCCAAGTCCCGGACTTCTGGCTCTTCGACGCCGAGGTCGCCGCTGTCATGAACTACGACGACGCGGGCGGGTTCAGCGGTGCGGATGTGCTGCCTCGGCATCGGGCGCCCGAGTTCGTGGCACATCGCGACACCGCCCTCGCGCACGCCGTTCCTTTCTCCACCTGGTGGGCCGAGTACGGCAAGTGAACAAGGGGCAGCTCGGTGCGGCGCTGCGGGCGGTACGGCAGGCATCCGGCAAGGAGCCCAAGGTCGTCGCCCGCGGCGCTCTCATGTCCCAAAGCAAGCTGAGCAAGATCGAAACCGCCAAACTGGCACCCAGCGCGACGGACGTCGAACGCATCCTCAGTGCCATCGGGGTATCGGCGGACGCCAGGCACGAATACATGGAAGCGGCCCGAGAGGCGGCCACCGAGACGACCGCCTGGCGTCATCTCGAGCGCGCCGGGGCACACAAGGGCCAGAAGGCACTCCAGGCGCTCGACGCACAGATGTCCCTGCTCAGGCTTTTTCAGCCCGCGCTGGTCCCCGGGCTGCTCCAGACGCCCGAATACGTTCGCGCGATCCTCGCACGCCACGGGCTCGGCGACGATGTCCTGGCCCGGACGATTTCCGGGCGCCTGGAGCGACAAAGCGTCCTCTACGACACCACGAAATCGCTGCGCTTCGTCATCACGGAGCCCGTCCTTCGGTGGCGGATCATTTCTACACCGCAGATGGCCGGTCAGATCGACCGTATGGTTTCCGTGTCACGGCTTTCGAATGTAGACATTCGCATCGTCCCCATGAACACCGACCAAGACGACATCGCCAATCACTCGTTCGTGATTCGAGACGATCGCATGGTGACGCTCGAAACCGCGCACGCAAAAATAGTCGTCACCGATCCGCGCGACGTCGACTTGTATATACGAAAGTTCGATGGCTTCGCCGAGAAAGCCCTTTTCGGCGAAGCCATGCGCTCGACTCTGGAGGGAATTCGAGACGAGTTCTTGAGAGAACGGGAAATTGGCCGATGAGACCCCGCCGTCACCGCTAACTTGATGGGAATCTCGGACACGAAAGGGATCCCCATGGGAAAGCACCGCGACCCCGCGACGGATGACGGGCACAAGCCGCAGAAGCCGGTTCCGCCGCCCATTCCACCGGACAAGCCCGCTCGTCCCGGCACGCCGAAGGGGCGGTGAGGCGGGTGTCCGTGGGCGCCGAAGGCTCGAAGGAGGCCCGACTGGGTCTGCTCCGCCTGATCGAGGAGTCGGTCGGTGAGTTGCCCCAAGGATGGCGGGACGCCTTCGTGGGCATCCCGCGCCACGCGTTCCTGCCCCAAGTGGTGTGGCTGCGTCGGCCGGACGGCGATCGGCACGAGTGCTGCGAGCGCGAGCGGGATCCCGGCCGCTGGTGGTCGGCCACGTACGCGAACGAGCCGGTGGTCGTGCAGGTGTGCGACGGTGGCGCACCGAGACCGGGCGGGCCACAGTGGCCGTCCTCCTCGGCGTCGCAGCCCTCGATCGTGGCGGCGCATCTGCCGGCTCTCGACGTCGCCCAAGGACACCGCGTCCTGGAGATCGGCACCGGGACCGGTTGGATCGCCGGACTGCCGGCGTATCACCTCGGCGAGCGCAATGTGGTGACCGTCGAAGTGGACGCGGCCCTGGCCCGCGCCGCGCGCACCCGCCTGGCCGCGCTCGGGTGGCATCCCACCGTCGTCTGGGGAGACGATGCCGACGGCTGGGCCACCGGCGCCCCCTACGACCGGATCCTGTCGGGCGCGGCGGTGACCCACCTCCCGCCGGCCTGGGTTCGGCAGTGCCGGCCGGGAGCCGTGATCGTCACGCCGTGGGCGACCGCCTGGACCGCCAACGGCACCCTCGTGGCCACCGTCGACGACCTGGGCCGAGTTCACGGCCGCTTCCGCGCGGGCGGAGCGTTCATGCACCTGCGCGGACACCGCTCCCGCATCACCGACATCCGCCAGGTCGTCCTCCCGGGTCAGGAGCCCGCGTCGAGCCGCACCGCGCTGTCACCCTGGGACGTGGCCGGCGGCGACCCCGTCGCCGAGTTCGCGATCGGCCTGATGGTGCCCGGCGTCTGGCAGCACTGGGACGACGACCCGGACGTGGAGGGCGTGCACACCCGCCTGTGGGTGGGCGACGAGGCCGGCACCTCGTGGGCGAGCGTCGACTACGACGGCCGGCGACTCGACGCCTTCGCCGTGCGCCGACACGGACCGCGCCACCTGTGGAACGAGATCGAAGCGGCGTGGGCCCGCTGGTGCGCGGCCGGTCGACCGAGTGTGGAGGCGTTCGGCTGGACCGTGTCCGCCGACGGCTCCCAGGAAGCCCGGGTCCCCGGTCCCACCTCCGGGGCGTTTCCGACCGGGCGGGGTGTCGAAGCCCTGTCCTGGACGCTATGAGCAGGACCGCGCCTTGCCGTTTTCGCTCGCCGAGGCGGCCGTCGCGGCGAGAATGCGGACCACGAAAGCACCCGAACCCCGGAGGCGCACGATGCCCGACCCGCACAGCGGATTCGCGGAGCTCTTCGACTCGTTCGACACCGACGCGTTCCGGTTGGAGACCCTCGACGACTACGGCCGGTCCGGCAACATCGACGCCTACCAAGCGTTCCTCGCCGGAAAACCACAGCCCGCCGACTACAACGCCCCTTGGCTCACGAAACTTCGCACGCACACGGCGGCAGGCCGCCGCGTGTATCGAGTGCACGTGCTCGCTCGCCCGCTCACCCCCTATCTGCGCTTCGAACTGGGCTGGGGATACCGCGAGAACATGACGGCCGGCGAGGAGTTCTTCATCCTCGACGTCACCGAACGCGCGAATCCCCTCGAAGGAGTCCCGGACTTCTGGCTCTTCGACTCGACGACCACCGCCGTCATGAAGTACGACGAGGACGGAGCCTTCCTCGGAGCCGACGTGTTGCCGCTCGACTGGTCCGGGGAGTTCTGCCGCCTCCGTGATGTCGCGCTCGCCGAGGCCGTGCCGTTCGAAGCCTGGTGGGCCGAGTTCGGCGACCCCGCGCACTGAAGCCGTGGCCCGATGACGGATCCCGCACGCCGTCCGGGACGACGTCCTCCGTACGCGCCGCCGCCCGCCCGCGGCCCCCCGAGTACCGCGCTACTTCTTCGGCGCCGCGGTCAACCCCGTGCACGGCCGCAGCGTCTCCCGGCGGTCCAGGATGCGCCTGGACTCGGCACCGGTCACCGGCATCGGCACGCCGCGCTGGTCTATCGAGGCCGGGGTGAACTTCTCGCCGACGACCTTGCCGTCCTTGATGGTCAGGGTCGCCACGCCGGTGTCGTTCGAGTTCGGGTACGGCGACGTGCCGTACCACAGGAAGTTGCCGTAGCCGTAGCCCACATACGTGGCACCCAGCCAGCCCGCACCCTGCATCACGTGCGCGTGCGTGCCCAGCACCGCCGCCGCGCCCGCGTCCGCGAGCTTGCGCGTCACGCTCTTCTGGTCCGCGCTCGGGCACTTGTCACCCTCGATGCCCCAGTG
Organism: Embleya sp. NPDC001921; assembly: GCF_053594475.1. NCBI lineage: Bacteria > Bacillati > Actinomycetota > Actinomycetes > Kitasatosporales > Streptomycetaceae > Embleya > Embleya sp. NPDC001921. The sequence goes on from NZ_JBSFEO010000045.1 coordinate 51,614, forward strand.
CATGTACACGATCACCACGTCCGCCCGCGCCTTGGCCTCCCGCACCGCGCGCACCAGGCGGTCGGTCTGCAACGCGGTGGCTATCCCGGGCTTGGTGTTGCCCGCCTGGTAGAGCTGGTTGGTGATGTCCTGCACCTGGCTCGCGGCCAGGAACGCGACCTTGACGCCCTTCACGTTCTTGATGAACGGGCGATACGCCTGCTCGGCGTCCTTGCCGATGCCGACCACGCCGATCGGCGGGTTCCGCACCGCGGCGATCGAGTCCTCCAGGCCGACCTTGCCGTAGTCCACGGCGTGGTTGTTGGCCATGCTGACCACGTCTATGCCGGTCGACTGGAGCTCGGTCAGCACCTTGGCCGGGGCCCGGAAGTGGTACGTCTTGTTCTCCGGCGTGCCCCGCTCGGTGATCGCGCTCTCCAGGTTGACCATCGCCAGGTCGGCTTCCGCGAGCGTCTTGCCGATCGGGCCGAGCGCGCCCTCGGTGCCGGCGTTCAGGCGCGACTGGGTGCGCTCGAAGAAGTGCACGTCGCCCGCGAGCGCGACGGTGATCTCCGTCCCGGGCGCGGCCGAGGCCGGCGGCGGCGCGGAGCCCGTGCCCGGAGCCGCCGAGGCGTCGGGCCTGCCGACCACGGGATCGGCGTCCGAGGCGTTCTTCGCCTTGCCCGACGAGTCGTCGGAGTCGGAGTCGGACAGCAGTCCGCACGAGGCCAGACCGGCGATCAGCAGCGGAACCAGGCCAAGCGCGACGGTCCGGCGGCGGGGTATAGACACGCGGACAAGGTAGCCCAGCGACGTACGCGCCCGTACGTGCGCCGTGGCGTGACGAGAATTACCTCATCCGCGTGCCACGCATCAGCCGTTCAGGGCCTCATAGACCCGGTCGCACAGCTCGGGGTGCATGTCGAAGTAGCCCTCCTCGTCCACCTCGAAGGCCCCGGTCCGGAAACTCTCGGTGACCGTGCGCAACATCAGCGGGATCGACGCGTACACCATCGGCTCGTCCGCGCCCTGCACGTAGCTCGCCACCTGGACGTCCGCACCGTCCCAGACCGCCGCGTAGAAGTCGGCGGCCGGCGACACCAGCAGCGGCAGCCACTGCACGCCCTCCGGCTGGTCCATCTCGACCTCGTCGCGAAACTCCAGCGCCTCGGCCAGGCTGACCAGCACGTAGCCCGGTATGAACGACGCTTCGTCCACCAACTGGTCCGGCTCCTCGCGGGTGCCGTCCGCCCAGCCGAACCAGGAGACCAGTTCGGCGGGCACCTCGGCGCCCACCCGGGTACGGACCGCCTCGGCCGGCAGACCCGGCTCCAACAGGCGCACCACGGGGCGATCGAGGCCGACCAGCTCCGCCCGCACGGCGTCCAGGCCTTGATGAACGGCGTCCATGCCACGTCCCTCGCGTTGTTCGTCTGCTTCGAATGCTTCGCGTCGCACGACCCGCGTCGATCGAGGGGCCGAGCCGAAGGGATCAAGCCTGACAGACGTTCGACCGATCGGCGCACGGTGCCTTGTTTCCGGGCTCGACGGGTAGCCGCCGAACAGACGGCCGGGCCGAACGATCGAGCGAGGCATCGGCCGAGTCGGTCGCGGACCGCCACCTGACAACGAGGAGGGAGTGCGCGTGGACGCGTGGTTCGACCCGATCATGTCCTTCGCGGGTTCGCCGTGGGCCTACCTGGTCGTCTTCCTCACCGCGCTCCTGGACGCGATGTTGCCGATCCTGCCCAGCGAGAGCGCGCTGATCACGTGCGGTGTGTTCGCCACCGTCACGGGCTGGTCGCCCAACCTCTTCCTGCTCATACTGGCCGGCGCGATCGGCGCCTTCCTCGGCGACAACATCACCTACGCGATCGGCCGGTGGGCCGAGCCGTTCGCGAACCGGCACATGCTCAACGGCGAGCGCGGCAAACGGGCCCGGAAGCAGGCGGAGCGCTGGTTGGCCGAACGCGGCGGCGCGATGATCGTGGTCGGCCGGTACATCCCCGGCGGTCGGACCGCGATCTCGCTGGTGGCCGGCATGGTCGAGTATCCGCTCGCGCGGTTTCGGATGTTCACCGCGATCGCGGGCCTGACCTGGGCGATCTACGGCGTGATGCTGGGTTTCTGGGGCGGGACCGCGTTCAAGGACAGCCCGATCAAGGGCATCGCCGTGGGCCTGGCCACCGCCGCGGTGATCGCCGCGCTGGTCGAGATCGTCCGCCGCGTCCTCGCCGCCCGCAACCGCCGCAGGCGGCGCCGTGCCGGGCATGACCCGGACGGGCGTCCCGACGACGATGCGCCCGAGGAGCTCGAACCGCACACCGCGCCAACCCGCCCGGTGGACCCACCGGCGCACTGACCCGCCCGCGCGCCGCGGCACGTGGCGACCCGGCGCCGAAACGCACGAGGCCACCGGGATGCCCCGATGGCCTGGTGCGTGTCGCCTGGTTCCGCCCGCGTGCTGCCCGCGTTACGCCGAGGGGTACGGGAGCGGCAGGACCGCGCTCGTCGGGAGCACCTCGACCTTGAGGTCGGGGTCCGGGCCCGCGCCCTGGAAGCGACCGAACTTGGGCACCGCGGTGCGGCGGTACTTGGTGGTCGAGTGCTCCGGGTCCTTGTCGAACGCGGGGATGACCTTGTCGCCGAAGAGCTCGATCATCTCGAGGTTCTCCTCGTGCGTCATGCCGTCGTTGATACCGAAGACGAGCTGGTCACAGCCCACGTTCTGGTACGCCTCGACCTGCTCGCACACCTCGTCGGGGGTGCCGACGAGCATGTAGCCGCCCTTGATCAGCTCGTCGAGCAGCTCGTCGCCGCCGGCCGAGAGGTCGAACGTGGGCGACGGCCAGGTGATCGCGTCCGCCGACTTCGGCATGGTGTCGTGGTACAGGTTCACCAGGGTGACCAGGTAACCGCGACCCTTGCTGAGCGCGATCTCGCGGGCGCGCTTGCGGTCGGACAGACAGATGACGGCGTTCGTCATCATCACGTTGTTGTTCTGGTAGTCGCCGATGATCTCGACCGGGTTCTCGGCGGCTTCCTTGTAGGCCTCGATGCGGCCCTTGAGGTTGTGGACCGGTTCGAAGTTGAACGCGATCGCGCCGATGCCCATCGAGCCGGCCTTGCCGAAGGTGGCCGGGTTGCCGCAGGCCACCCAGATCGGCGGGTGCGATTCGCCGTACGGCTTCGGGTGGATGTCGTGCGGGGTCGGCACGGTGAAGTGGTCGCCCTCGAACGTGTAGTCGGTCTGCGCCCACATCCGGGGGATCTCGCGAACGACCTCGTCCCACTCGGTCTTCGTCGAGTTCTTGTCCATGATGTTGAACGAGGCCATCTCGTGGCTGCCCGCGCCACGACCGGTGCCCCACTCGAAGCGGCCCTCGGTGATGTGGTCCATCATCGCGGCGCGCTCCGCGTAGCGGACCGGGTGCTCCTTGCGCGGCGACAGGCTGTTGATGCCGGTCGCCAGGTGGATCCGCTCGGTCTTCGCCGCGACGTAGCCGATGACGACCTCGGGGGCCGACATGTGGCTGTACTCGACCAGACCGTGGTGCTCGCCGAACCAGGCGTACTTCCAGTTGTGCTTGTCGGCCTTGATGGCCAATTCCATCTCGCGCATGAGCACGAGGTGCTCGCTCGCGCGATCGTGAGCGGCCGGACCGGGGGTGTACCCGTTCAGGAAGATGCCGAACTCCACGTGGAGCCTCCCAAAATCGCCTGGTTCAACCAGCGCTGCGTACGCCTGTATGAGGTCTGCGTACGGGACAGTATGCGAGCGTCGGCCGGAACTTTGTTTACACGTGGCTAACGTCACGTCAGATGTCAGGCGCCGCCCGGGACATCGAGCTGACGCATAGTCAGATCCTCTCGCGGCAAAGGCCGAAGATCCAGCGGAACGGCCCTTTGTGGCCCGCGACACCCCTGCTTCGACCGCGCGGAAGCACCCCGATGAACGCGCCGGAAAACACCGCCCGGCCCGAAATCGAAGGGCCGTCGACAATCGTTGCCGCGCTTTTAGGGCAAGATCGTTTCGACGGGCGAAATGGGGCGCGTTCAACCCGCCTTGGTACGCGCCAACAACAAGGTCACGTCGTCCCGATGACCGGTCAGGTCGGCAAGCCCGAACAGGCGCTCCGCGGTCGCCTCCAGATCCAGGCCCCGGCTGCGCTCGAAGCGGTGCGCGAGCCGTTCCATGCCCCGGTCCAACGACAACTGCGGACCCTCGACGAGCCCGTCGGTGACCAGCACCAGGGTCTCCCCCGGGGTCACGGTCAGCGTCGTGCACGGATAGCCCTGATCGGCCAGCATGCCCAGCGGCAGCCCGCCCTCGACGTCCTCGATCCGCGGCGTGCCGGCCGGATCCGCGAGCAGCAGCGGCGGGTGCGCGGCACGCGCGACCCGGAGGCTGCCGGTGGCCGGGTCCAGGTAGGCCAGCGTGCAGGTGGCGTGGGCCGGGCCGGGGAACCGGTCCAGGAAGTCGTTCACCAGGGCGAGCGTCCGGCCGGGGTCCGGGGTGACCACCGCGTACGCGTGCAGCAGGGTGCGGATCCTGGCCATGATCGGCGCCGTGCCCGCGCCGTGGCCCTGGACGTCGCCGACCACCAGTGCGACCTGGCCGTCGTCGAGGGTGAACACGTCGTACCAGTCGCCGCCCACGCCGAACTCGTCCTGCGCGGGCCGGTGCCGCACGGCCAGCTCCAAGCCGGCGACCGGCTCCGGGTGGGACGGCGTCACGCCCGCGCGAAACGCCTCGGCGAAGTCGCGGTACGGCGGTGGCGGGACCGGCTCGGTGCCCAGCGCGCGAGTGACCCGGCCGGCCACGTCCGGCGGCATCCCGCCCGCCGCGGAGGCCGCCGCGGCGTCGGCGTACCAGTCGGTGCGGATCGCCATCAGCGTGTGCGACTCCTCCTGCCACGCGTCCGTGCTGACCGTGAGGCTGCCGTCCTCGCCCTGGTACACCCGCCAGGCGGTCGCCGGGTCGTAGCGGTGGTCGCGCGTCCCCGACGAAACCAACAACCGCCCGGGTCCCGCACCGACCGCACCCATGCGCCCTCCTCCTCACACCCGACCGACACAAGTCCCAACGCCCAAAACCCCCCAAGGCAACGGCCACTGCGCCGAACACGCACCCGAACCCCACCCACCCCCCGAAAACAAGGCGCGCGGCACCCCGACTCAACCCATCCGACGCCCGAGAAAAGGCGGGCCGCACCCCAACCCGGCCCGTCCGGCGCCCGAGAACAAGCAGGCCGCAACCCACCCCAGCCCGTCCGACGCCCGAGAACAAGCAGGCCGGCCCAGGTCAACCCCCGCCCACTGGCGACGGCAGCGCCGCGTGCGTGTCAGCCGCCCCGCCTAGCCTGAAAGGTATGTGCCGAAACATCACGACGCTCCGCGGACTCGACCCCGCCGCCACCGACGTGGAGATCGAAGCCGCCGCCCGTCAATACGTCCGCAAGGTAGGCGGCGTGCAGACCACGTCGTCCCGTACCGAGGAGGCCGTCGAGCGCGCCGTCGCCGCGATCGCCGAGGCCACGAAGGTGCTGCTCGCCGAGCTCCCCGAGCGCCGCCAACCACCGCCCACGCTGCCCCCGCTGCGCCGCCGCGAAGCCGCCGCACACGCCGCCGCCGAAGCCGCCCGGGCGCACACCCATCCGCACCCTCACACGCACCCCGAGGCGCCCGCGCACACGCACCCCCACGCTCCCGCCGAGGCGCCCGCCGACGCCCGCTGACCCCCCGCGCCAAACCCCCCGTCAAGCCCCGCGCCAAACCCCCACCAAAACCCGCCGAACCCCCACACAGAGCACTTCGCGGGCCACTCCGGGGCCACTCGGATACGGGTCGGAAACGACTCGGAAAAGCCTTCGCCGACAGGCGTGGACACCCGCCTCGGACACCCGGTTGCCGGCCTCCGCCGCGTTATGGTGGATGGTCCCCGCCGCCCCCTTCGAGGAGCCTCACACACCGTGTCTGACTCGTTCGTTCACCTGCATGTCCACACCGAGTACTCGATGCTGGACGGAGCGGCGAAGAACGACAAGCTGTTCGCCGAGGTGGCCCGCCAGGGCATGCCGGCGGTGGCCATGAGCGACCACGGCAACATGTTCGGCGCCTACGAGTTCCAGGGCACGTCCAAGAAGCACGGCGTCAAGCCGATCATCGGCATCGAGGCGTACGTCGCCCCCAGCACCCGACACGCCCGCCGCCCCGAGTTCTGGGCGCCCGGCGGCAAGCGCGCCCCGAGCGAGGACGGCGAGGGCGGCAAGGACGTCTCCGGTGGCGGCCGGTACACCCACATGACGATGTGGGCGGAGAACGCCCAGGGCCTGCGCAACCTGTTCCGGCTCTCCAGCCTGGCGTCCATCGAGGGCTATTACATGAAGCCCCGGATGGACCGCGAACTGATCGCGCAGCACCACGAGGGCATCATCGCCACCACCGGCTGCCCGTCCGGCGAGGTGCAGACCCGGTTGCGCCTGGGCCAGTACGACGAGGCGATCAAGGCGGCCTCGGCGTACCAGGACATCTTCGGCAAGGAGAACTACTTCCTGGAACTGATGGACCACGGCCTCGACATCGAGCGCACGGTGCGTCAGGACCTGCTGCGGATCGCCAAGGAGCTGAGCATCCCGCTCCTGGCCACCAACGACTCGCACTACGTCACCGAGGACCAGGCCGACGCGCACGACTCGCTGCTGTGTGTGGGCGTGGGCAAGAACAAGGCCGACCCGAACCGGTTCAAGTTCGCCGGCACCGGCTACTACATCAAGACCTCCGACGAGATGCGCCGCCTGTTCGCCGAGGTGCCCGAGTCCTGCGACAACACCCTCGCGATCGCCGAGCGCATCCTGCCCTACGACGAGGTGTTCGCCGAGGTCAACCGGATGCCGCAGTTCGACGTGCCGGAGGGCGAGACGCAGGCGACGTACCTGCGCAAGAAGATCGCCGCGGGCCTCAAGCACCGGTTCGGCGACGACCCGAGCCAGGAGGTGCTGGACCGGATCGAGTTGGAGATGGGCGTGATCACGCCCATGGGCTTCGACTCCTACTTCCTCGTGGTCGCCGACATCTGCCAGTACGCCCGGGACAACGGCATCCCCGTCGGCCCCGGCCGCGGTTCGGCGGCCGGTTCGATGGTGGCCTACCTGACCGGCATCACCGGCCTGAACCCGCTCGACTACGACCTGCTGTTCGAGCGCTTCCTCAACCCCGAGCGGATCAACCCGCCGGACGTCGACATCGACTTCGACGACCGTCAGCGCGACCAGATGGTGCGCTACGTCACCGAGAAGTACGGCTCCGCCTACACCGCACAGGTCAACACCTTCGGCACGATCAAGGCCAAGGCCGCGATCAAGGACTCCAGCCGGATCCTGGGCTTCCCGTTCGCCACCGGCGACCGCATCACCAAGGCGTACCCGCCGGACATCATGGGCAAGTCGATGCCGCTGGCGGGCATGTTCGACAAGGACCACGCGCGCTACACCGAGGCCGGCGAGATCCGCGCGCTGTACGAGTCCGACCCCGAAGTGAAGATGGTGATCGACACCGCGCGCGGCATCGAGGGCCTGACCCGCGGCACCGGTGTGCACGCCGCCGCGGTCATCCTGTCCTCGACCCCGCTGATCGACCTGATCCCGCTGCACCGGCGGGACAAGGACGGCGTGATCATCACCGGCTTCGACTACCCGTCGTGTGAGTCGATGGGTCTGGTCAAGATGGACTTCCTGGGTCTGCGGAACCTGGGCATCATCGATCACGCCATCAAGATCATCAAGGCCAACCGGGGTGTCGACGTCGACATCGAGAAGATCCCGCTCGACGACCCGACCACGTTCGAACTGCTCTCCCGGGGCGACACGTTGGGCGTGTTCCAGCTCGATGGCGGCCCCATGCGCGCGCTGCTCAAGCTGATGAAGCCGACCGAGTTCGAGGACATCTCCGCCGTCTCCGCGCTGTACCGGCCCGGCCCGATGGGCATGAACTCGCACATCAACTACGCGCTCCGCAAGAACGGGCAGCAGGAGATCACGCCCATCCACCCGGAGTTGGAGAAGCCGCTCAACGAAGTCCTGGGCCCCACCTACGGTCTGATCGTGTATCAGGAGCAGGTGCAGCGTGCCGCACAGGTGCTGGCCGGCTACAGCCTGGGCCAGGCCGACCTGCTGCGCCGGGCGATGGGCAAGAAGAAGAAGGAAGTCCTGGAGAAGGAGTTCATCCCGTTCCAGGCGGGTTGCCGCGAACGCGGCTACGGCGACGAGGCGATCCAGGCGGTGTGGGACGTGCTGGTCCCGTTCGCCGGCTACGCGTTCAACAAGTCGCACTCGGCGGCGTACGGCCTGGTGTCGTACCAGACGGCCTATCTCAAGGCGAACTTCCCCGCCGAGTACATGGCCGCGCTGCTCACCTCGGTGGGCGATGAAAAGGACAAGATGGGCATGTACCTGGCCGACGCCAGGTCGGCCGGCATCCGGGTGCTCTCGCCGGACGTCAACGAGTCCGTGGCCGACTTCACCGCCGTCGGCTCCGACGTGCGATTCGGCCTGCGGGCGATCCGCAACGTCGGCGACAACGTCATCAACGACATCGTCGAGGCGCGCACGAGCAAGGGGAAGTTCAACTCCTTCGCCGACTTCCTGACCAAGATCGGCCTGCCCGCGTGCAACAAGCGCGCGGTGGAATCGCTGGTCAAGGCCGGGTCGTTCGACGCGCTCGGGCACACCCGCCGGGCCCTGGTGGACGTCCACGAACAGGCCCTGGACGCGGTGGTGGGCCTGAAGAAGCAGGAGGCGGCGGGTCAGTACGACCTGTTCGGTGGCGGCGACGAGGCCGCCGAACAACCGGCCGTCGGGCTCGACTTCACACTCACCGACCAGGAGTGGCCGCGCAAGCTCAAGCTGGCCACCGAGCGCGAGATGCTCGGCCTGTACGTCTCCGCGCACCCGCTCGACGGCGCCGAGCACATCCTGTCCCGACACCGCGACACCTCGATCACCGAGCTGAAGAACTCCGGCCGGACCGAGGGCCAGGTGCAGTTGGCGGGCCTGATCACCGGCATCCAGCGCAAGGTCAACAAGAGCGGTTCGCCGTGGGCGATGATCAACCTCGCCGACCACGACGGCGAGATCGAGGTGCTGTTCTTCCCGCAGTCGTACACGCTGGTCGCGCACGCGCTGGAGGAGGACGTCGCGGTCAGCATCAAGGGCCGGCTCAACGAACGCGACGGCGCGCTGAGCGTGTTCGGCTCCGAACTGGTCCCGCTCGACATCGGCTCGGCCGAACACGGCGGCAAGGCCCCGGTGTGCCTGCGACTGCCCACCACCAAGGTCAACGAGAAGCTGGTGAAGGACATCAAGCGGGTGCTCTCCTCACACCCCGGGGACAACCCGGTGCACCTGATCCTGGAGAGCGCGCGCATGCGCACCCGCTACAACCTGGACTTCCGGGTCAACCCCGAGGGCGGCCTCGCCGGCGAGATCAAGTCGATGCTGGGCGCGGGGGTCTGGAGCATCTGAGTCGGTCCCGAACGGGCCGGACCGACCGAGGGGTCGGGAGCACGAGCGTGACCCTCGTGCTCCCGACCCCTCGGTCGTCTCCGCGGCCGGCGGCCGGGCGCGGGGCGCTCAGGCGTGCGTGCGGTCGTACTCCTCGCGCGCGATCAGCACCTGCTCCATGTGGCCTTCCAGGTGCTTGATCAGGTCGAGCAGCTTGGCGGCCGTCGCGGCGCCCAGTTCGGTGAGCGTGTACTCCACCCGGGGCGGGATCGCGCTGTGCACCTCGCGAAGCACGAAGCCGTCCCGCTCCAGCGCCTGCAAGGTCTGCGCCAGCATCTTCTCGCTGACCCCGTCGACCCTGCGGCGCAGCGCGTTGAACCGCATCGGGCCGTCGTACAGCCCGCCCAGGACCAGCACACCCCAGCGGCCGGTGATGTGCTCCATGGCCGCACGCGAGACGCACGCCTTCGCGAACACGTCGAACTCGAACTCCGGGGTCGGGTCCGGCCCGGTCTCGGTCTCGGTCTCCATCGCTGCCCCCTTCGTCGTGTGCGTCTGCGGCTGCGTCTGCATGCATTGAGGCTACCTCCGAGTCAGCACTTTCGAAAGAGCTGCACTATCCCAACGCTTGCGCTTTCGAAAAGTTAGTGCAATCGTTTGGACAGCGGCCGGACGACGGGTTCGGCGCGGAAGAGAGGAAGCTCGCCATGATCGTCGTCACCGGAGCCACCGGGCAGTTCGGCCGCCTCGTCATCGACGCCCTGCTGGAGCGCGGCACACCCGCCGCGGAGATCGTCGCCGCGGTACGTACGCCGGCCAAGGCCGCCGACCTCGCCGCCCGCGGGGTCGAGGTGCGCGAGGCGGACTACGAACGGCCCGAGACGCTGGTTCCGGCCTTCACCGGCGCGGACAAGCTGCTGTTCGTGTCCTCCAACGGTCCCGAGGCGGACCGGATCGCCCAGCACACCGCCGTGGTCGCCGCCGCCGTCGAGGCGCGGGTCGGACAGTTGATCTACACCTCCATCTACGCCGCGAGCGACAGCCCGCTGGGCCTGTCCCGGGTGCACCGCGACACCGAGGCGCGGATCGCGGCCACCGGCCTGCCCACCGTGCTGCTGCGCAACGGCTGGTACACCGAGAACTACACCGGCTCGCTGGCCGGCGCCGTCGAGCGCGGCGCGGTCGCGGGCTCCGCCGGCGAGGGCCGGATCGCGTCCGCCTCGCGTGCCGACTTCGCCGAGGCCGCGGCCGTCGTGCTGCGGAGCGACGACCAGGCCGGGAAGGTGTACGAGCTCACCGGCGACAACAACTGGAGCCTGGCCGACCTGGCCGCCGAGACGGCGAAGCAGAGCGGCAAGGAGATCGCGTACGCGAACCTGCCGGCCGAGCAGTACACCGAGATACTCAACGGCGTCGGCCTCCCGCCGTTCCTCGTCGAGCTGATCGTGGACGCCGACATCCAGATCGCCGACGGCGCGCTCGCCGGCATCACCGGCGACCTGTCCGGCCTGCTCGGTCGCCCGACCACGCCGCTCGCGGACACGGTCGCGCTCGCGCTCAAGGGCTGACGCACGCCCGCTCCGACGCCTCCCGACCCGAAACGCCCCGAGCACGGCTCAAGCCGACGCCCGGGGCGCTTCGGGCGCTTGGCACGCTCTTGGCACTTCGGGCGGCGGCACCGGAGCGAGCAATCGCCGGAGCGCGGTGGGGGTGTAACCGAGCTCCTTCCGCACGGTCCGGGAAAGGTGCGCCTGGTCGGCGAAACCGAGGTCGACGGCGAGCACGGCCAGGCCGACCTCGCCGGCCTCCAGCCGATCCAGCACCGAGCCGAGCCGAACCCGGTTCCGGTACCGGGTGATCGAGACGCCCATCTCCCGGGAGAACACCCGACTCAGCCGGAACGGTGACACCCCGATCGACTCGGCCAGCGAGAACAAGGCGCCGGAGGCGGCGTCGCCGGTCGTGATCGCCTCGCGCGCCGCCGCGACCAGTCGCCGATCGTCGGGCGCCGACGCGACCGGAAGCGGTCGCGCCGCCGCCCGGTCGACCGCGTGCCGAATCAGGGTCAGCACCTGTTCGGCCAGCGCGTAGTCGACATTGCTGTCCTCGGCGGCCGACAAGCACCGCCGGTGCGCGAGGTCGAGCGCCGCGTCGACATACAGCGCCGAGCACGCGGGGCGGCGACCCGGCTCGCCCGCCGCATCCGCCCACAGTTCCGGCGCGACCCGCACGGACGTACACACGTCGCCACCGGCGGGGTGCGCGAACCGCTCCTCCTGCTTCGGGACGCCGACATAACCGACGGTCGGATCCAGGTCGACGTCGACACCGTCGACCCAACGCCGAAATCGACCACTGCGCACAAGCACGATCCGGTGGTCGTCACGCTCCTCGGGCGACGTCCAGTCCCGATGGTCACTCCGGCACCGCACCGCACTCACCACGAACGCGGGCCGATCGACGACATCAACGACGGACAACACACCTCCACGCTACGCCCGCCCCCCGACACCACTCCCCGCACCAGCCCCCTCCACGCACCTCGCCCGAACGGGTACCGGACACCACGCTCGCGCCACCTTGGTCCACGCCCCACGCAGCCCCCGCGGTCACCCCGCCCCCACCCGCGACCCGCGTTGACCCGCGCCCCGCGCAAGGATGTTCAAGACCCGGGGGCGGATGGACGGCAGGCTCGGAGTGGGCGTGTATCGCGCCTTTGAAGTTTCGATCCGGACCGGAGGACTGCCATGACGCGCATCCAAGAAGAGCGCACCGTCGAAGCCGACGCCGATGACGTCTGGGCGATCATCGGCGAGTTCGAGTCGGGGCCCGTGCGGATGGCTCCGGGGTTCGTCGTGGACAGTCGGCTCGAGGAGCCGGGCACACGATTCGTCACCTTCGCCAACGGCATGACCGCCCGCGAGCGCCTGATCGGGATCGATGCCCGGGAGCGCAGCTTCACCTACGCGGTGATCGGCGGCAGTGTCACGCCCACCCACGACCGGGCGACCATGCGGGTGCGGCCGACGGCCGAGGGCCGCTGCGTCTTCAGTTGGACCCGCGACGTGCTTCCCGACGGTGTCGTGGAGCCGATGCGGCAGGCGATGGCGTACGGCGCGGACCTGATCAAGCTCACCATGGAGGACCTGGCCAAGGCGGCCGGCCGAGCAGGTTGAGCCCGGCCGGCCACCCGGATTCAGCCCAGTTCGGCCTCGATCAGGTCGGCCGCACGGCGGGTACCGCCCTCCGCGAGGGCATCGGCCCGCAGTGCGGCCGAGCGCGCGGCCACCTCCGGGTCCGAGGTCAGCGCGAGGAGCGCTTCGCGCAGGGCTTCCGGCGTGGCGTCCTCGGTGTCCAGGCGGCGGGCCACGCCCAGTTCGACCAGCCGATCCGCGTTGCCGAACTGGTCGACGCCCTGCGGTACGGCGATCATCGGCACACCGGTGATCAGTCCTTCGCCGCTGCCACCCATCCCCGCGTGCGTGACGAACGCGTCGGCCTGCCGCAGGATGGCCAACTGCGGCACCCAGGAGTGCAGTTCCACGTTGGCCGGGATTGCGCCGAGGTCCGCCGGGTCGGTGTGCCGGCCGATCTGGAGCACCACGTGCCACCCCGGCAGGTCGCCGAAGGCCGCGAGACACCGTCGATAGAACTCCCGCTGCCGGGTGAAGGCCGAGCCCAGCGAGATCAGCAGCACCCGCTCCGCGCCGACCGGGCGGGTCCACTCCCCCTGGTCCTCGCGGCGACCCGGGCACGGGCCGACGAAGTCGACCACGTCCGGGTCCACGAGTTCCGCGTTCGGCTGCATCGCGCGCGCGACGGTGGCCACCACCCGGCGCGGCCGTCCCCCGAACGCGTCCACGTCCGTGGTGGTCGCACCGGAGTCCGCCAGCCAGGCCGCGAAGCGCGCCCAATACGCGTCCGCGCCCGGCAACTGCTTCATTCCGGGCAGTACTTCGTCCTCGTACCCGCGCCAGGCCACGTACGTCGGCGACAGTTGCACCAGCGGCCGGCCCTGACGCTCGGCCAACGCGCGGGCGGCGTACGCGCCGATGTCGTAGAGGTACAGGTCCGCCGGATCGTGGTCGTACGCCGCGCGCAGTTGCGGCAGCGCCTGGATCGCGTCGTCCAGGAACACACCCATCGCGGCGATCGCGTCGGCCGGCCAGTCGTTGTCGACGACCGGCAGTGTGGAGCGGTACGGCACGAACTCGGCGCCGGTCGGCGCGATCAGTTCGGCGACGGCGGGGTCGTTGGCGTAGCTGACGCGGTGCCCGCGATCGGCCAGTTCGCGGATGACTTCGAGGCTGGGCAGGACATGGCTGACGGCGGGGATGCCGATCATCGCGATGTGCGCACGGCGACGTGACATGAGAGTTCTCGTTTCGGATCTACGGCGGGTGGACACGGCAGCCCGACCACCCGGGCGTCGGCGCACGATGCGAGCGCCACCCGGTGCGGGCCGATCGAGGGCACGGCCCTCGCCGGTGTCAGCCGTAGAACTGAAGGAAGTACATCCCTCGACGATATCCCGAGCACTCGGCACCGACCAACCGACTTTCCGGATCGCACTCATCCGGCCGCATCGGTCGCCGTCCGGGTCACGCGGGCCGCACGTGCAGATCCGTTCCGGTCGTCCCCGCCGCCTCGACACCCGGCAGCAGCCGCATGTCTTGGTCGTAGTCGCCGCCGACCAGCGACCGGAACGCCACCGGCTCGTCGGTGAAGAGCCCGTCGAGGCGCCGCGCGTACTCCAGCTTCGCCGCCTCGAACCGCTCCTCCGACACGTCGTTCGCGCCGAATATCGCGAACGGTTCCAGCGGCGCCATGCCGGCGAACCAGAACAGGCCGTGCTGCACCGGGTACAGCAGATCCGCCAACCGCCCGTGGATACCCCGGTCGGAGAACGCCGACTCCCGGGCACCGGCCGTCACCGACACCAACGCGCGCCGCCCGGCCAGCGTGCCTTCGCTGTACGGCGGCGGGACCGCCGGGCCGTAGCCGAATCCGGCGGTGAACACCCGGTCGATCCAGCCCTTCATGATCGCGGGCACCGAGAACCACCACATCGGGAACTGCAGGATCACCGCGTCCGACCAGCGCACCTTCTCCTGCTCGGCGGCGATGTCCGCCGCCAACAGCCCCGCCAGCGTGGCCTGCTCCGAGTCTGCCATCACTGCGAACCGCTGTTCCGGGTCCCGGCTCGGGAAGTCCTCGGCGTCCACACTCGCCTTCCACTTCATCGCGTAGAGGTCGGACACCCGTACCTCGTGGCCCGCGGCGCGCAGTTCCTCGACCGCGAAGGCGGCCAAGGCGGCGTTGAGCGACCGGGGTTCCGGGTGGGCGCTGACGACGAGGATCTTCTTCGGCTCCTCGGTCCGGATGAGCCGGCCGGGCTGCTGCGACTGCGACGTGGTTTCGGTCATGGCGCAACGCTCTCCCGGACGTGGCGGGGCAGCCAGTACCCGGTTCAACCGGCGGAATGCCGTTCCTGGTATTGCGAAGACCAGGAACGGGAGCGGGCCGAACGCACAGGCGCGGGACGGGCCGCGATGCCGGTGTGCCGGGACACGCACGCACCGCCCGGGTGCCGCGAGGGCCACGCATACTGGACCACATGAACGGCGTGAACCGCACCGAGCGCACCGAGCGCACCGGCGACATCGAAAACCGCACCTCGGGGGGCGTCGACGGTGTCGGCGACACCCGGCGCGCGCTCGGCGGCTTCCTGCGTGCTCGCCGTGAGCGGATCGCCCCGGAGAACGTCGGACTCGTCGGCGGCGGTCGGCGGCGGGTACGCGGGCTGCGTCGCGAGGAGTTGGCCCAGCTCGCCGGGATCAGCGTGGACTACTACGTCCGGCTCGAACAGGGTCAGGCCACCCAGCCCTCCCCCGAGGTGCTGGACGCGCTCGCCAGGGCGCTCGGCCTCGACCCGGCCGAGCGCCGGCACCTCACCACACTGACCTCCGCCAGGCGCGATCCCGCACCCGCGACCCGGGTCAGCCCGCTGCTGCAACAGGTCCTGGACTCGATGGCCCGGTTGCCGGCCTTCGTGACGAACCATCGCCTCGACGTGGTGGCCTGGAACGACCTGGGCGCCGAACTGGTCGGCGGCCTGGCCGACCCGGGCCGCCGGGATCCGAACAACGCCCGGTACTTCTTTCTCGACCCCGGCTCCCGAGTCGTCTTCCCCGAGTGGGAGGAGCGGGCGGGGGACGCGGTGGGCCAGCTCCGAGTCGCCGCCGGGCTCTACCCGGGCGACCCGGAACTGGCCGAGCTGATCGCCGAACTGTCCGCGCACAGCGCCGACTTCCGGCGGATCTGGGCGACCGGCAAGGTGCTGATGTGCTCGGCGGGCCGCAAGCAGGTGCGACACCCGCGGATCGGCCTGATGCACCTGGACTACGAGACGTTGCGGGTACCCGTCCCGTCCGGCGAGACCGGCCTCGAAATCCACATCTTCTGCGCCCCCGAGCACAGCCCGGACGCCCGGGCCCTCGCCGAACTGGCCACGATCACGGCGACGGCGACGGCGCCGACATCGGCATCGGCGTCGGCATCGGCATCGGCATCGGCCGAAGACGCGACACCCGCGACGGACGCGCTCAGCCCTTCGGTCGGGTGAAGCGCACGAGACGGCCGACCGTACGCCCGCCCGGCCGCACCGCCACGCGCACCAACATCCGCGCCGCCCGTCCGTCTCGGCTCACACGTCGAGGATCTCCGTGTTCTGGCAGGCGACCAAGAGCCATCGTCCCGCCTCCTTCGCCATGACATAGAGCGGTGTGCCCGGGTTCCCGATGGGGCGACCGTCGAGCGTCAGGTACTGGGCGTGCACCTTGACGGCGGCGACGTCGGGGCGGATGAACAGCACGTCCACCACCTCGTACGTCACCGTCGAGTCCCGCATGGCTCCGGGGAGCACGCGGTGCGTGAAGTCCGAAATCTCGTCGCGGCCCGTGAGGCGCTTGCCGTGGCCCGTCGTCCAGATCGCGTCGGCCCGGAACAGGCCGACGAACTCATCGGGCAGCTCGTTGCGTTGGGAGTGTTCGACCGTCGCGACCACCTGCTTGATCGCCGCGATGTCGACTTCCCGCACCGGCCCGTTGCCATCGTTCGTAGTCATGCGAACAGCCTGCAACTTCAACCGCACTTGAGATCAAGCGGTCGCAGGACCGATCGTTTCCCCGTCCGCCGCGTCCTGCTTTCGAGGCGACGGGGCGTGCTTGGCCGCGTAGCGGCGGGCCTTGGTGCGGTTTCCGCAGACGCGCATCGAGCACCAGCGTCGGCTGCGGTTCTTGGACACATCCCAGAACACCCACGCGCAAGCGTGCTCCGGGCAGCGCTTGAGCCGGGTCGACTCGCCGGTGCCGACCAGGTCGCCCCAGGCGATCGCAAGTCGGGCCAACGCCCTTTCCACCGGTGGCAGTTCCGGACTCGGTACGAAGCGCCCGGGTTGCTCGCCGGTACCCAGCTCGAACACCACCGGCAGGGCGCGCAGCACCTCGTCTGCGTGCCCGAGCGTTTGCGGATCGGGCACGTCACCGACCGGTACGCCGAGCCTCTCGCGCAGACCGGCGCGCAGTCGTAGCGCCGCGTCGAGGTCCGCCGGGCCGAGCCCGGCACGGGGGTCGAGCAATTCCCAAGCGGCCAGCCACGCACCGAGTCGGGACGGCGTGGCCAGTTCGTCCGTACCGAGCTCGACGTCGACGGTGTTCACGAATGCCTGGATCAGCACTGCCGAAGCGGGCGCTTCGAGCATCGGGGCCTCCACGGTGCGCGTCGGGTCCGGTCGGGTCGTGCCGCGTTCGCGGCGCGTCGCGGCTTCGGTGCGGTCCGCGGATCAGTCTACTCCCGTTCTAACCGGCTATCGACTTCACCGGTTGACGGGTCGTACGCGCCGATGTCACGATCGACGCGGCGCATCAACCGGTAAAAGCCTTTGGCAGTTAGGACATGCGATGGCCCCGCAGAGCGTCCGAACCGAGCCGACCGCCCCGAAACGCGAGCGAAACCGCGACCTGCCGGCTCCCGCCGAGCCGAAGCCCCAGCCGAAACCGAAGCCCGCGCCGAACCCGACGCCGAACCCGCCCGGCACCCGGAACACCGCCGTCCTGCTGGCCTTCACCCTCGTCACCAACCTGGCGGACGGGATCACCAAGATCGCGCTGCCGGTGCTGGCCACCCGCAGTACCGGCTCCCCGGCGCTGATCTCCCTGGTCTCGCTGACCCTGACCCTGCCGTGGCTCCTGTTCGCGCTGCCCGTCGGCGTGCTGGTGGACCGCGCCGATCGGCGCAGGTTGTTGTGGCTGGCCGACGGGCTGCGTCTGCTCGCCATCGGCGGGCTGATCACGATCGTGCTCGCCGACCGGGTCTCCGTCGCCGTGCTCGCGATCGGCGGGCTGGTCCTGGGCGTGGCCGAGGTGATCGCGCTGACCTCGACCTCGGCGCTGATCCCGGCGATCGTGCCGCGTGCGGACCGGGAACGCGCCAACGCGCTGATCACCGGCACCGAGACGGCCGCCAACGAGTTCGCCGGACCGTTCGTGGGCGGCCTGCTGCTCGCCGCCGGCACCGGCCTCGCGCTCGGCGCGACCTGGGTCGCCTACCTCGCCGCGAGCCTGCTGCTGCTCCTGCTCACCGGGCGCTTCCGGGCGGTACGCCGGGCCGACCGGGGCGCGGACGGCGCTGCGGGCGAGGTGTCGACCGGTACACCCGAAGCCGGGGTCGCCGCCGGGTCCATCGGTCGGCAGATCGGCGCGGGTCTGAGCTTCCTGTGGCGCGACCGCCTGCTGCGCACGATGTCGCTCATCCTCACCGTGCTGTTCGCGAGCTGGGGCGCGTGGCTGGCCCTGATGCCGCTGGTCGCGCACGACCTGATGCGGTTGTCCCCCCGCGAGTACGGGGTCGTGCTGAGCGCGCTGGGCGTCGGCGGCCTGCTCGGCGCGGTGCTCGTCGGCCGGCTCAATCGACTGATCGGCCACCGCCGGGTGCTGCTCGCCGA
Organism: Embleya sp. NPDC001921; assembly: GCF_053594475.1. Classification (NCBI taxonomy): domain Bacteria; kingdom Bacillati; phylum Actinomycetota; class Actinomycetes; order Kitasatosporales; family Streptomycetaceae; genus Embleya; species Embleya sp. NPDC001921. The sequence continues at coordinate 70,097 of NZ_JBSFEO010000045.1, forward strand.
CCTGATCGGCACCGTCGCGATGATGGCGGTGCCGGCGGTGACCACCGACCTGTGGGCGGTGGCCGGCGCGGCCTTCGTCGGCGGCATGGGCGGCACGCTGTGGTCGGTGAACTACCGGCTGATCGGTCAGAACCTGGTGCCCGAGCACCTGATGGGCCGGTACAGCGGCGCCTCCCGGCTGCTCGGCTGGGGCGCGCTGCCGGTCGGCGCGGGCCTGATCGGCGTCCTCGCGCAGTGGTTCGGGGTACGCGCCGCGTTCCTGGTGTTCGCACTCGCCGCGGCGGCGACGATCCCGGTGTTCCTGATCGCCGTCACCGAGGAGCGGTTGGCTCCCGCGCTGCGCATGCCCGAGCCGGGTGACGCCGGGTGACGCCGGTGCGGGTGACGTCGCGAGCCGGCCGGCCCCGGCCGATCCGCGAAGCACCCGTCGAGCGGCGGTCCGGCCGGCCCCCACCTACCGCCGCGACGGCGGCTCCGGCCACATCCGGCCGGTCGGCGTATCGGGCCCGTCCACCACGGCGGTGATCGCCCGCAGGTTCGCCGCGAACGCCTCGACCTGATCGGCGCCGATCGTCAGGGCGATCAGGTCGTCGGCCTGCTTCACCAGGCGCCGTCCCTCGGCGACGCCCGCGCTGCCCGGTTCGGTCAGTTCGAGCAGGACCACCCGTTTGTGCACCGGGTGCGGTCGACGCACGATCCAGCCCACCCGTTCCAACGCGGTCATCGCGGTGGTCACGCTCTGCGGGGTGATGTGGTGCGCGCGGGCGAGGTCGGCGGCGGACATCGCACCGTTCTCGTCGAGCCGACCGGCCAGGCCGAGCTGATTGATCGAGACGCCCATGTCCTCGAGCTGTTCGTTGAGCAGCCGCTGCATGGACTGCTGGGCGCGCCAGAGCAGATGCGGCAACTGCTCGCTCCACGCGGCTTCGGCGACTTCGCGGTGAGCGGACATCGCGCGTTTCCCTTCTCCGAATGGCCCGGGTACGCACCTCGCGGGTGCCCGAGTACGCACCTCGCCGGTGCCTCGATCCCGTCACCGTAGGGCACGCCGGGAGGCGGCTCGGCATGCGACACCTTCGCAGTCGCCGAACACCATGACAGCCCACAGGCATGTTCTAAGTCTTCTGATAACTTAACAGCCTTCGAATAACTTGGAAGGCTGTCCCCTCATGTCGACGACCCCCCGGAGCGCCGGTCCGTCCGCCGCTTCGTCGCCCGCCCCGTCGGCCGCGAATTCGCCGCCGACCTCGACCGTGGCCCGCCCCGCGCTCACCGTCGTACTCGCCTGTCTGGGCGTGTTCGCCTCGTACGTGCCGATCGGCGGGGTTGCGGTGTCCCTGCCCACCATCGCGCGCGGGTTGCACGCGTCCACGAGCGACCTCCAGTGGATCAGCGACATCTTCATCCTGCCGATGGCGGCACTGATCCTGACCTTCGGCCTGATCGGCGACCTGTACGGGCGCAAGAAGGCGTTCCTGGCCGGCCTCGCCCTGCTCGCGGTCGGCTCGGCCACCAACCTCACCGCGCACAGCGTCGCCCAGGTCTGGGTGGGCCAGGCGCTGTCCGGCGCGGGCGGCGCCGCCCTGCTCACCTCCAGCCTGGCCCTGATCAGCCACGCCTATCCGGACTTCCGAGCCCGCGCCAAGGCCATCTCCGCGTGGGCCGCGTCCCTGGGCCTGGGCATGTCGCTGGGCCCGCTGCTGAGCGGGACCATCCTCGAACACGTCTCGTGGCGCTGGATCTTCGCGCCGATCGTGCTGGTCTGCCTGATCGGCGTCCTGGTCGCGGCCATCCTCCTGGAGGACTCCCGGTCGCCGCACGGCCGGGCGATCGACGTACCGGGCCAGATCGCCGCGATCATCGCGATCACCGGCCTGATCTACGGCGTGATCGAGGGCGGCACGATCGGCTGGACCGACGGCGCGGTCCTGGCCGCGTTCGCGCTCGCGGTGCTGGGCCTGGCCGCGTTCATCGTGATCGAGCACCGCTCGGCGACCCCGATGTTGTCGCTCAAGCTGTTCTCCTCGCGCTCGTTCACCGGCGCCGGTGTGGTCACCATGCTCACCATGTTCGGCCTGGTCGGGATCGTCTTCTCGCTCAGCCTGTTCTTCGGCAACGTCCAGCGGCTGAGCGCGCTCGAGATCGCCTACCGGTTCCTGCTCATCAACGGGCTCACCGTGGTGATCGGCCCGATCGTGGGCCGGTTGATGGGCCGGATCGCCTCCGGCGCCCTGCTCACCGCCGGCCTGGTGATCACCGGGATCGGCATGCTGAGCCTGAACACCCTGGAACCGGACACCGGATTCGCCGCGCTGGTCGGACCGCTCGCGGTGATCGGGGTGGGCTTCGCGTTCGTGATGACGCCGATCACCTCGGTCGCGGTGAGCAGCGTGCCGCACCACCTGGCGGGCATGGCCAGCGCGGGCAACAACACCCTGCGCCAACTCGGCGGCGCGCTCGGCCCGGCCGTCCTGGGCGCGGTGCTGACCAGCCGGATCGTCGCGGTCCTGCCGGACCACCTGGCCGCCTCGGGCCTGTCCGCCGCCGACCGCGACCACGTCGACTCGGCGGTCTCCGCCGACGGCGTCTCGGCGGCCGGTCATCTGGGCCTGGCCCCCGAGGCCACCGGAAAGGCCCTGTCCGCCGTCGGCGAGAGCTTCGCGGACGCGCTGCACCTGTGCATGACCATCGCGGGGGCGGGGATGTTCGTGGCCGCCGCGGTCACCGTGCTGACGATCGGCGTGCGCCGGCCCAAGCACCCGGGCGGCGCGACCGCGCGGCACGTACCCGCACCCGCGAGCACACCCGCCACCACCACACTCTCGACCTCCACGTCGGCGTGAATCGGCGCCGCTCGCCGATCCATACGATCGGCGAGCGGCGCCATTCCATACGATCGGCGAGCGGCGCCGTTCCAGACGCCGGCGGCCAGGGCGGGACCCGGGGCGTGTCTTCATTCCTTCGCCGGCGCTCGCCGCCTCCCGCGCAGACCGAACGCGGTGACCACCGCGCCGAGCAGCACCCCCGCCAGCGGCACGAGCAACGCCGTCCGGAAGCCGTCCAGTTCCGAGCCGGGCGCGCCGGCCAGCACCGCCGTCACGGCGGACAGGCCCAGCGCCGCGCCGAACTGGAAGGAGGTGTACAGCAGTCCGCCGGCCAGACCCTGTTCGTGCTCCTCGATGCCGTCCGTCGCCGCGATCGTGAGCGGCCCGTACGCCAGCGAGAAGGCGAGCCCGAGCAGCAGCATGGTCGGGAACATCGCCGCGTACGAGGTGTCCGCGTCGATCGACAGGAACAGCGCGTACGCGAGCGCGGCCAGCGACATCCCGCCCAGGATCACCCGCAGGTTGCCGAACCGGTCCACCAGCCGCGGCGTCACCGTCGGCGCGAGCACCGCGTCCACGCCGACCGCCAGCAGCGCGAAGCTGGTCTCCAGGGTCGACCAGCCGCGTACCTCCTGGAGGTAGAACACCGCGACGAACTGGAAGCCGAAGAACGAACCCGCGAACAACATCGCGCCCAGGTTGGCCCGCACCAACGCGCCCGAGCGCAGGATGCCGAGCCGGACCAGCGGCGCGCCGGCCCGCCGTTCGGCGGCCACGAACGCGGCCAGCAGGGCGATCCCGCCCGCGAAGACCGCGATCGTCCAGCCCCGGCCGTGCGCCGGGTGCTCCAGCCGGACCACGCCGTACACCAGCAGCAACATCGAGCCGGTCACGCTGATCGCGCCCGCGACGTCGAAGCCCTGACCGTTGCGCTCGGGTCGGCCGTCCTTGGGGATCAGCGCCGACGCCACGACCAGGATCACCGCGGCCAGCGCGACCGGTACGAAGAACACCAGACGCCAGTCGATCGCGGTCAACAGGCCGCCGATCACCAGGCCCAGCGAGAAGCCGCCCGCCGCGGTGCCCGCGTAGAACAGCAGCGCCCGATTGCGCTGCGGCCCCTCGGGGAAGCTCGTGGTGATGATGGCCAGACCGGCCGGCGTCATGAAGGCGGCCGAGGCCCCGGTCACGAAGCGCGCGACGATCAGCATCCAGCCCTCGGTGGCGAACCCGCCCAGGCCGGAGAAGACCAGGAACACGGTCAACCAGAAGAGGAACATCCGCCGCCGGCCGAGCAGATCGGCGGTACGCCCGCCCAGGAGCATGAATCCGGCGTAGGCGAGCACGTACGCGCTCATCACCCAGCTCACCGCGCCGGTGGACATGCCCAGGTCCTCGCGGATGGTCGGCAGCGCCACGTTGAGCATCGCGACGTCGATGCCCTCCAGGAAGATCGCGCCGCACAGCACGATCAACATGCCCCACGCGCGGGCGCCCATCCGTCCGGCGTCGTTCTCCCGCGGCGTGTGCGGTGCTCTCGGCGATCCCGTCCCGTCCGGAGCCGGGACGGGGGCGGGGGCGGGGACGGGGGCGGGTGGGACGGAGGCGGTAGACGAGGCGGAAGTGGTGGACGAGGACGAGGACGCGGATGCGGATGCGGATGCGGACATGCTGCAGCCCCTCGGGACGCTGGAAACGGGTGGGTGGCGTCGAGACTCCGGGTGGTCGGTTATCCGAACGAACCCGGTTCCCTCTTGTAACCACCGCCATCCTTGGGCAGCATCGTCTGCCATGGAAGAAGGCACTTCGAAGGAACCGACCCTCTGTACGAGTAACCACGACTACGACGCGCACCAGTGGGACGTCCGCGAAGGGTGCGAGGTGCGCCAGATCCTCGACCGGGTCGCCGACAAGTGGTCACTCCTGGTGATCGCGATCCTGGAGAGCCGCACACTGCGCTTCACCGAGCTGCGCCGGGCGATCGACGGGATCAGCCAGCGCATGCTCACCGTGACGCTGCGTCAGCTCGAACGCGACGGTCTGGTGCGGCGCACCGTGTACCCGGTGGTCCCGCCGCGGGTGGACTACGCGCTCACCCCGATGGGCACGACGCTGCACACCACGATCCGGTCCCTGATCACCTGGACCGAGGAGCACCAGGAACAAATCGCCCGGGCCCGGGCCGAGTACGACGCACGCGCCGACACCGACGCCCGATTGGCCTCCGCCGCCCCCTGAACCGGACGCCGCCCTCCGAACCGTGGTGAACAGTGGGCCGGCGAATCGGTCGGCGCGTGTCGGAGCACCGCGCCGGCGAGCAACGTACCGAGCACCGGCGGGCTGCCCCAACCCTCGCGCGGCACCAGGATCGTCCCGCAGACGAGCGAGGTGATACGGGATCGCCAACGAGAGCGGCATCCCGACGGCCCACCGGCCGCCCACCTGCCCTCCGGAGCGGCTCGGACACCCAGCCGCTTCGACCCGTTCGAGCCGACCGACCGACGGCCGGGCATCCCGCCCCCTCGCACTACATCCCCGCAGGTCACGGCGTGTCCGGGGATACTCGCAACATGTTCGATCCGATACCGGTACTCTGCCGGTGGGCAAAAGCGGATCACACCGCGACCACCCAACCGGGCCGTTAGCTCAATTGGCAGAGCAGCGGACTTTTAATCCGCGGGTTCAGGGTTCGATCCCCTGACGGCCCACCCGCGTCAGGGCCGACTTTAGGCTGCTGACCAGCACGAACGCCGCGCACTGCGGTCTTCTTCACGGCCCTGGACCTCTGGTCCGGGGCCGATTGCGTGAGCGGTGCGTGAGCGGACGTCCCGGCATCAGGTCCCACAGGAGCGGCCGGGGCATCACCGGCGGGCTCGGCGACCTGCTCGGCGGCGGGTTCGACCACGGCCTTCGGGGCGCGCGGGACGATCCGGCCAGCGGCCTCGGCCAGGGCCCGGTCGACCTGCGGCAGCACGCTCGTGTAGGTGTTGGCCGTCAGCACGTAGGACGCGTGGCCGAGCAACTCCTGGATGGACTTCATGTCCCCTCCCGCGGCATGGGCGATGGTCGCCGCGCCGTGCCGCAGGTCGTGTAGGCGGATCGGCGGCAGGTCGATCTCCTCGCTCAGCTTGACGAACCGCCGCGTGACGAAGTCCGGGTGCAGCCAGGAGCCGTCCTCCTTCGTGAACACGCGGCCGGTCTCGACCCACGCGTCACCCCACTCGGCGCGCTCCACGTTCTGTCGAGCACGATGCACGGCGAGCGCCTCGACCGTGGGGCGTCGATCGCGAACGTCCGCTTCCCAGCGTCGGACTTGGGCGCGTCCTCGTAGACCTCCCAGCCGTGGACGATCAGTTCGGTGACGACGGTCACGGTGGCCGCGTCGAGTCGAACCTGCGCCCAGGGCAGGCCGCACGCCTCGCCGCGACGGAGGCCCCGGAAGGCGACCAGGTGCCAGAGCGCGTACAGCCGGTCCGACTCGGCGTGGTCGAGGAACCGGCCGGTCTGCTCCGGGGTCCACACCATGACCGGCGACGGCTTCTCCCTGGTACGCCGCCACTCGGCGACGTGGTCGTCCGTCCACACCACCGGCTTGGGCCGCGCCGCGGAATCGAGATCCGCGTGGCGTGCCGGGTTGAAGGTGATCAGCTGCTCTTTGATGGCGTCGTTCAGCGCCTTGCGCAGGGTCGCGCGGATGTGCTGCCGGCTGGTCGGGCCGACCACCTTGCGGAACGGCGGCATGGCATCGATCGCCGCCTTCATGGCCTTGCGGCGAGCCCGGTTCTCGGCGCCCTTCCACGGAACGAGCGCCAGCTCCGCCACCGCGGCCTTCCGCTGTGCGGCGTTCTCCAGGATCTCGGCGTTCTCCTCCGTGATGGCGGCGAACACCTCGGTGAGCTTGCTGACGCGCAGCCGGTCGAGCCGCACATCCCCGATCCGCGGAATCAGGTGGGTGTAGACGTCGGTGGTGTAGCGGCGCACCGTACCCCGGCGAATCTGGCGCCTGGAGGCGAGCCACAACTCCAGCCACTCGCCCACAGTCATTGCTCCGCCGAGGTCGACGCCGTTGTTCAGCCGACGCCGTGTCTCCTCGACATTTGGGATAGGCGCCTTGTCGGCCGCGACCTGCACCAGGAGGTCGGTGATCGCGGCCAGGCCCTCGGGGTCGAGCGCGTCGGGAATGGCGAGCAGGGCCCGGACGTCGTCCAGGTCGGCCTGCGCCTCCTTTGCGGTGGCGTAGCCGGCGCGGTTGAAGGATCGCCGTGTGCCGTCCTCGCGGCTGGGCAGTTCCTGACGGATGGAGTAGGAGCCGTGCCTACGGCTGGTCAGCTTTGGGCACTTGGCGCCGAGCGGCTTGCCGTTGCTGTCGCGGCAGTAGCAGCGGTGGTAGGTGGAACCCTTCATTCATCCTCCGGATCAAAGAACTGCGCGTCGTCGTACTCGGGATAGTCGTCGTATTCGTCGTACTCCCCGTCCTCGGCTGCCTGGAGATCGTCCGGGTCCGGCTCATCGAAGTCCTCCTCGCCCCAGTAGCGCTCGGGGTCGACACGCTTCATCGAGAACTCGAGCTCCCTGTAGGCGTCGCCCTTCTTCTCCTGGGCCCGGACCGCGCGTCCGAGCTGCTTCGGCATCGGCGGCAGAAGGAGTCCCTCGTGGTGCAGGAACGCCCGGATACGGCGAATCCGCTCAAGCTGGGCGTCCCTGACATGCTTCTGGAAATCCGCTGCCTGTAGCGCCGCGGCCCGGTCGGCTTGGGAGTCGGCCTGCGTGGCCCGGTGTTCCTCGCTGAGGGCTCGTTGTTCGGAGTCCCGGGCGAGCCGAACAGCCACTTCGTGCTCCCGGTACAGGCGAAGCGGGCGGGCGTTCTCGTAGTAGGGGTCGCAGGCCCAGAGGTCCGTGCGTTCGCCTTGCTCGCCGGTGAACCACCGCACGGCGCCCATGAGCGGTTCTCGATCCCTGGCCGGTGCGCGGTGTGTGCCGTGCGCATGGCCGACTGGGAACAGCAGCAGGACGGGAGGTACTTCCAGCGCCTCCGCGACGACAAGCAACTCGGCCACCGAGACCGACTCCTTGCGCCCCGACTCCAGGTTCGCGATCACGTTCCGCGGCACGGGATAGCCCAGCTCCGCGCAGCGGTCGGCAAGCCGCTGCGCGCTCATACCCATCTCCTTCCGGATGCGACGGACCTCTCCCGCGATCAGGCGGGTGAGGTGGGGTTCCCATTCTGACGATTCGGATCGTGTCATGGCAACACAATAGCGGAATCACTATTGATCCCGCCGTCTGGAAACGACAGCCCCACCCGCACCATCCGCACCAACCACCGCCCACGAGAAGGAGCCCGATGAACACGCAGGAGCCCACGGCCCAGCCCCTGACCCAACGCGCGATGACCCGCACGGAACTGCTCGCCCTACCGACCTCCGTGGACCTGACCACGGCTAACCGTGCATTGGACATCGGACGGAGCACCGGCTACGCCCTCGTTCGCCAGGGCGAATACCCCTGCAAGGTGTTGCGCGCGGGCAAGCGCCTGCGGGTGGTCACCGCCGACCTGTGGGCAGTCCTGGGCGTCGCCGACGACAGGGCGCACGCGGCCTGACCTAGACGACCGTCAATGCCCTTGTGTATCCGTCACACATTTAGCTGGACTGCGGGCAAACCGACGACGTACTGTCTGGTCGCGTCGCACGGCACCGCCGCCGCCCGCACACAAAGAAAGCCCCCGGCGCTGGAACGCCGAGGGCCCACATCTCGCCTGCGTGGCCGGCCTGCAAACCCACCGCCACGAGATCAGGAGATCTCCTTGAACCCTACGCCCACCGACTCCACCGGCGCATCCCCCGATTCCCCCGCCGCAGCGCCCGCCAGCGGGCCCGAGCTGGCGCGCGCCGCACTGCGCGCCCAGCGCCCGACCTCCGCGCCCGCACAGCCGGTCCCCGGCCAAGCGCCCGGTGCGGCGCCCTGGCACACCACGCCCACCGCCCTGCCCGAGGCCACCCTCCGAGCGGCGACGACGGGCAGCGGTATGCCGGACATGCCTGCCCCGCACACCGGCTTCGACCTCGGACGCGACACGCCGGACACAAACCCGCCTACGGGTGTCGACGACGGCACGGGCGACGGCGGCCCGCACACCCACGCGGCACCGGAAGGTGCGGCGCTCCTCGACGAACTCCGGTGCGCGGTAGGCCGGTACGTGATCCTGCCGCACGAGCACGCGCTGGACGCGGTGGTGCTGTGGATCGCGGCGACGCACCTACAGCCGGCGTGGCAGCACGCGCCGCGCCTGGCGGTGGTCGGTCCGGCGAAGCGATGCGGGAAGTCCCGACTGCTGGACGTGCTGACCGAGACCGTCCACGCGCCCTTCATCACCATCAACGCCACCATCGCGGCGGTCTTCCGCTCGATCGGCACCGAGGAGCCGCCGACCCTGCTGGTCGACGAGGCGGACACCCTGTTCGGGACCGCGAAGGCGGCCGAGCGCAACGAGGAACTGCGCGGCCTGCTCAACGCCGGCCACCAGCGCAACCGACCCGCCACCCGCGTGTCCGGGCCGGAGCACAAGCCGGTCCAGTTCGCCACCTTCGCCATGGCAGCCCTCGCGGGGATCGGTGACCTCCCCGACACGATCATGGACCGATCGATCGTGCTGCGCATGCGCCGACGCGCGCCGGGCGAGAGGGTCCAGCCGTTCCGCTCCCGGCGCGACACCCCACTGCTGCACGAACTCCGGGACCGCATCGCGGCATGGCTGGCGCCGTGCACGAACGAGGCGGCGGTGATGGAGCCGGTGATGCCGGTCGAGGACCGTGCCGCCGACACGTGGGAGCCGCTGGTCGCGGTCGCCGAACTCGCGGGCGGCGCCTGGCCCGAGCGGGCACGCGCCGCCTGCACTGCGATGACCGCGTACGAAGCCGGCAACGACGACGAGGGCGGACCCAAGATCCGCATCCTCGCCGACATCCGCAAGATCTTCGCCGCCGGCGGCGACCCCACGGCCCTGTCCACCGAGCACCTCCTCACCGCGCTGCGCACCGACCCGGACGGGCCTTGGGCGGAATGGGGCAACGGCGGACTGACCGCCCGCGCCGCGCAGGTCCTCCTCAAGGACTACGGCATCACCTCGGCCACCATCCGCTTCGCCCCGGACGGAATCCAGCGCAAGGGCTTCCACCGCGCCGCCTTCACCGACGCGTGGGAGCGCTACTGCCCCGCCGGCCCTCCGGCCGAGCACGGGCCCGACGCCGACACCGGCGACCACACGGCGGCCTGACAGCACGCACCCGGGAAGGCCGTCCCCCACTCCCATGCGGGGACGGCCTACCCCGACTCCCACCACCGCCCAGGTAGCCCGTGCCGGTACGAGAGGGCGCCGCATCGAGCGAGCGGCCACCCTCGGCGACCCGTACCACCCTCATCGACGCAGGTCACAGCGACGAGGGTCGATGCCCTGGTACGAGTCGACCCGTACCAGAGGGACAACCCGTACCGCGCTGACCAGCACCGACGAGGGTGTGACGAGTCGCCGAGCGTGACCCCCGGCAGCCGGCACCTCCGCCACCCCCTCACATCTGCGTGAAAGCGAGCCCTCATGCACCCCACCCCGCGATGCGCCGGATGCGCCTGCCACCCCCGCCCGTTCGGCTGCCCACCGCCGCCCGTCGCCACCCTGTGCCCCGACGCCCTGTTCACCCTCGCCTGGGACAGCGCCGCAGCCCTGGACAAGGACATCCCCGGCTCGGAGCGCGCCGCCGCCCACCTGCTCGCCGCCCTCACCGGCACCACACCCGACCCTCTCGGCCCACACCACCACGGCGCGGCCTCCCTCATCGACCGCGCCGCCCTGCGCCGGGACCTGGCCGAGCACCTGCACGACCTCATCGACCAGTACGCCCACCACGCGCGCGTCTTCAACACCGAAGACCTGCGCGCCTCCCCCGGAGCCGACCGGTGGATCACCCCCCGACGCCACGCACAACTCGCCTGCCTGCGCACCGCACTCGCCGACATCACCGGACAGAACAGGCACGCGGCCTGACCGACAACACGCGGCCACACGCGACACTCGCCCCACCCTCAACACCCTCATCACCGCAGGTCAGCCCGCTGAGGGTCGCGCGCGTGTGACGAGTCGACCCGTACCAGACCCCGAATAGACCCGACACCTGGCAACGGCGCCCGCACCGACCAGCCGCCCCCGACCAAGGCCGCCAGCGATCCCACCCGCCCCGCTCGTCCACGCGCAGATCTGCGCAGAGACAATCCAGGCAGTCGGCACGTCGCAGCCCGAGGTCGAGCAACGGGTATTCGATCACCTCATACGCCTCGCACCTACGACGGTTGGCGCGGTGAATCTCGTCCACAGAGATACCGATGCCGACCGTTGCTGGATCGCTCTTGGTAGCGCCTGCGCCACGGAGCCACCGTCCGACAACCTTGATCTTGAAGTCCGCCGTGCAGGACCTACGACCAGGCGCGCCGTTGGCCATGCGTACCGGGATCGGGATAGAACGAGTGGCGGGTCGATTGAGACGTTGCCAAAGGGTCTCGGTGGTTCCATCGCGGCGCCGGCGATCCAGGATGCGCAGGTCGAGCCCGGCCTTGGCTGCGTACGGAGCTGCGACCTCGCGGAGGTACTTGAGGGTGCCGGGGTTCTCGCTGTCGTCACCGACGTTGGCAAACAAGAACGTTCGATAGTCGATCTTGCCGTTGGCAGCCAATGCGAGGAGGGCCGTCGACTGCACTCCGCCACCGTAAGAAATGACCTTCACGAGCTGGCTCCCCGTGCACAGCCTGTGGATGACGCGCCGCTGGCGCGGGTAGATGCCGGCGCCTGACAGATATTGCGTGACATGAGGGCCCCCTGGTGAGAGTCTGGACTCGACATGGGAGATTCTATTGATAGAATTGCCATCGTCAACTGTTTCTCCCACTAAGGGTGCCAATGCAGACGTACGAGCATGTGCTGCGCCGACGCTCGCCGGCGTGCCTCTACCGCTTCGGCCGGATCACCGTGGTGTGGCCCTCGGAGAGCACCTCGCCGAGGAAGGCGACAGCCTCGGCGTGCTCAGCGGACGTGAAACTCTGCGCCGCTGGCAGAGACTTCTTGGGCGGTCGGGGCTCCAATGCCACCTTGCGGCCCCGCGGCTTTTGCGGCGTCCGCTCACCGGCCTTCAGCCGCTCAACCTCCTCCGCAACAAGAGCCGCCCCACGCTCGTGCGCGTCCGTTACGACCGTATCGAGCAACCAGAGCGGCGACCGGGAGAGCAGGAGGTCGGCCTCGGCGATCTGTCTACGGTGTCGCCGACGAGACACGGTCTGCCTATCAACACCTAGCACCTGAGCGACCTCCTGGATCCCCAGGATGACAGGTAGCAGCTCACGGTCGTCGACGCGGTAGCCACCCGGGATGCTCGCCTGGTAGTGCTTGAGGCGTTGCTCGGCGACCTGCCGGCCCGCATGGCCGTCGAGTCGGAGGACGGTGTTCAGCAACCAGTAGGGGTTGCCGGACGCGACAAGGTCGGGCTGGCCCAGTGTTCCGTCGACGCGCCACTTCGCCGAGGTCTGACGTTTGACGCCGAACAGCTCGGCGATCTCGGCGTGGCCAAGCAGGTAGGGGATCCGCGCTACTGCCATGTCCCGGTACCTTCTCCGCCTTGCGCACCACGTCGAAGCCCTGGTTGGTGTGGGCGCCATTAAGATATCGCGCTGCCCGGGCTTTGCTGAGCCTTGGTGGCGGGCGGAGATCCTGGAGCGTGGTCCGCCGGAGCATCGAGGCTTCGCGGACCACCCTCTGCGGTGAGGTGGCTCCCTCTAGGTGAGTTCCTTGCCCTGGCGAATCTCCCAGGGGCCGACGGGCACGAGGTGGACCTCATCGAAGTAGCCCAGCCACGCTGCGATCGTCTCGACTGCGCGCTGCGCCTGCTCAGCCGTGAAGTCTCCTGTTGCGGCCAGGTCCGCCTGCGCGTCGCCCAGGTTCATCCGCCCGGCTGCCGTCAGGGCGTGCAGTTCGGGCATCGCGCGGAGGCGGGCAAGGACTGCTGAACCGAACGCCTGCTCGTCGAACCCGGGACCGATGTCGAGGTGCGCAAGATCGCGGAGTACGCCGGCGAGCACGTCGCTACCGATGTGGCGGTGGCGTCCGTTGTAGACACGGTAGAGCCGTTCCGGGTTTCGGGTCTCCGGAAGCCAGCGTGCCGGCTGCCTGTCCTGGCCTGGTACGAGGACGCGTGGGCTGTCCTCGTCGCTACGCATGAGGCTCGCCTGCTCGCGTAACTGCTCGGCCAGTTGCACCGTCCCGGGCACCGCGGCGCCCTCGATCGCATCAAGTACCCGCTGCACTTCGGGATGGGCCACGTCGGCCTCCACAAGGAGCTCGACGTTGGCTGCCGGAACTCGACCGGTGGCCTTGCCCGTGAGGTTGGCGGACCCCACGAGACAACGGTCGTCGGCCACGTACAGCTTTGCGTGCAGGTTGTGGCAGAGCAGGACGACCGCGCGGCCGTCCTGCTCTGCCAGTTCGGCGATCTCCGGGTCGGATACGCCAGCGGCGACCTCGGGTACGGACCAGCGGGTGATGCACGTGATCTTCTGGACTCCGGCGGGTATCGCGTCAAGCGCAGCCCGGAAGGTCTCCTTCTTGATGAAGGGCGCTACCAGGATGACGCTGTTGGTCGCCGTGCCCAGGAGCTGTTCGATCTGGCGCCAGACGTGGTCGGTCGTCACTCGTCGTCCTCGTCGTCGGCATCGCTGGCTCCGAGGAATTCGCTGGCGAGGCGGCCCCAGTCCTGCCGCATCTTCTTGGCGCGCTCGCGCGGCTTCTCCGGCTGCTCGTCCTCAAACCGGGCCCAGGAAATCAGCAGAAGTTTGAAAGCACCGGCTGCAGCGGTGAGGCGTTCAGCGAGCTCCTCGCGGCTCGCACCCTCGATGTCCCCGTCGAGGACAGCAATCAGGTCGTTGTAGACCGGGTGGTCCATATTGAGGGCGACCTGGAGCATGCCGGGGATGTACTCGACACTAAAGAAGGCGGGGGAGTCGGGATTGCGGCTGGTCAGGAGCCGGACATGCTTGCCCTGCGACATTGTTTCTTCGATGATGCGCTGGGCGTCGGCCGGGGTGTAGCGGTGCGTTTCGACCAGGCTCTCGTACTGGAGCTGCTTGCTCTCCTCTTCGGTGGTCTCCTCAGCGAGCTGGTCGGTCAGGCTCGGCCGGGTCTCTGCTCGTCGGCGCTTGACTGCACTCTCGGCCTGGACTTCGACCACCTCGTGGCGCTTGCGGCTCGTACCTGTGCCCTGCGTCTGGTCTTCCAGGTCGGAGCGCAGCTTGCCGAGGAGCTTCTCGCGAATGTGGTAGACGATCTCGATGAGGGGAAGGCGCGGATTTCCCTCCTCGCGCAATGCCTCCCGGAATTCGTCCCATGACAGGCCGGCCGCCTCCTCTCGCCAATTGAAGTGGGCGAGGCTGGAGAAGATCGTTGCGGACTGCTTGTTGTTGGTGACTCCGAAGACCTCGTCGAGGCCTGGCGGGAAGTCGATCTCCACCCCCCACCAACGTTCACGCGTGTCATAGGAGTTGATCCACCCGGTATCGAGATCCAGTTCCCGGTCTGCGCGTATGAGGGAGATTCCCTGATTCCGAGCTGCGTGCTTGCCCCACGGGGTGTCACCAGGCTTGAGGCTGGTCGGCACGTTCGGAGGCCACGCCTCACCTGCGATGTCGGTGCGGCGGGCGGACTGAACGGCGATCGAAGACCGGACGAAGACGGGGTACTCCTCTCCATCCACGCCCTTGACCACGAACCGCTCGACACCAACCTGGCCAACGTTTCCGGCGCCGTGAGCACGAAACATCGGCTTGCCATCGAAGGGGTGCGGAGTGGCACTCGGCGCCATGAGGTACAAAGGGTCGTTGGGGCGGGTGTCCCGGACGCCGGGCAGCTGGACCCAGCCGCGTACCGGGACAAGCTTGATCCGCTTGCCCTTCATGATCAGCCGTCGGTAAATACGACCGATCAAGCTCTCGGTGTTGGCGATAGTGGCCTCGGCACCGCGCCACTGGACCCGCTCAAGAGCGGTCCACTGCACCAGGGTGCCGGACGTGCCGAGACCTTCGGAGAGAGCCTGCCACTCGTCGGGCACAGCGTCCAGCTTGGGCTCGGGGACCTCCTCAAGCCCCTGAGAGATCTCCTGGAGGTCGAGGTAGGTATGGAGAGCGTTCTGGGGGCCGTTGGTCCAGGACCAGACGTCGACCCGGTCGCACTGCGAGATGCTGGAGTTCGGTAGGCCGACACCGAAGCGGCCGATCCCCTTGCGATCCCCACGAGTACCAGCCCCGAAGCGCAGTGACTGCCGCAGGGTCTCGGGATCCATGCCGGAGCCGTTGTCGAGGACCGCGATTTTCTCGACACGGTAGCGGGCCCGGTGGGAGGGGCGGTCCATCGACTCGACGACGAAGAGTTCGACGAGGTCAGCCTTGGCTTCAAGGCCGTTGTCGATGAGTTCGGCGATGGCATGGGCCGTCGACTTGTAGCCGCTGTCCTGCAGGGCTTTGACCGTCAGATCGGATGTGACGATCGAGTACTTGGATGTCACCGGGTGTTCCACACGTCCTCCCAGTTGGTGAATGCTTCCGCTACGTCTCCGAAGCCCGGGAGCGCGGGATCGACGACCGTGACGATGTCGCAGGTGGCGGTTCCGCCTGCCTTAGGTCCACGGATGACCCGGCCCACCATCTGGCTGTAGAGGACCAGAGACCGGGTGGGGCGGGCGATGACCACGGCACTTGCAGCAGGAGCATCGAAACCTGTGGTCAGGACGCCGAAGTTTGATAGAATCATCGGCCGAGTGCCAGGCCCCTTGAAGCGGGCGATGACCCGGTCTCGGTGTCGCGGCGAGGACTCGGCAGTTACTTGATCGGCATCGAGACCGAAGACGGAGAGAATCGCAACAAGCAGGCGGCTGTGCTCGACGGATGCAGCAAAGAGGAGGATCCGCCGGTGTCGCTCGCTGAGGTCGAGCACGGTACTGACGACCTGCAAGTTCCACTGCACGCTGTCTGCGAGCCCCGCCACCAATTTGTCGGGGATGTCGAACGAGGCGGCGAGGGCCTGCTTGTCCCGGGTGCTGAGGAGCATGCCAGAGTCAGCGGCTACGGTGCGGAAATCCGGGCGAGCGAGGTAGCCCTGCTCGATCAGGGCCGTGACGGGATTGTCGTAACCGTTGATCTTCAGCATGACCTTCTGGCGGGCGAAGAAGTCGGACAGCCGCTCGTCCTCGACAATGTCGGCCCATGTCCGTCCAGGGGTCGCGGTCAACCCCAACAAACTTGAGTCGCTACGCAGTGTGAGAGAGTCGACGACTCTGCGGTAGGTCGGGGCGATCGCCTGATGGGCTTCGTCGAAGGTGGTGAGAGTGGTGCGCACGCCGAGGCGGTCGAAGAACGTCGGGTCGGCGTTTGCTGCGGCGGTGGCCTTGTCGAGGCCGAGGACGATGAGGCCGTCCTCAATCGCAGTGAGGTCGGTCGGCGCGTCTCCCCACATCCGGGCCACGGTCACCTCGCGGTTGCCGAGTGAGGCCCATGCCTTTTCGAACTCGACTGCCGCCTGCTCCAGTAGTTCTCGTCCCCTGGCCAGCCACACCACGACGGTCGGCTCGTACCGGCGCAGGTGGTCGCTGATGAGATTCATGGCTGTGCGTGTCTTGCCGACACCAGTGGGCAGGTGCAGCACGACCCTGCGCTCTCCGGAGTAGAGCATGCGCTGGACACGTCCGGCCGCCAGTCGCTGATGGGGGAACATCCCGTACAGCGGTGCAGTGGCGCTGCGGAAGGAGACCGGTAGCTCGGGGGCGCGGTCGACGACGAGGCCGAGGAAGCCGAGAAGGGTGCGCTGCTGTTCGGTGGTCCACGGCAGGGCCGCGAGAAAGGCGCCGGAGCTCGTGGAGTGGTCGACACCGAGGCGGTCGGCGAGTTCTGCGAGCTTTTCCTCGGGCAAGAGCTGCAAGAGCTGCGTGCGCTCCTCCGGGTCGCCGATGAGTCGCTCCGGAGAAACAGCCGAGGCTGCGACCAGGCGCAGCTTCTCGTCTGTGTCTTCTCCCTTGTGCAGAAGGTCCAGTAGGTCACAGGCATGCTGGCCGAGGAGACCCCGCACATAGGAAAGAGGCGCGCTGTTCAGCACGGACGCGAAGGCAATCCCTGGAGATCCGGTCACGACGCGCATCGGCCTGTCTGTGTTCGCACACCGCGATTTGCTTCTCTAGCTCCCACCCTCAGCCCCTGCCCATTCGCCCGCCCGTTGGCACAGCGGCACGCGACCAGCTCGCGCCTCACCCTGTGATCAGACCCTAGACCCGCCTGCCGGGGTCCGGTCCCCCAAACCTCTGCACCCCTACTGCGGATTCTCGCCCAGTCGGCGAACGACACAGGTCACACTTGCCCGAACTGCCGTTTCCCACAAGGGGATTCGCATCACTACGCGGGACATCTCACCAATGGGAACATTTGTTTGATTTCGGTCATTGGGGGCGATCCTCGAGGGCTGAAGTTCACGCCTCTCCTTCGCCTGCCCTTTGCTCCGGCTAGGATCTCCGTGTACTGCTGGCGGAGGGTTTCATACCGGACGAGATTCGCCGCCAGTTGATGAAGAGCGGCTAAAAGCGAGCGAAACGGGGTGAAGTGTGACGTTTCAGTCACCTAGCTCGGATCCGGCCTACCTCGACTACAACGCCACCGCGCCGGCACGACCAGAAGCCCTCAAGGCAACGGTCGAGGCCATGAGCGCCGTCGGCAACGCTTCTAGCACCCATCGCTCCGGCCGTGACGCGGCCGACCGCGTCGATCTGGCGCGCCGTCAGGTAGCTGAACTCTTGAACTGCTCCCACGGCGAGATCGTTTTCACCTCCGGGGCCACAGAAGCCAACAACCTGGCCCTGCGGGCAGCATTCGAGATCGGTGGTCGACTGGTCACGAGCACGGTCGAGCACCCGGCGGTTTTGGAGACTGCCAAGGCCATCACCTCTGGCAGCCCCGGATCCCTGATGCTGTTGCGCGTCGATGAGGACGGCCTGGTCGACCTGGATGCCCTCTGCACGAGTCTGACCACCGGTGAAGTGGCAGTCGTGTCGCTGATGGCAGCCAACAACGAGACCGGGGTGATCACCGAGCTCGAACCTATCGTCGAGGCTTCCCACCGCGCGGGAGCGCTCGTCCACACGGACGCCACGCAACTCATCGGCCGGCTCCCGATCGACCTCGCGGAGACGGACGTAGACCTCCTCTCCCTGTCCGCCCATAAGTTCGGCGGCCCGCAGGGGGTCGGCGCCCTGTTCGTGCGCCGCGGTATCGCCTTGCCGTACCGCCCGTTGCTCTTTGGTGGCGGACAGGAGCGAGGCTGGCGGGCCGGAACACACAACGTGGCGGGCATCGCAGGCGCGGGTGCCGCCGCCGAGGCCGCCCGGCGGGCTCTGGCCACGGAGATTCCCCGAATCGAACAGCTGCGTGACGCACTGGAGGACTCGCTCGTTGGGCAGGTCGGCGATTGCCGGATCAACGGCGCGCTCAGCATGCGGCTGCCTGGAGTCACCAGCATTACGTTCCACGGTGCGCCGGCGGATGCGGTGCTCGCCGCGATGCCGGACGTGGCGGCGTCAGAGGGGAGCGCTTGCTCCTCTGGCGCGCCTAGCCCGAGCCACGTGCTCCTCGCCATGGGACGCAGTCGGGAAGAGGCTGACTCCACAGTCCGTTTCTCTCTCGGGTACGCCACGACCACGCTCGACATCGAGCGCGCTGCTGCGTCGGCGGTACGAGCCGTCCGGCAGGTGCGAGCAGCGCTGACGGCCCCCATGTAGCAAGGCCTGCACTAACACCATCCACGCTTTGACGGACACGGAGAAAGCCTCGCATGTCAGACAGCCGGCTCGCGGAAGCCGCCCACTTCAACTTCGCGCGCCACGAGACCTTCGCGCCGCGATTCGGGTGGCTCCATAAGGCATACATGCAGGTGAAGGACCGCCCGGACACGTTCCTAGCGGATGACGCACCCGTTCTTCTCGGGGTCGGCAAGAACATGTCCAATGCCATGAGGTATTGGTCACGGGCTTTCAAACTGACCCGCGAGTTCCCCGGCGATGATGCCAACGCCCGCGCATTGTTCTCCTACCCCACGTGGGAGGCACGGTGGCTCCTCGACGAGAACGGTGCCGATCCTTATCTAGAAGAGCAGGGCAGCCTATGGCTGCTGCATTGGTGGCTGTTGTGCTCCCGGCCCGGGGCAAAGAGCTGGGCGCCGTCCTGGTATGTCGCTTTCCAGCTCGCGCCGTTCGCGCGGTTCTCAGCGCCCGACCTCACCCAGCTGATCGCGCGACACGCGAACTTGTCGTACGCAGAAGCGCCTGCGGAGGCATCCGTTATCAGGGACGTCGACTGCATTACCAAGATGTACGTTCCAGCGAAGCGGGCCAAGGGCGGCGCGCCCGGCGCGCTTGAAGACCTGCTGGCTTGCCCCTTCCGTGAGCTCGGCCTGATGGAAGCGGTGGACCATCCGACCTCCGGACGTGCCGAGTGGGAGTTCACGACCGGCTCGCGCATCTCCTTGCCTGACCGCGTGGTGGCGTATGCCTGCCTCGACTACGCCGCTCAGACCACCCGCGGTGCCGGGTCCATTTCCCTCGCCCGGCTCGCCAACGAGCACGGCGCACCCGGGCGGGCCTTCCGCGTGCGTGAGCCTGACATTGCTGGAGCCCTGGAGCGGGTCGCCGCCACCACCGCGGGCCTGCAGGTGGTGGAGGCGGTCGGCCAGCGCAGTCTGGCGTTCACCTCCGACCCGTTCGATCTGGCTTGGGACGTTTTGGACGCCCAGTACGACAAGGTCCGGGAGAGGCCGGGCTTCCCGACCCGCGAGGACTGGGGCCGCAGCTATCCCAAGCTCGCCGAAGCTGAGGCGCGCGAACTCAAGCTTCAGGACGTTTTTGAGCCGCAGCTCGCCCTGATCGAGGAGACACAGTGACCACCGAGACCCCCACGCGGTCCAGCGCCGCCCGCATGTCCTCCGGTGGCCCGCAGTTCCCGGCCGGTGTCCAGGTGATCGGTTCACGTATGCGCTCCACCAATGTGGAGCGCGATGTCTTGGACGAACTGCACTCCCCGTATATCGGTGCTCGGGCGGTCGACGTGTTCGACCGGGTTGCCAACGCCCTCGGCGACCTGCGCCGTCCCAGGTCGTGGTCGTTCACTGGCCCTTATGGCTCGGGCAAGTCCACCCTGGCCAATCTCATCGACGCGACTCTCGGGTGCGACGAGAGCCGGCGCGCCGAGGCACACGCGGTGCTGGCCACCGTCAGCCCCGGCCTGGCGCGGCGCCTGGCCACATCTCGTGACCAACTAGCGCCGGAAGGTTTCCTTGGCGCTGTCGCGACCGCCCGGCGCGAGCCTCTCGTTACCACCCTGTCCCGTGCCCTGCAGACCGCCGCCAAGCGGCGCTGGCCGTCCAGGACACCCAAGGCTGTCGCCACCGCGCTGGCGCGGTGCGATGATCCTGCCACCGCCAAGCCCGAGGACATCGTCGCTGCCGTCACCGCCCTGTGCGCGCAGCAGCCCCTTCTGCTGATCATCGACGAATTCGGCAAGACCCTGGAGCACCTTGCCGGGCACAGCGAGTTCTCCAGCGCGAAGGACGACCTGTTCCTCCTGCAGGATCTTGCGGAGAAGAGTGCCGGCAGCCGTGGCCTGCCGTTGTTCATGATGACACTGCAGCACCTGTCGTTCATGGACTACGCTGCCCACTCCAGCGAGCTGCAGACCCGCGAATGGGCCAAGATCCAGGGCCGATTCGAAGACATCACCTTTGCCCCCCACCTGGGCGACTCGGTCCAGCTGATGCGCCGCCGACTCGATCAGTCCGCTGTGGCGGAGCCCGGCCGCAAGCTCATCTGGGCGCACGCCGAGGCAGCGGAGAAGGCCTGGCGTGATCACGGCCTCAACGATGTCGTGGACCTCGCGATGCAGGACTTCGCCGACCTCTATCCCCTGCATCCGTTGACCGCGGTCGCGGCGCCCTTCCTCGCGGCGCAGATCGGTCAGCACGACCGCAGCCTGTCCGGGTTCCTCAACAACGACGAGCCCCACACGGTCCGCCGCTCACTCGCCTCGTTCTCGGCTGACAAGCCGCGCCGGGCGAGCACCGTCCAGCTGCCCCAGCTGTACGATTTCTTCCTCGACTCCGGCCGAACCTCGCTGCTGGCATCAAGCAACGCCAGCCGCTGGATCGAGATCGAATCCCGGGTCACCGAAGCCAACGGCCTGTCCACTGCCGAGCAGCGCCTTCTGCGCACGATCGGCATGCTGAACCTGATCGACTCCGATGGTGCGCTGCGGGCAACTGCGGCGATGATCTACTTCGCGCTGCACGACCCGGCCGACGCACCCAGTCCCAAGGCGTTCGCCACCCTGGAGAAGCAGCTCAACGGCCTGGTGGACCGTGGCCTCCTGGTACTCCGCAGGTTCAACGGCGAGTACCGAGTGTGGCGCGGAAGCAACTTCGACATCGACGGGCGCCTCAAGGAGGCACTCAGCCACCTCGATGAGGCAGCAGTCCTCCAAAGGCTCGGTGACTACCTCCCGCTGGCTGTCGCGGCCGGCCGGCACAGCCAGATCACAGGCATGCTTCGCGCCCTTTTCGTCCGAATCTCCGGCGCCCAGACGCAGCTCATCGAGGGACCCGACGAACTCAACGACCACGCCGACGGCCTTCTCGTCTTCCACCTCGGAACCATGGAGGATCGGCCTTTCGTCGAATCTTCGCTGCCCGTAGTGCTCGGGACGACCGATGAGCCGGACCTAGTCCTGCGTGCTGCCTTCCACCTCGTGGCGCTGGAGGAACTGCAGCGCGACAAAACCCTGGACCCGGTGGCTAGTCGCGAGATCTCCGAGCGGACATCGGCTGCCAAGCGCGAGCTGCTCGAACTGCTCAGCGCAGCATTCTTCCCTCTCACCCAGCGAGCCACCTGGCGCCTGTGGCGCTCGGGCATCACTGCGGAGGCCGGCGAGGGCGAGGTCATCGAAAGCCGTAGCCTCAGCGGACTTGCGTCCATCGCTTGTGACCGGGTGTTCCCTGCGACCCCGCACATTCGCAACGAGATGCTCGGTCGCCATGAGCTGACCAGCCAGGGGGCGAAAGCACGCGGGAAACTGCTGACCGCCATGCTGACCAAGTCCGGCGAACGTCACCTGGGCATCGACAAGTACCCGGCCGAGCGCGCCATGTACAGCGGGGCTCTGGAGTTCATGGGCCTGCACCGGGAGAACAGCGGCACCGCGGACGACTCCTCGACCACGCTGCTGCCCTACGGCTTCTCGCGGCCAGGCCCCGCCCACCCGCACGTGCTGCCCGTCTGGGATGCCCTTGAAATGGCACTCTCGGACGCCCACAAGCGCACCAATCTTGACGAGATCTTCCGCGCCGTCATGGTGCCGCCATACGGCGTCAAGGCCGGCGTGGTGCCTCTGCTGGTGGTGACCGCACTTATCCTGCGCAGCCAGGACGTGGCCCTGTTCGAGGAGGGCTCCTACCTACCGCGCCTGACCACCGACGTGGTGGAGCGGATGATCAAGGCGCCGGGCCGGTTCTCCGTGAAGGCCACGCCACTCGGTGACGGCCTGCGGGAGAGCGTCGTCAAGAAGCTCTCGCTGGCACTGAACGTCGAACCGCCCCGCTCCCAGGCGCTGCGCAACCCGGCCATTCTCTCGGTTACCCGTGCTCTGCTCGAGCGGGTCATGGTGCTCACGCCATACGCGCGCCGCACACAGCGCATCAGCAAGGACGCCATTGCGATCCGCTCCGCGCTGTTCACCGCACAAGACCCGGACGACCTGCTCTTCCACGCTCTCCCACAAGCACTCGGCCTGGACCCGATCAGCCCCGAGGCTCGCAAAAGCACCAGCGGCAACAAGGGCTACGTCGAGCGCCTGACTGCCGCAGCCGAGGAAATCGCCGGCGCCGACCGCGCGCTTCGCGTCGAGGTCGTCGAGACCATCAGCCGCGAGTTCCGCCTGCCCTCGGCTCTGCCCGAACTGCGACAGGCGCTCGCACGCCGTCTCCAGGGCTTTGCCGGTATCTCGCTCAGTCTCGAGCTTCGCGGGTTCGTCGCCATAGCACTGAACGAGGGCTTGTCGGACTCCGACTGGCTCGACCCCGTGATTGTGCGGCTGTCGCACTCTGCCCTGGGCGACTGGTCCGACGACGACGTCACGCTCTTCGCCCGTCGTGTCCGGGAAATGGCCGCCGCGCTCGACCGCGTCAGTCACCTGTACAAGACGGGCGAGGCGGTCGGCGGCGCTGAGGAAGATCTCGAAGCCCGGCTGCTCACCCTGACCGACAAGGACGGTGGCGAGCAGCGCACGCTGATCTACCTGCCCGAACAGTCCCGGCAGGAGGCGGAAAGCCTCGTTGTCAGTGTCTTGGCACAGGCTAAGAAGGCGCTCGGCCCCGACGGTGCGCGCATTCTGCTCGCGGCGCTCGCCCAGCGCGTGTCCGAGCCTGTTGCCACTACTGCACTCGAGAGGACGGAGTGATCGTGACTGACGCAACCACCCCGGCGAAGAAGGTCCGGCACGTCCTGGGATTGTCCGGAGGAAAGGACTCCTCCGCACTTGCCATCTACATGCGTGACCGCGTGCCGGAGATGGAGTACTTCTTCTGCGACACCGGCGCTGAACTGCCCGAGACGTACGAGTACCTCAACAAGCTCGAGGCCGCGGTCGGCAAGCCGATCACGCGATTGAACACCGACCGGGACTTCGACCACTGGCTCGAGGTCTACCAGGGCACTCTACCGAGCCCCCAGATGCGCTGGTGCACGAAGAACCTGAAGATCAAACCTCTGGAAGAATGGGTCGGCGAGGACGAGGTGATCTCCTACGTCGCAATCCGAGCGGACGAGAACCGGCTCGGCTATGTGAGCACCAAACCCAACATCACCGCGGTCTTCCCCTTCCGTGAGGATGGCATCGACCGGGAGGGCGTCGGCCGCATCCTCGACGAGGCCGGCACCGGCCTGCCCGGCTACTACGAGTGGCGCACCCGGTCTGGCTGCTACTTCTGCTTCTTCCAGCGCAAGCACGAGTGGGTCGGCCTCAAGGATCGCCACCCCGAGCTCTTCGACAAGGCTGTTGCGTACGAAGAGAAGGTCCGCCACCAGGGCACCGCGATGCAGGGCCGCGACTACACGTGGTCTCAGGGCGAGTCCCTGCACCAGCTCATAGAGCGGCGAGAGGAAATTCAGGCCAAGCACGAGGCGAACCTCGCCCGAGCCGCCAAGCGGATCAAGCCCAACCGGCCGCTGCTGGAGGTCCTCTCGGACGCACTCGACGCCGATGACGACGAGGTGGGCTGCTCCGTCTGCCATCTCTGATTCCCTCGATTTCAGTCAAGAGTCCGTTTGATGACAAAAAGTCATCAAACGGACTCTTTTCTGTCTCGCCCACCGACTGTCGGTGCAGCGTGTAAGGATGTGTGCGCTCATCACACGCCGTCACCCAGTCGGAGCACATGAGGAATGGCGACACCAGACACGGTCGCGCGCGCAGTCATCCGCCACCGCCTGGACGTCAGTCCCGCTCTGGAGCTCCAGCTCGGCATCGCACCGATGATGGACGTGTCGGCCCTCCAAGTCCTCCAGGACGATCTGAAGCGACTCGCATCCCCGTGGGAACGGCTCGTCACAACCGAGAGCATCGCCGCAGCGATTCCCGACGAGCCGGGCCTCTACATGTTCGTCTGGCGCCCGTCGATCAAGCTGGCCATGGCAGACCGGACCGAGGGCAGCTTCCACCAGGTTCTCTACATCAGGAACGCGGGTGGGGCCGGCGAACTGGGCAACACACTCAGGAATCGGTACCGAAACTACAAGAAGCACCTGCGGGGGAACCCCGAGGACCTCTGGACCCGAGAGCCTCCGATCAATCGGGACGACCGGCTGACTCACTACCTTGCCCTGCGCCCCCTGGAGTACTGGTTCGCGACAGTCGACGACAGGTCGATGATCAGGAACCTGGAGAGCCGCCTGATCCACCTCTACAACCCACCGATCAACATCCAGGGCGGTCCCACTCTGCGCGGTCGGCTCAGCACCATCCCCAGACCAGCGCTCCGCTCCTAGCCCGCGCTCGCTCGCCCCCTGACATCGAGGTACCTCCATGCCGTCCAAGACGTTCGTTCCCGCCTTCGAAGCGAAGGTCGGCAACTGGACCTACTACTCCTGCCTGATGAGCTACGCCCAGGTGGCCCGAGAGATCAACTTCGCGCATGAACTCGGCGGAAACCGCGACCTCGGTACCATGATCCAGCGCGGCGTCGGCACGCGGACGCAGGAGATCACCGAGTATCTGCTCACCAATGAGAACCGCTTCCTGGGCGCTCTCATCATCGCGGTGTGGGGCGGGGACCCCAACTACCTCTCGGTGACGATGGATGCCGAAAATCAGGCCGTCCTCCAAGGGCTGGACCGCAACTTTGGTGTCCTCACGTTCGACGGCACCCAGCAGTTCTTCGCCCTCGACGGCCAGCACCGGCTCAAGGCCATCAAAGACGCGATCAAGCAGAACCCGGAGTTGGGAAACGAGGACATCAACGTCATCGTGGTACCACACTTCGACACTGATGAAGGCCGGCGCCGCACCCGGCGGCTCTTCACCAACATCAACCGGAACGCCAAGAGCACCAACCTGCAGGAGAACATCGCCCTCGATGAGGACGACAGCTTCGCCATCCTCACTCGGCGTCTGCTCGACGATGATGAGTTCCTGAAGCGGGACAAGGTTGTCCTTGTGTTCAGCAAGGTGGGCCAGGACGGTGAGCTCGTTTTGGCCCAACGCTCGATCAGCACGTCGAGCCCGGCCTGGAGCACCATCGCCGTTGTCTACGACATCGTCAAGGAGATCGGCTACGACCTCCCCTGCACCACCGAGCAGTCCAAGCAACGGGCGACCGATGAACTTCTCGACCAGAGCTTCGAGATCATCGCCGTACGCCTCCGGGAACTCCTCGACGCGTGTGGCAACCTGCGTCAGCGCTACCTCGCCTCAGTGTCGCCGAAGGACCTCCGGGCGCCCAAGGGGCGCGACGGTGCTGGCCACCCGTTCATGCGCCCTGCCATTCAGAACCAGGTGGCGAAGGTGGTTCGACACATTCTCGAGCAGGGAGCCTTGGAGTGGCCGGAGGTCATGAAGCGGCTGTCGGCGCTCGACTGGAAGATGACCTCGGCCCCGTTCTCCTCTATGTGGATCGAGACTCCGGAAGGCACGAAGGCCAAGGGCAAGATGGCCAGTGGCAACACCCAGCTTCTGTTTGATCTCCTGCAGGTCCACGTCGCACCTCGCTCTAAGGCCCAGATCAGTCGGGCACTGCGCTCCTACGCTGACGTGACGAAGACTAAGTACCCGCTTCCGGCTGAGGAGTTCTTCGCGCTCCTCCCGGTCGATGCCGACTGAAGTCGGGCGGGCGCTTGGCTAACCGAGATGCGCCTTGCTGGCCCTATACCCCTGCGCGCGGCTGATGACGAACCGTCAGCCGGGCTTCTTCGGAAGGGCGCCACATGTCGCCTGCCCCTCGTGACACCAGGGGTACGCGATCACTACCTGCAGTGCGGAGGACGCAACCTGTGTCCGCGAGCCGCATACCTGTCGCCTGCCATGCAAGTAAAGTCAAGGTCCTGCAACGTCCTATTAATAGGAGGCAGAATGGGCGCCGCTCGCTAATCGCATGAACTCAAGAACTCCCATCAGTTGAATTGTCATATTGAATTCTCTCCAGGAGCCTAAGCATGACCACTCCGGCTGATGCCGTGCCAGGCGAAAGCACTTTTATGTCGGTCCCGATCAACCCCGGCAGGGTACTGCGCGCTATCGCGCGCATCGGGTACACACCCGAGAGTGCCATCTGCGACATCGTGGACAACTCTGTGGCTGCCAACGCAAACCGCATCGTTATCGAGCTCGAGCGTGAGCCTGAGGTTGCAGAAAACCGCCGAAACAGTGCGGCCGGGTACATTATCGCCGACAACGGCGCTGGCATGAGCGGGGAACAACTACTAAGTGCTCTCGGCCTTGGTGTTGATCGCCAATACGCCGAAGGAAGTCTCGGCAAGTATGGTCTCGGTCTCAAAAGCGCAGGACTATCTCAGGGCGATCGCATCGAAGTGATCAGTGCGCGCGAAGGACATGAGTGGAACAAGATTGTTCTCGACCTCCCGCATATTGAACAAGTGGGAGCATTCGTTTGCGAGATGCCCGAGCTAAACGAAGCCGACCGGGAAAGAATCGATCGAATGCTGCCCGGGGTCTCGCACGGCACACTGGTCAGCATCGAGAAAGTACACAAGCGCAACCATCCAAGCATCCGAAAGACAAGGGAAGCGCTCACCCAGAAGCTTGGCCTCACATACTTTTACTTTCTCCAGGATGGGCAGAATAGCCTGGATATTATGCTTGACGGTGAGGCAATCACACCCTTCGATCCGCTGTTCACAGGTTCAGCAGAAGAGAACGGCAACATTGCCGAGGGCTCCTGGGATGGCCTGAGTGTGCGTTGGCTAGAGCGGCCACGCCTCATTACCCTCGACGCAGAAAACGGGGTGCAAGCCACTCTCGAGGCGACCCAGCTCGTGCACCCTCCTGCGTTCGAGAACTCCGCCGAAATTCGCAAGAGGTACATGATCGGAGCAAAGCACTACGGATTCTATGTCTACCGCAACAAGCGGCTCATTCGGCACGGCGAACGCTTTGGCCTCATTCCAACAGAGCAGGACTTCTTTGCCTTCCGGGGAAGAATCCTGATCGACGATTCCGCCGATGACGCGTTCAACATCGATGTCAAGAAGTCTGAAATACTGCTCAGCGAGGAAGCCGAAGGCGCTCTCGACGAGGCGACATACGAAGCCCGGCGCGCCAGCAGGGCGGCTTGGCGGAACGCCACTAAGCTGCTTAAGAAGAAGGCCGACGAGGACCCGATCAGCAAGGCCACTGAGGCGCTGAGCGAAGTGGAGTTTCCAGATCTTCTACCGAATGATCAAGATGACGTCTTTACCGAGTCGAAGCGTAAAGAGCGCGAACAGAAGGAGGCAGTACGCCATCCTTTGCGCGAGCCCGAACGCGAGCTAGCGATCAAGGACGGATCCCGCGTCGCGATCGTCGACCAGCTCGACGACAATGCACTCTGGGAGCGGGCCTACGACGCCACGCTTGGAACGATCGTGCGAATCAACCGAAACCATCGCTTCATGCGAATGTTTGATGAGCGATTCGGCGGCGACGCAGACGTAGTGCTGCTGCTGCACGCCCTATTTTTGAGCCTCGCCGTAAGCGAGAGCAACTCCGTAAAGAACCTACAGAACATCGAAGACGAAGTAATCGAGGAAGTGTTTCAGAGGTATCGAAATCAGGCGTCGTCGGCCGTATATCAGGCAACTGCCACCGCACTCGAAAAGCGCTTCGCCTGATTCACTCCGATGACTAATAACAACGAGACTGACACTTGGGGGTCGGCCGCAATCGGCGACCCCAGTCTGTGTCGAGCACGCGCCTACATCTACTGCGGGTACTCACGTCGCATTGGCGTTGCCTACATAGGTATGACGGTTGGCCGGAACGGCGTGCTGGGTCGATGGGCCGATCACCTTGGACGGGCTCTCGAAAGATCATCGTTCCGACGACGCGTCCATGAATTTGACGAGTCAGCGTGGGAGCGGATCGATGATCTGGTCATCGTTTGGTCGGAGATCGGAGAGGAGAGCGTGTTTCTCGCGGCCGAGACTAGCCATCGCGAATCGGTCGAATACCTCGTCCAGCGAGAAATGAGGAATATTCTCGCCGCCGAAAATGCGCCGATTACGGTCGTCAGCAAGGTACGATCGAATCCGACTGCGCAATTGGCCCTGGTGCAGGATGCAGCTGATCGAGTCCTCAACGCCTTCCGGAAGCACTTCAGTGTCAGCCCCTAAGGCTTGTCCCGTAAGTGATCTTGGGTGTGTCGGCCGCGGTTCGGGGCCGGGTTATCCGGCGAGGGTGAGGTTGTGCAGGCGGGCGATGCC
>NZ_JBSFEO010000046.1:0-97181 GCF_053594475.1 Embleya sp. NPDC001921
ATCAGCTTGGTCATGATGCCGCCCTTGGTCTCGATACCAAGCGACAGCGGCGTCACGTCCAGCAGCAGGACGTCCTTGACCTCACCCTTGAGCACGCCCGCCTGAAGCGCGGCACCCACCGCGACGACCTCGTCCGGGTTCACGCCCTTGTTCGGCTCCTTGCCACCGGTCAACTCGCGCACCAACTCGGTGACGGCCGGCATCCGGGTCGAGCCACCCACCAGGACCACCTGGTCGACCTCGCTCACCGAGATGCCCGCGTCCTCGATCGCCGCGTGGAACGGCCCGCGACAACGCTCCAGGAGATCGACCGTCAACTGCTGGAACTGGGCCCGGGTGAGCTTCTCGTCCAGGTGCAGCGGGCCCTCGGCCGAGGCCGTGATGTAGGGCAGGTTGATCGAGGTCTCCGTCGCGCTGGACAACTCCACCTTGGCCTTCTCCGCCGCCTCGCGCAGCCGCTGGAGGGCCATCTTGTCCTTGGACAGGTCCACACCATGGGCGTTCTTGAACTGCTTGACCAGGTGGTCCATCACCCGCTGGTCCCAGTCGTCGCCGCCCAGGTGGGTGTCGCCGTGCGTCGCCTTGACCTCCACGACGCCTTCGCCGATCTCCAACAGCGACACGTCGAACGTGCCGCCGCCCAGGTCGAACACCAGGATCATCTGGTCGCGCACCTTGTCCAGGCCGTACGCCAGCGCCGCCGCCGTCGGCTCGTTGACGATGCGCAACACCTTCAGACCGGCGATCTCCCCGGCCTCCTTGGTCGCCTGTCGTTGCGCGTCGTCGAAGTACGCCGGCACCGTGACGACCGCGTCGGTGACCTTCTCGCCCAGGTACGCCTCGGCGTCGCGCTTGAGTTTCTGCAGGACCCGTGCCGAGATCTCCTGCGCCGTGTACCGCTTGCCGTCGATGTCGCCGACGTCGGGGAAGTGCCACGTGTTGTCGCCCATGTGCCGCTTCACCGACCGCGCGGTGCGTTCGACGTTGGTCACCGCCTGGCGCTTGGCCACCTCACCGACCAGCACCTCGCCGTTCTTCGCGAACGCCACCACCGACGGCGTCGTCCGCGCTCCTTCCGCGTTCGCGATCACGGTGGGTTCACCGGCCTCCAGAACCGCGACCACCGAATTCGTCGTGCCGAGATCGATACCGACCGGACGTGCCATGAAGACGCTCCTAGAACGTCGAGCGCTCCGGTGGCTCACCCCGCTCCCACGCCCCGGCACCCCGAACGCCGCGACCGCCCCCGACCCACGGGACCGCCACCGGGCTCTCGTGCCTTGCGGCCGTGCGGGTACTACCTCCGGAATATGACCCACACATCCCCATGTCAACCACAACCGGCCCAACCACCCCGCACATCCCACGAACAGTGACCACGACCACACGGTTCGTCGCCGCGAACGCCGCACTTCCAGGGCGTGTCTTCAATCCCCCGTCGGGCTCCGCGGCGTGAGCGCAGCGAGGAGCCCGGAGGGCGGATGCCGTGCATCGGCGTGCCGGAGAAGCGCCCGCATAGGTTCTATTCGGGCGTTTCTCCGGGGCGGCGAGCGCAGCGAGGAGCCCGCAGGGCGGATGCGGTGCCGGGCGTCGTGGAGCTCGGCGGGGGATTGAAGACACGCCCTGGCGGCGGACACCCGCCCGCCCCACCGGCACCGCCGTCGCGTCGCGTCCGCCCGGCGGGTGCGGACCGCCGACGACGGTGCGCGCCCCCGCCCGTCGGGTGAGCGCGCCGTCACCCTTCGGATGCACACCCTGCGGACCCCGCCGGGGTCGACGGCGTCGTGCGGTGGCGGGCCCGCCCGGTGGTCGGGTGCGCCCAGTGGCGGGTACGCCCGGTGGCGGGTACGCCCGGTGGCGGGTACGCCCGGTGGCGGGTGCGTCCAGTGGAGGTCGGCGAGTGTTCATCGCAACGGGCTCGGCAGCGGTGGGTCCGAGGGGATCTGCCGGCAGCGTCCGAGTTCGATCGGTGACCGTCCGGGTCCCGTAACTCCCGTGCGCGCGGTGACGGATGCCGCGTGCCACGACCGAGTCGGAGGTTCGTCCCGATGCGTCGACGTCCCCGCCCGAGCCGCACCGCCACGCGTCGCGCTGTTCGACGCGCAGACCCCGGAGTTCACCGGCACCGCGTACGAACTCCCGCAACCTCCGCACGACAAGGGCGTGCCGTGGGTGGCCGTCGACCCGGCGCGCGGCCGGCTGTACACCGCCGAGTGGACCGGCGTCGCGACGCGTGCCCCCGGGCGGGCGGCCAACCTGGTGGTGGACGGCGGCGGGCCTCGACATAATGCAGGGGCAATCTATTGCACGACGGCGACCCGATGCAGGGACGACTTTCGCGTGGGGCGGGGGTCGCGGGCGATCGCGCGGGCCGGTCCACGGCCGCGGTCGATCGGGCATCGGTCTCATCGACCGTCGTAGGCAAGGAGCGACAACCGTGGTCTTCCCCCTTCCCCGTACGCTCGCGGCCCTGCGGATCGCGCGCGAGGCCGCCCAGATCATCCGCCGTGCCGGGCGGCCCCGGCGGATCCGGCTCAAGTCCTCAGCCGCGGACCTGGTCACCGCGACCGACGTACGGGTGGAGAAACTGGTCCGGGCCTGGCTGAGCAGCCACTACCCGCAGGACGCGGTGGTCGGCGAAGAGGGCGGCGGGCTCGCCGAATTGGACCTGCGCCGACCGACCTGGTTCGTGGATCCGCTCGACGGCACCACCAACTTCGCACACGGACTGCCGCACTACGCGTGCGCCATCGCGTTCTGGGACGGCGAGCGGCTCGCGCTCGGCGTGGTCGCCGACGCGACCCGGCGTCGGACCTACTGGGCCGAGGCCGGCCGGGGCGCCTACGAGGGCCGCAAGCGGCTGCACGTGTCGGACACCCGCACGCTGGGCCGCAGCGTGATCGCCACCGGCTTCCCGCCGTCCCGGGCCACCGACCCGGACAACAACCTGGCCGAGTTCCTGTCCGTGGTCAACGACACCCGCGACGTGCGCCGCCTGGGCTGCGCCGGCATCGACCTGTCCTGGGTGGCGGCGAGCCGCCTCGACGCGTACTGGGAGCAGCGCTGCGGTCCGTGGGACTGGGCCCCGGGCGCGATCCTGGTGCGTGAGGCCGGCGGTCGGGCCACCACGTTCGAGGGCGACGACTGGAAGCCCGGCGACGGGGAGTTGGTGGCC
This sequence comes from Embleya sp. NPDC001921, assembly GCF_053594475.1. Lineage (NCBI taxonomy): Bacteria > Bacillati > Actinomycetota > Actinomycetes > Kitasatosporales > Streptomycetaceae > Embleya > Embleya sp. NPDC001921. The sequence goes on from NZ_JBSFEO010000046.1 coordinate 3,176, forward strand.
TCCAACGGCGCCATCCACGACCGCCTGCTGCGTTCGTTCGCCCAGGCCAGGGCCGGCGCCGGGCTGCCCAGCCGGCCGATCGCCGCCTGACGCCGCCTGATCGCCGCAGCGAACGGGAGCCGACGGATCGGGCCCGTGCTCGGTGGGCGACCACCGAGCGCGGGCCCGCGACGTGCTCAGCCCTTGCGTTCCCGCTCGGCCCGGGCCAGGTCCATGCGCTCGCGCGCCGCGGTCACCTCCGCTCGCGCCGACACCTGCGGCACCCCCACCTCCCACCACGCGCCGGCCTCGGTCCAGCGATCGGGCCGGGTGCGGACGACCACCACGGCCGGCCCGCGTGCCGCCCGCGCCGCCGCGTACGCCTTCGTCAACTCCTCGACGGTGTCGGCGGTGAACACCTCGGCACCCAGGGCCGCGGCGTGCGCGGCGAAGTCGACCCGCACGTCCGCGGCGGCGCCGGGGCCCCGGCAGTCGGTGATCATGTTGTTGAACGGCGCCGCGCCTTGGCCCTGTTGCAGCCGGGCGATCACCGCGTAGCCGCCGTTGTCGCAGACCACCGCGACGAACCGGTGCCCGGACAGGACCGCCGAGTACAGCTCCGAGTTGAGCATCAGATAGGAGCCGTCACCGAGCAGCGCGGTGACCACGCCCGCCGGCCTGGCCATCGCCGCGCCCCACGCGCCGGCGATCTCGTAGCCCATGCAGGAGAAGCCGTACTCGACGTCCATCGTCGCCGCCCCGACCTCGCCCGAGGCCCGCCAGCCGCCGACCAGTTCGCCGGGCAGCCCGCCGGCGGCGGTGAGTACGTAGTCGTCGGCGCCGGCCAGGGTGTTCACCACGCCGACCACCTGCGCGTACGTCGGCGGCTCGGCCGGGTCGGCGGGCGCCCGCAGCCGGTCGATCGTGGCGTCCCAGGCCCGCCGTTCGCGCTCGGCCCGAGCGGTCCACGCCGGGTCCGCCCGCCATTCGCCCAGCAGTGGCCCGAGTTCGCGCAACGCCTCGCGGGCGTCCCCGGTCACCGGTGCGGCGCGCCGCTTGACCGCGTCGAACCGGGCCGCGTTGATCGACACCAGGCGCGCGTCGGCGGCGAAGACGCTCCAGGACGCGGTGGTGAAGTCCTGGAGACGGGTGCCGACGGCCAGGACCAGGTCGGCGTCGGCGGCGAGCGCGTTGGCCGAGGCCGAGCCGGTCACCCCCAGCGGTCCGGCGTGCAGCGGGTCCTCGTGCGGCAGCAGGGTGCGCCCGGCCACTGTCTCGGCGAACGGGACACCGTGCGCCCGGGCCAGCCGCAACACCTCGCCGGCGGCGCCGGAGTAGCGCACGCCGCCGCCGACCACCAGCAGCGGACGTTCGGCGCCGCGCAACAGGTCCGCCGCGTCCTCGAGTTCGGCCAGATCCGGGCGCGGCCGCCGGATCCGGTGCAGACGCGGCTCGAACAGACTCAGCGGGAAGTCGTACGCCTGCGCCTGCACGTCCTGCGGCAGGGCGAGGGTGACCGGCCCGCAGTCGGCCGGGTCGGTCAGCACCCGGGCCACCTGCGGGAGGGTGGCGATCAACTGTTCGGGGCGGGTGATCCGGTCCCAGTAGCGACTCACCGCGCGGAAGGCGTCGTTGACCGTCGTGCTCGGGTCGTGGAAGTGCTCGACCTGTTGCAACACCGGATCGGGGGCGCGGCTCGCGAACGTGTCGCCGACCAGCAGGAGCAGCGGCAGCCGATTGGCGTGCGCGACGCCCGCGGCGGTGACCATGTTCAGCGCGCCGGGCCCGATCGAGGAGGTGGCGGCGAACACCCGGCGGCGCCCGGTGGCCCGCGCGTACCCGACCGCGGCCAGCGCCATGCCCTGTTCGTTCTGGCCGCGCCAGACCGGCATGCGCTCGCCCGCCTCGTGCAGCGCGTCGCCCAGGCCGAGCACGTTGCCGTGGCCGAAGATGGCGAACACGCCGGGGAACAGTGCGGCCCGGCCGCCGTCGAGGAGTTCGCTCTCCTGCGCCACCATCCAGCGCACCAGGGCCTGGGCGGTGGTCAGCCGTACGGTCGCGCCGGTCGTGGGCGGGCTCATCGGGTTCCTCCGTTCGGCGCGGGCAGCGGGGTCAGCGGGCAGCGGGGGTCGGGTTCGTCCTCGGCCCAACTCGCGCGCATCCAGTGGTGGGCGGGGTCGTCGCAGGCGAGCATCGCGCGCTCGTCGGCCGGACCGGCCATCACGTTGAGGTAGTAGAGGTGGTGCCCGGGGGTGGCCACGCACGGGCCGTGGTAGCCGCGCGGGACCAGGAAGACGTCGCCGTCGCGCACGGTCACCGTCTCGTCGATCGTGCCGTCGGTGGTGTAGGTGCGGTGCAGACCGAAGCCGGTCCGGTCGGGTGTGCGGCCGTCCCGGCCGGCCACCCGGAAGAAGTAGATCTCCTCGTTGACGCTCTCGTGCGCGCTCGCGGTGTCGTGCTTGTGCGGCGGGTGGGAGGACCAGTTGCCGTCCGGGGTGAGGATCTCGCAGACGATCAGTTTGTCCGCCTCGAACGCGTCGGGGGTCATCAGGTTGTTCGCCTGTCGGGTCGCGCGCCCGGCGCCGCGCACCTCGACCGGCACGCCGGCCGCTGGACCGTACGCCGGATCCAGCCGCCGGGTCGCGCGGGCCGAGGCGAGCGCGAGTTGGCAGCCGTGCGCGGCGGACAGCCGCAGTTCGGCGTCGCGCGGCACGTACGCGAAGTCCGACACGGCGGTGAACACGCTTTCGCGTCCGGCCAGTTCGAACCGCCGTCCCTCGGTCTGCACGGTCACCGAGCCGGCCAGCGGGATCACCGCGACCTCGTGCTCCCCGGTCGCCAGGACCCGCTCGCCGCCCGGCGGCAGGTGGATCACCCGCAGGCCGCTGTAGCGCCATCCGGCGAGTTCGGGGGTGATCAGCAGCGGGTCGTCACCGGCGCCGGCGGTGCCCCAGGGGTGGAACAGGGTCGGCTCGTTCACGCGATCACCTCCACCGCGCGCGGATTCGCCGCGCGCAGGACCCGCGCGGCCGCGTCCACCGCGCCGCGCACATCGCCGTCGGGCGGGTAGAGCAGCGCGCGACCGACCACCAGGCCGCGCACGGCCGGTTGGGCGAGCGCGCGCCCCCACGAGGACAGGTCGGCCCGCGGGTCGGCGGACGGCACGCCGCCCAGCACCACGGTGGGCAGGGTGGTCGCGCCGACCACCTTGTCCGGCTCCTCGGTCGCGGGCAGCTTGAGCCAGGTGTAGGCGGACGTGGTGCCCAGCGCCGAGGCCACGGTGACCGCGCGGACGTTCGCGGCGGTGCCGCGATCGAGGATCAGCCGCCCGGAGGCGTCGCGCCGGTACGGCAGCGGCTCGACCATCGCGCGGATGCCGTGCTCGGCCAGTTCGCTCACCGCCCGGGCGCAGCCCTCCAGCGTGGGTATCGTGCCGGCGTCCTGGTCGACGATGCGCAGCAACATCTTGCCGCCGTCGAGCCGATGGCGGCGGATGGCGTCCGCGTCGTAGCCGGTGAAGCGGTCGTCGATCTCCCAGGAGGCGCCGGCCAGCCCGCCCCGGTTCATCGAGCCGATCACCACCTTGTCCTCGAGCGCGCCCAGCAGCAGCAGTTCCTCGATCACGTCGGGGGTGCCCAGGACGCCGTCCACGTCCGGGTGTTCGAGCGCCTGGACCAGCCTGCCGAGCAGGTCGCGCCGATCGGCCATGGCCAGCGGATCGGCGCCCACCCCGAGCGAGCCGCGCCCGGGGTGGTCGGCGGCGACCAGGAAGAGCGTGCCCCGCGCGGAGAGCAGCCGCGGTCGGCGCCGGCGCTCGGCGTACGCCGCGAACACCGCGTCGGGGCGATTCGCCCGGGTCGCCAGCAGGTTGGTCCAGTCGCGGTCGCTGATCACGTTCGGGTCTCCAGCATCGGGTGGTTCACGAGTTTCTCGATTTCCGCGTCGGTGGGCATCGCGTCGGCGCACGCGAGTCGGCCGGCGACCAGCGCCCCGGCGGCGTTGGCGTACTCGGCGATCCGGGTCGGCTCCCAGCCGGCGAGCAGGCCGTGTGCGAGGGCCCCGCCGAAGGCGTCGCCGGCGCCGAGCCCGCACACCACCTCGACCCGGCGCGGGGCGACCGTGGCGCTGCCGTCGGCGGTGGCCACCAGCACGCCGTCGGCGCCCTTCTTGACCAGCACCAGGCGGACACCGCGGTCGAGCAGCCGCCGGGCCGCCTCGTCCGGATCGGCGGTGCCCACCGCGACCTCCACCTCGGTGCGATTGCCCACCACCACCGTGGCCTCGTCGACGAGTTCGCCGATCCGGCGGGCGGCGGTCTCCCGGTCGGGCCAGAACATCGGCCGATAGTCGAGATCGAGCACGGTGTGCGTACGCCGGCCGCGCACGGCGAGCATCCGGCGGTGGGTGCCGCGCGAGGGCTCGGTGCTCACGCCGGTGCCGGTCACCCACAACACCGGCACGTCGCGGACAAGGTCCCACGGCACGTCGTCGTCGGTGAGCGTGAGGTCGGGGGCGACCGGGAGTCGGTAGAACAGCAGCGGCGGATCCTCGGGCGGGTCGAGCGCGCAGAAGACCACCGGGGTGAGCAGCCGTTCGTGCGTGGCCACCCACGCCGGGTCGACGCCGAAGTCGGCCAGCGCGGTGCGCACGAACGTGCCGAAGGGGTCGGGGCCGACCTTGGTCAGCACGGCGGAGCGACGGCCGAGCCGGGCGGCGGCGACCGCCACGTTGGTGGCGGTGCCGCCGAGCGATCTGGCGAAGCTCTCGACGCGGTCGAGCGGGACGCCGCTCTGCTGCGGGTACAGGTCCACGCCCACCCGCCCGACGGTGAGGACCTCGATGCCGGCGCCGGCCGCGGACGCGGGGGCTCGCTCGGGCGCCGTCATGTCTGCGCTCCCGCGCCCAACTCGTGTGCCAGCGCCTCCAGTTCCGCACCGCCGGCCATCTGTCGGGTGAGTTCGGCCAAGGTGATCTCGTCCTTGCCGAAACAACCCTGGCTGCGCCCCCGGTTGAGCAGCAGGAAGCGGTCTCCCACCGGGTAGGCGTGGTGCGGGTTGTGCGTGATGAACACGACGCCCAGACCCCGGTCGCGGGCCCGGGCGATGTAGCGCAGCACCACGCCGGCCTGCTTGACGCCGAGCGCGGCGGTCGGCTCGTCGAGGATCAGCACCTTCGCGCCGAAGTGCACGGCCCGCGCGATGGCCACGCACTGGCGTTCGCCGCCGGAGAGCGTACCCACCGGCTGTTCGACGTCGCGCAGGTCGATGCCCATGTCCAGCAGCGCGCGACGGGCGGTGCTCCGGGCCTGTGCGATGTCGAGCCGGGAGAACGGACCGCGTCCCTTGCGCGGTTCCGAGCCGAGGAAGAAGTTGCGCCACACGCTCATCAGCGGCACCACGGCCAGGTCCTGGTAGACCGTGGCGATGCCCCGATCGAGCGCCTGCCGGGGCGAGGAGAACCGGACCGGCGCGCCCTCCACGAGGTATTCGCCGCTGTCGTTCGCGTGCACGCCGGCCAGGATCTTGATGAAGGTGGACTTGCCCGCGCCGTTGTCGCCCAGGACGCAGGTCACCTCGCCGGCGTCGACCGAGGTGGAGACCTCGTCGAGCGCGATCACGCTGCCGAACCGCTTGCCGACACCGCGCAGTTCGAGCAGGTGCGCGTCGGCGGCGCGGGTGCTCGCCCCGACCCGGGTGGCGCCCGCCGCCTCGACGGCGGCCCCGGTCGCGCCCGGCTCCCGTGCCGCGGCGCTCTCGACGGTGGTCGGCTCTTCGGCCGTCGGGCCGGATTCCGGATTCGTCATCGACGGGACCTCTCCGCGCGGCGCCGGAAGGAGTTGTTGACCAGGACGGCCGCCAGCAACATCACGCCCAGGAAGAGCTGGAACCAGTCGCTGTTCCACTTCGCGTAGACGATGCCCTGACGGGCCATGCCGAAGATCAGCGCGCCCACCGCGGCGCCGATCGCCGATCCGTAGCCGCCGGTGAGCAGGCAACCGCCGATCACCGCGGCGATGATGTACTGGAATTCCAGGCCGATGCCCTGATTGGCCTGGACCGAGGTGTAGCGCAGGATGTTGATCGAGCCGACCAGCCAGGCGGCGCCCGCGGTCGTCATGAACAGCACGATCTTGGTGCGGTCGACCGGGACGCCGACGTTGCGCGCGCTGACCGGCGCGCCGCCCACGGAGTAGATCCAGTTGCCGAACCGGGTCCGCGCGAGCACCCAGGTCGCCAGCGCCGCCAGCAGCAGCCACCACAACACCGAGACCTGGATCTCGGTACCGGCGACGGCCATCGTCGAGGCGAAGAACCGCCCGGCCGACTCGTAGCCGTCGGTGGAGCGCATCCCGCTGACCTGGACGCTGTTCGTCACGTGCCGGGTGACGCCGAGGTTGAGGCCCTGCAGGGCCAGGAACGTGCCCAGCGTGATGATGAAGCTGGGCAGTCCGGTACGCACCACGAGCCAGCCGTTGAGCGCGCCGACCGCGAGCGCGAACACCAGGGACACCGCGAGCGCGGGCCACACCGACCAGCCCGCCCGGGTCGCCAGCATCGCCGTGATGAGCGCGGTCGAGGCGGTCATCACGCCGGCCGACAGGTCGAACTCGCCGCCGATCATCAGCAGCGCCACGGCCACCGCCATGATGCCCAGCGTGGCCGAGTCGTCCAGCCAGGTCGCCGCCCCGGACGCGGTGAAGAACCCGTCGGCGACGATCGAGAAGAAGCACATGACCAGCACGGCGCCGATCAGCGAACCCAGCTCGGGCCGGATCAGCAGCCGGTGCGCGAGGGTGGCGGGCGCGACCCGTTCGTCCTTGCCGGACGCGGTGGGCGGCGCGGCACCGGGTGCGCTGCCGGCGGCGCCGGGCGCGGGGCCCGCCGCCTCGGACGGCATCGAGGGTGTCGAGGGACTCATCGTCATCTGGTCCCCCGCTGCGCGTACTCGGCCACCGCGCCGACGTTGTTCTTGTCGACGAATCCGGGACCGGTCAGTACGGGCTTGCCACCGCCGACGGTGTTGGCGTTGTCCCGGTAGAGCTTGATCATCATCACCGGCAGGTAGCCCTGGAGGTACTGCTGCTGGTCCACCGCGAAGACGATCTTGCCGTCCTTGATCCCGGTGACCACGTCCGGGTTGAGGTCGAAGGTGGCGATCTGCGCCTTGGAGTTCGCGTCGCCCACGGCACCCACCGCGACCGCGGCCACCTGCGGGTTGAGCGCGAGCACGGCGTCGATCGAGGAGTCCGACTGGAGCGCGCCGCGAATGCGGGCCTGGATGTCGGTGGGGTTGCCGATGTCCACCTGGAGGGTCTGCGTCGCACCGCCGAAGCCGGCCTTGGCGCCGTCGCATCTCTGGTTCAGGCCGATGTTGCCCGCCTCGTGGATGACGCACAACATCTTCGTCCGGCCGGCCTGCTTGAGCTTGGCGCCGGCCGCCTCGCCGGCGATCGACTCGTCCTGGCCGACGTGCGCGATCGCGCCGAACTCGGTGGATTTGGCCTGCCCCGAGTTGATGGTGATCACCGGGATGCCCTTGGCGCCGGCCGCCTTGATCGAATTGGCCAGCGCGTCCGGATTGGCCATCGAGACCACGATGCCGCCCACGCCCTGGGTGACCGCGTTGTCGATCAACCGGGCCTGACCGGCCGGGTCGCCGTTGCCCTGGTACTGGACGTCCACGCCCAGCTTCTTGCCCGCGTCCTGGGCGCCGTTCTGGACGACGCTCCAGAACGCGTCCCCCGCCGAGCCGTGGGTGATCACGGCCACGGTGTTGTTGCCCTTGGGCGCGCCGGTCGGGGCGCCGTTGGGGGTGTTCTTGGTATCCGGGTCGCTGCCGGACGGGCTGCTGCACGCGGCGAGGACGAGCGCGGAAACGCCCAGGGCGGCGGCGAATCCGAGAGAACGTCGGGGCATCGATTACTCCTCGTCAAGACGGTGGGCGGTCGGGACGAACGGGTCGCGTCGGGAGTCGGTCCTGGATCGGTACGGGTCGGCGTCGGCGTCGGCGGGTGGACGGCTGCGGCGGGTGCGGGCGGCGATTCGCTGGGGGTGTCGTACCCAGCCGGGCGGCCGGCAAGGGCGCGACGACCCGCCGGCCCCGCGCAACGTGTGGGGGCGAACCGGCGGCGTCAGTTGCCGCGCAGGTGGGCCAGGCCGCGCGCGGTGTCGTGGCGCGGCAGGTCGGCGTCGGCCGGGTCGTCGGTCAGCCGGGTGTCCTGTTCCAGCACGTACCAGCCGCGGTACCCGGCCGTCCGCAGCGACGCGACGATCTCGGCGACCGGGACGTCGCCGTCGCCGAGCGGACGGTACAGGCCCCGCCCGACGGCGTCGGCGTAGGTCAGCGCGCCGGATCGCACCAGCGCGGCGGTGTCCTCGTGGACGTCCTTGAGGTGGACGTGCCCGATGCGTTCGGGGTGCCGGCGGACCAGGTCGAGCGGATCGGTCCCGCCGATCAGCAGGTGACCGGTGTCCAGGCACAGCGGCAGTTCGCTGTCCCGCAGGAAGCGCTCGACCTCCGCGGCGGTCTCCACGTGCGTGCCGACGTGCGGATGCAGCGTGGCGCGCAGGCCGTACGTCCGGGCGATCCGCGCGACGTGGGCGGCCGTGTCGATCAGGCACCGCCACTGGGCGTCGGACAGTTCGGGCCGGGTGTCGTAGCCGTCCAGGCCGGTGGCCGCCGCGAGCACGAGCACCTCGCCACCGGCCGCGGCGATCAACTCGGCCGTACGCTCGGCGCTCGCCGCCGACTCGGCGACGCGGTCGCGCTCGTGCAGCACGAGCGCGGCGAACGAGCCGACCAGGGTGAGGTCGTGGGCTTCCAGGACACCCTTGAGCACCGAGGGGTCGTCCGGGAGGTAGCCGGGTGGGCCGAGTTCGGTGGCGGTCAGGCCGAGGGCGGCCATCTCGCCGAGCACGGTGTCCATGGGCAACACCGGACCCCAGCCGGGCACCTCGCACACTCCCCAGGAGATCGGCGCACCGGCGAGCCGCGGATCGAGCGGGGCCGGGGCGGACGAGGCGGTCGGGGCGGCCGGCGTGGTCGCGGCGGACGGCGTGGTCGGGCTGGTCATCACGCCACCTCCGAGCCGATCGGTGCGACGGGGCCCGCGCTCGCGGCGGCGAGTACGGCGGCCGGGTCGATCGGCCGGCCCTCGCGCCGGGACCGCTCGCACGCGTCGGCCAACACCAGGCTGCCCAGCGAGTCGCCGATCGGGGACGGGTTGGCCATCCGGCCGGCGACCACCTCGACGAACACCCGCATCTCGTTGCCGTACGCGAGGGCGAAGCGCTCGGGGAAGCCGGGGTAGGCGTCGGGACCGGCCTGCGGGCCGTCCGCCTCGAGCGAGGTCACCGGCGTCCGGGGGTCCAGGCCCACCGCGAGCGACTGGGCCGAGCCCAGCACCTCGATCCGGTGGTCGTAGCCCGCCGGGTCGTGCCGGCCGCCGGTGAGCACCGCGTGCGCCCCGCTCGCGAAGCGCAGCACCACGACCGCGTTGTCCACGTCGTCGGCCTTCGCGAACGCCTCGTCCACCAGGACCGAGCCGCTGGCGAACACCTCGACGACCGGTTCGCCGAGCAACCACGGCACCGCGTCCAGGTCGTGGATGAGCAGGTCGCGGAAGATCCCGCCGGACGCGGGCAGGTAGCCGAAATCGGGTGGCGCGGCGTCCTGGCCGACCGCGCGGACCAGGTAGGGCGTACCGGTCTCGCCCGCGTCGAGGCGGCGCTTCAACTCCACCACGGCCGGGTCGAAGCGGCGTTGGAAACCGACCAGGACCGGCACCCCGCTCGCCTCCACATCGGCGATCAGGGCGATCATCGCGGCGATGTCCGAGGCGATCGGCTTCTCGCACAGGGTCGGGACGCCGGCGGCCACGGTCCGCCGCAACATCTGCGGGTGGGTGTCGGTCGGGGTCGCCACCACGACCCCGTCGACCTCGGCGAGCAGGGTTTCCAGGTCACCGACCGCCTCGGCGCCGAGTTCCCGGGCGAGGGCGTCCGCGCGACCCGGCTGCGGGTCGAACAGGACGAGCTTGTCGACCGTCTCCAGGCTCGTGAGGTTCCGCGCGTGCATCGCGCCGATCCGCCCCACACCTGCGACTCCGATACGCATCAGATTCATTTCTCCCGTGGACAGTGGACAGTGGGCGGGTGGCCGCGAGTGGGCCGCCGAGCGGGTTGTCGGCGGCCGACCGGCGGCCGGCTCGTTCGACGAGCGGAATCCCGGAGCCTTCGGATTGGAGCGCTCCACTTTTGGAGCGCTCCAATCCGGGAACGCCCCAAGACTGATACCCGCCGTCCGAGCGTGTCAAGAGTCACTCGTAACGTTCGCTTAACGCCGCCGAAACCCGTGAATCGATGGGCAATACAGCCACTCGGCCGATCGGTGCGGGCCACCCGCGCCGGACCCGGGCCGCACCCCTGTGGAGCGCTCCATTCTTTGGAGCGCTCCATCCGTGTAATCTCGGTTCCACGGCTGTCGGTCGTCGGGTCGCGGTGTGGCCGACGGCCCGGTCGCGCGGTCGCCGAGGTGCGGCAGCGCGTGGGGTGGGGTCGCGGAGGTGCGGGTCGCGGATCCACCGTGTCGTCGTACGCGTCGCATCGGCGAACGTCGAACCCCCGGGTCGGCGAAGAGCCGATCGCCGCGGTGTCGAACGATCCGACCGACGGCTCCGCATCGGGAGAAAGGTGAGCATCAGTGTCCGGTCCCACCCTCGAGGACGTCGCCGCCCGCGCCGGGGTTTCCCGCTCGCTCGTGTCGCTGGTGATGCGCGACTCGCCCAAGGTCAGCGAGGCCCGCCGGCAGGCCGTCCTGGCCGCCGCCCGCGAGTTGGGCTACCGCCCCAACCTCAACGCCCGCACCCTGGCCACCGGCAGCAGCAGCACGCTCGGCGTGATGATCTCGGATCTGCACAACCCGTACTTCGCCGAGGTGGTCGACGGCGTCGAGGCCGCCGCGCACGCCTGCGGCATGGACATCATCCTGGGCACCGGCGGACGCCGCCCCGCGCACGAACGCCGCAGTCTGGAACGCCTGCTGCAATTCCACCCCGCCGGCCTGGTCCTGCTCGGCCCGGTCGTGGAGACCGCCGCGATCGAGGACGCCGGCGCCCAGGTGCCCACCGTGCTGGTGGCCCGGAGCGTCCGGTCCGCCCGGGTGGACACCGTCAACGACGACGGTGCCACCGGATCGGCCCTGGCCGTCGAACACCTGGCCGCGCTCGGCCATCGCGACATCGTGCACGTGGACGGCGGCGCCGGCTCCCAGGCCGCGGTCCGCCGCCGCGGCTACGAACAGGCCATGGAACGCCTGGCGTTGCACCGCCACCTGTGCGTCGTGCCGAGCGAATACACCGACACGGGCGGTGCCCGGGCCGCGCGGGACCTGCTGGAGGGCGACACCCTGCCGACCGCCATCGTCGCCGCCAACGACTTCAACGCGGTGGGCATCATCGGCGAACTGTCCGCGTCCGGCGTGCGGGTGCCCCAGGACGTCTCGGTGGTCGGCTACGACAACACCCACCTGGCCGGCCTGCGACACATCGGCCTGACCACGATCAACCAGCCGCGCGAGGAGATGGGCCGACTGGCCACCGAAACCCTCCTGCAACGCCTGCGCGGCGAACGCACCAAGGCCGCCCGCCACCTGCTCCACCCGGAACTGGTGATCCGCACCAGCACGGCCCCACCCCGCTGCCCCTGACCCGCCCGCCCCACGACCGGCACCACACCGCTCGGGCGTTGATCGGACCGGCCGCCTCGCTCAGGCGTTGAGTTGATCGTCCGTTCGCCTCGCTCAGGCGTTGATCGGACCGGTCGCCTCGCTCAGCGACCTGCCGGTGCGCCCGTCGAGGACCGCGAGGATCTCCGCGCACACCGCCAGTGCCGTCTCGGCCGGGGTGCGGGCGCCCAGTTCGAGGCCGATCGGCCCGTGCACCGACTCCACCCGGGCCTTGGGTACGCCCGCCGCCAGGAGCCGTTCGGCCCGCCGCCCCTGGGTGCGGCGCGAGCCCAGGGCGCCCACGTACGGCACCCCGGCGCCCAGGGCGGCGCTCAGCACCGGGACGTCGACGTCCGCGTCGTGGCTCAACATCACCAGGCACACCGAGTCCGGGTGCTCGGCGACGCAGCGCAGTGCCGGGTCCGCGTCCCGCGCGGCGGTCGCCATCCAGCCGAGCAGCCGCCCCTGGGCGACGAGCAGGGTCACCAGCTCCCCGCTCCCGACGATCAGCAGGCGCGGTACCGGCGGAGCGACCTCGATCAGCGTCAGCCCGCCCTCCGTGTACCGCACGTCGCGCCCGGCCCGGTGCCGCCGCAACATCCCGACCGCGTGCTCGACCGCCGACGGATCGACCGGCCCCTCCGGGACGACCACGCCGTCCGCCGTGGCGACCACCGACGTACAGCGTGCGCCCGTCTCGTCCAATCCGGTGATCAGTGCCGCGCCCTCCCCGCGCGACAGCAGCTCCCACCACTGCCGCGGCACCGAGTCGAGCGGCTGCAGGAGCACCTCGGCCTGACCGCCACACGTCAGGCCCGCGTCGGCCGCCTCACGGTCGTGGATCGCGACCGGGCAGATCCAGGACGACCCGTGCAACGGCGCCCGCGACGCCTCGTCGCCGAGGTGGGCGTCGAACGCCCCCTGGTACAGCGACCCGACCGCATCGCTGCCCCCGTCCACAAGCAGCGCATCGTACGGACGCCGGGGCCCGAAGCCCTGCTCGGTCACCGCCCGAACCAACAGCCCCGGCCGCCCCTCCGCGACCCACCGCAGCGCGCTCTCCGCCAACTCCCGCATCGCCGACCCCTCTCGCCCGCCCAGCCCGCACGGCCCACCGCCGCACCGCAGGCACCCAGGATAGAAGTCGGCATCCGCCGGCAGGGCCATATGAAATCCTCGGCATATGCAAGCCGAATATCATATCAACCTCGCATCTGCCACGCATTTTCGGGATCGCAGTCACTCGGCCGCGAGGCCCAGTCCGTAGAGGTTCAGCATGCGGTCGCTCCTGTTCAACCACGCCGAGTAGCGCAGATCATCGAGCGGTAGGTCATGCGCGCGCAGGGTGTCCACCAGCAGCCGGGCGGCAGGCTCGGCGTCCCGGGGCCGAGGCTGTGGGACATCGAGTTCGTGGAAGTCGACCTCGGGGCGGGGGACCAGATGATTGATCTCGGCGTCGGTGAGTCTGATCGTCATGGCCGAAGACCCCAACGACGACGATCGACGCCCCGGGAGCCTCGCGTGCGACCCACCACACGCTCCCGGGGCGGCGCCGACGCGAGGCACGGGCGCGTACCGCCGACGATCAGCGATAGAAACGCGAAATGCTCCGCAGGGCGCATGCCGGCTTCGTGCCGCCGTCGATCTCGATGGTTCCGTCCACGGTGATCTGTACACCGTCGCCCGCCACGGCCTCGACGTCGGCGACCCGGGCGGTCAGCCGGATCCGGGCGCCGGCCGGGACGGGAGCGGGGAAGCGCACCTTGTCGAGGCCGTAGTTGACCTTGGTGGTGACGCCCTCGACCTCCAACAACTCGCCGAAGGCCGGGATGAACAGCGCCAGCGTGAGGTAGCCGTGTGCGATGGGACCGCCGAACGGCCCGGTCGCGGCACGGGCGACGTCCACGTGGATCCACTGGTGGTCGTCGGTGGCGTCGGCGAACGTGTCGATGCGTTCCTGCGTGACGTCGATCCAGGCACTGGCGCCCAGATCCTTGCCTGCCAGGGTGGCGAGTTCGTCGAAGTGCACGATCAGGGTCACGGGTTGCTCCATCGGTTGTCGGTGACCCGGCGAAAGCCGGAGTCCGGATCGGGAGGAAGTGCGGGCGCGACAGCGCGAACCGGCGGCGGAAGGAAGGAAGGAGGAGGGCAAGGAAGGCGAACCCCGCCGGGAGATGAGGCGCTTCAGCGGTCCGCGGCGGAGTCGCCCCCGCCGCGCAGCTCGGCCTTGAGCACCTTGCCGGCGGCGTTGCGAGGCAGCACGGGCAGTACGTGGACGGCCTTGGGCAGCTTGTACCGGGCCAGTCGGCCGTCGAGAAAGCTCAGGATGTCGTCCCCGCCGGCACTCGCTCCCGGCCGCAACACCACCGTTGCGTGCGGGACTTCGCCCCAGCGGGCGTCGGGGACACCGTAGACGGCGCACTCGGCGACGTCCGGGTGGCCGGCGATGGCGTTCTCCACCTCGGCCGGGTAGACGTTCTCGCCACCCGAGATGATCATGTCCTTGATCCGGTCGACGATGGTGACGTGACCGTCCTCGTCGGTACGGGCGGCGTCACCGGTGCGCAACCAGCCGTCCGTGAACGCGTCGGCGCTCTCGCGCGGCAGGCCCCAGTAGCCGGGCATCACGTTGGGGCCGCGTACGACGACCTCGCCGACCTCGCCGGGAGCGGCCTCGGTCAGGTCCGGGCGCGCGACGCGCACGTCGGTGAAGAAGTGCGGGACTCCAGCGGATCCGGCCTTGTCGACGGCGTGTTCGGCGGCCAGGAACAGCGTTCCCGGCGCGGCCTCGGTCATCCCGTAGCCCTGGCAGAAGTTCAGGCCGCGCCGTTGGTAGGCGGTGATCAGCGCCGGGGGCACGGGTGCGCCACCACAGTTGAGCAGCCGCAGCGAGGACAGGTCCGCGTCGACCCAGCGCGGCGCGTCGGCCAGTTGCCGGAACATCGCCGGCACGCCGAACATCACGGTCACCCGGTGCCGGGCGATCGCGTCGAACGTGGCGTCCACGTCGAAGCGTTCGGCGAGCACACAGGCCCCTCCCTTGAGCAGCACGGGCAGCGCGAGCATGTTCAGCGCGGCGGTGTGGAACAGCGGCGCGGACACCAACGCGACCTCGTCCGCGGCCAGATCCTGGTCGATCAGGACGTTGAAGCTGTTCCAGGTGATGTTGCCGTGGGTGAGCACGGCGCCCTTGGGTCGGCCCGTGGTGCCGGAGGTGTACATGATCATGCACGGGTCGTCCAACGTCCCCGGCGCGTCGTCGAGTTCGGCGTCCAGGTCGCCCGGGAGCGAATCCGTCGCCGCCAGTCGGGCCAGTGGCAGCGGCGTCGGCGAGCCCGGTGCGGTGGGCAGTTCGCGCACCAGCGCGTCGTGAGTGGGCGCGTGCACGAGCACCCGCGCACCGCAATCGGCGAGTTGGTAGGCGATCTCCGATACGGTCAGGCGGGTGTTCAGCGGTACGAACACCGCGCCCAGCCGGCCGGTCGCGAACAGCGTCTCCAGGAACGTTGGGTGATTGGGTCCCAGATAGGCGACCCGGTCGCCGGGCCGTACCCCGTGTCGCTCGCGCAGGGTGGCGGCGATCGCGCGGGTACGGGCGTGTAGTTCGGCGTAGCTGTGCCGAACGGGCCGGCCGTCCGGACCCTGGTGGACGAGTGCGGTGCGGTCCGGACTCCTGCGGGCGCGGCGCGCGGTCCACGAACCCAGTCCTTGGTTGCGCGCGGTGTGGCGCACGGTTCCCCCTGAGAGGTGAGGGCCGGTCGGGCGGAGCGGGGCGGTGCCGACCGGCACGCGTGGGTCAGCCGGACAGACCGGACAGACCGA
This sequence comes from Embleya sp. NPDC001921, assembly GCF_053594475.1. NCBI lineage: Bacteria > Bacillati > Actinomycetota > Actinomycetes > Kitasatosporales > Streptomycetaceae > Embleya > Embleya sp. NPDC001921. The sequence continues at coordinate 18,701 of NZ_JBSFEO010000046.1, forward strand.
GCAGGCGGGCGGCGTTGTCCTTGAGGATCTTCGGACGGACGTGGTCCTTGATCGGCAGTTGCGCGAAGTCGGCCAGCCAGCGTTCCGGGCTGATCACCGGGTAGTCGGAGCCGAACAGCACCTTGTCCTGGAGCAGGGTGTTGGCGTACTGCACCAGTTGCGCCGGGAAGTACTTCGGCGACCAGCCGGACAGGTCGATGTAGACCTCCGGCTTGTGGGTGGCGACCGAGAGCGCTTCGTCCTGCCACGGGAACGAGGGGTGCGCCAGGATGATCTTCAGATGCGGGAAGTCGACGGCCACGTCGTCGACATGCATCGGATTGGAGTACTTGAGCCGGATCCCCCCGCCACCGGGCAGGCCGGCGCCGATGCCGGTCTGCCCGGTGTGGAACAGCGCGATCGCGCCGAGCTCCTCGATCACCTCGTACAGGCCGTACGCCATGCGGTCGTTGGGGTGGAAGCCCTGGATCGAGGGATGGAACTTGAAGCCGCGCACGCCGTACTCGGTGATCAGCCGTCGGGCCTCGCGCACCCCGGCGCGGCCGCGGAAGGGGTCGATGGACGCGAACGGGATGAGCACGTCGGCATTGGCGGCCGCGGCTTCCGCGACCTCGTCGTTGGGCACCGGCGCGGTGCCGGTGGCGTGCTCCGCGTCGACCGTGAACACCACGGCGGCCATGCGGCGTTCGCGGTAGTAGGCGGCCATCTCCGGCAGGGTGGGCTTGCGCTTCCCGGCCACCTTGAAGTACGCGGACGACGCGTCGTGCAGGTCGTCCGCCAGGGATGCGGCGCCCCGGGTGGAGACCTCGGCGTGGGTGTGCACGTCGATCGCGGTCAGCGCGTCGAGGTCGAACGCGGGGCGGTAGGGCGCGGCGCTCATCGGGTCGCCCCGTCCGGGACGCGCGGGGCGGGGATCCCGACGGTCTGCGGCTCGCGGCCGGGTCCGGTCGCCCACACGTCGGCGATGCCCCGCGGGCTCCACCCGCCGTCCGCGTAGGCGACGGCGACCTCCTGGGGGTGCGACCACAGGGCCAGCTTGTCGCCGCCGATGCCGATGCACTGGCCGGTGACCGCGCGCGCCGCGTCCGAGACCAGGAACGGCACCAGCGCGGCGCAGTCCTCGACGGTGCCGAACCCCTCGCCCTTGCGCAGGAAGTCCGGCAGTGGCACGCCCTCGCGCAGCCCCGCCACGTACGGCGCGAAGGCGGGGATCGACTCGGTCATGGCGGTGGCGGCGATCGGGACGACGGCGTTGACCGTGATCGCGGACCGGGCCAGTTCCATCGACCAGGTGCGCACCATCGCGGCGATGCCGGCCTTGGCCGCCGCGTAGTTGGTCTGCCCGAAGTTGCCGCGCTGGCCCGCCGGGGAGCCGACCATCACCAGCGAGCCGCCCTCGCCCTGTTCGCGCAGTTGCCGGGCGGCGGCCCGGGCGCAGGTGAAGGTGCCGCGCAGGTGGACGGCGACGACGGCGTCGAAGTCCTCGTCGCTCATCTTCCAGAGCACCTTGTCGCGCAGGATGCCCGCGTTGGTGACCATCGCGTCCAGGCGCCCGAAGTCGCGCACCGCGCGGGCCACCAGTTCGTCGGCGACCTCGGCGGAGTCGACCGGGCCCGGCACGGCGACGGCACGGTGGCCGGCGGACACGATCCGCGCGGCGGCGGCCTCGGCGACGGCCGGGTCCAGGTCGTTGACCACGATCGCCGCACCGGCCTCGGCCAGCGCGGACGCGTAGGCCAGGCCCAGGCCTCGGCCCGCGCCGGTGACCACGGCGACCTTGCCGTGCAGGTCCAGCGGGTTCGATGCGTCCATGCGCACGTCCTTCGGAAGATGCCCGCCCGCCGGTGCCGTCGGGCACCGGGCGAGGGCTCGGGAATGGCGAACGGGAAGGGCGGGAGCCTGCCTCGGCGCTCCGCCACACCCCTGAAGTTAGGCATGATTCTCACGCCCGTCAAGATTGTGTTTCACATCTCGACGTGGGTCTTGGTACGGTCGACCCGGGCGCGCCGGTCCGTCCGGCCACCCGCGCCGTACGTTGCCGCCGCCTCGAACACCGTGCCTCGAAGGCCCCGAGAGTCAGGGAAACCCACACCGCGATGTCGAGCACCGCCCCGCCGTCGACCCCGGCGCCCCCGTCCGCCGCGACCGTGCTTCCGGTCGTGTCGCGCCCGCAGGAATTGCTGCTCGCACTGCTGGCCGGCGTAGTCCTGGACCGGCACACCACGCCCCTGCCCTCGCGCGTGTTCCTGGACGCGCTGGACCGCCTCGGCGTCGCCGCCCCCGCCGCACGCGCGACCTTGAACCGCATGGTGCACCGCGACCTGCTGCACCGCGGTCGCGACGGCCGCGAAGCCGTCTACACGATCAGTCCGGCCTGCCGAAACGTGCTGCTCCAGGGCAAGGGTCGGGTGTTGTCCCGCACCCCGTTCGAACACCGCGACGATCGGTGGACCCTGCTGTCCTTCTCGCTCCCCGAACACCACCGGGACCTGCGCCACCAGTTGCGGTCCCGGCTGCAATGGGCGGGATTCGGCTGCGCCCGGGACGGATTGTGGATCGCACCCGGCACCGTCGACATCACCGAGGCCCTGGCCGGTCTGGACCTGCCCGACGCCGAGGACTCCTTCCTCGACGCGTTCGCCGCCCAACCGCTGCCGCCCACACGGATGCATCGCCTGGTCCGCCGCGCCTGGGACCCCGACGCGCTACGCGCCGCCCACGAGGCCTTCCTCTCCCGGTGGGAACGGCACGACCCGGACACCGGCGACCCGTTGCCGCTGCTGGCCTCGGTCCTGGCCGACTGGATCCACCTGCTGCGCACCGACCCGGGCCTGCCGGCCGCGCACCTGGGACCCGACTGGCCCGCCGCCCGCTCGGCCGCCGCCTTCCACGCACTCCACGACCGCTGCGAACAACTCGCCCGCGACGCGTTCGACGCGTCCCTGCGGCCGGCCCGCACCGCCACGACGAACTGACCCGAACCACCGCCCGAACCGCCTGACCGGCCGCCGAACGGGGAAGGCGACCGGAAAGCTGCCCAGGCCGCCCAGGCAGACCAGGCAGACCAGGCAGACCAGGCCGCCAACCGGCTACGGCTTGCGGGCGATCCCGCCCAGCAGCAGCGTGCCGGACACCGGCAGCGGATCGGGAACCTTCTCCTCCGGACGCCACAACGGGAGGTTGACCAGGCCGGGTTCGACCAGGTCCAGGCCGTCGAAGAAGCCGGCGATCTCCTCCCGGGACCGGAACCGCCCGGTGTTGTGCGCGCCGTGCAGCACCTCCTCGATCACCGCGGCCTCCGGCGTGCCGTTGGCCCAGAAGTGGGTCAGGAACAGGTAGCTTCCGGACGGGAGTTGCTCCAGGTACGCGCGGACGATGCCGGCCGGGTCCTCGTCGTCCTCCAGGTGGTGCACGATCGCGACCATCAGCAGGCCCACCGGGCGGTCGAGGTCGATGAGTTCGCGGACGGCCGGAAGCGCGAGCACCGCCTTGGGATCACGCGCGTCGGCCGTGACCACGCGCGTGCGCGAGTTCTCCGCGAGCAGCGCCCGTCCGTGCGCGAGCACGATCGGGTCGATGTCGACGTAGACGACCGACGAGTGCGGCTGGTGGCGCTGCGCGATCTGGTGCGTGTTCTCCGCCGACGGCAGGCCCGAACCCAGGTCGATGAACTGGTCGATGCCCTGTTCCACCAGGAAGCGCACCCCGCGCGCGAGGATCGCCCGGTTCGACAACGCGCACTCGCGGGCTCCGGGCACCGCGCTCGTCAAACGGTCGGCCACGGCCCGGTCCACGGCGAAGTTGTCCTTGCCGCCGAGCGCCGCGTCGTACACCCGCGCGATGCTGGGCACGCTCACGTCGACTCCGCGCGCGCTCCACTCCCGCCGACTTTCGCCCTGCTCACGCACAGATCCCCCAGGTCGCCGAGCGGCGTCGAAATGTCGCGCCGATCCTAGCCGCCGGGACGCTCGGAAATAGCGAACTCCGTTATGCGGAAGGGAAGTCGCCGCTACGGGGTGGGCACCAGGGCGAGTGCCTCGACCTCCAGGAGCAGTTCGGGCCGGACCAACGCGGCCACTTGGACCGTCGAACTGGCCGGTTCGTGCTCGGGATCGACGAACTCGTCCCAGGCCGCGCCGATGCTCGTCAAGTACGCGATATCGGTGGTGAAGTGGGTGAGTTTGACGACGTCGTCGAACGTCGCGCCCACCGCCGCGAGGCACCGGCGCAGATTCGTGAACACCTGCCGCGCCTGGGCGGCCGGATCCCCCGCGCCGACCGTTTCGCCGTGTTCGTCGGTCGCCACCTGCCCGGAGATCACGACCAGCCGACCGGGACCGGTCACCACGTGGCTGTAGCCGTGCGCGGGCGATACGCCCGCCGGCGAGGAGATACGCGTCAGCCGCCGGTTCTTCGTCATGGCGACATCCTCACCCGCCCGAAACCCATGGCACCAGCGCATGTTGCGCAGGACGGTCATGCCGGATTCGCATGCCTCGACACCTGCGGTCGAACACCACCCGCCCACCATTCGGCGAGTGGGGCGTGGGAATCCCGATATGCGGCACACCATCAATTACTATTATGCGATCCACCTCGGTGATTTCCCCTCTCCGCAATGCGCACCCATCGCCGATCGCGCGCGGAGGGTACCGGGTGCGCGGAACATCTCCCGGAAACATCCGGGCCCCCGCGCCGGGAAATCTTTGCGGAACCCACCGAGGTTTATGACGCCTCCCACATTGCTCGACCCATCGCAAAGTCCTTTCTCGGCGAAATCGCTGCTCGGGCCCGATCGGTGGCCGCAAATGCGAGCCGACCGACCCGACGGAGCATCCGCGAGATGCCCGAAATTCACCCGTATAGTCGCCCTCCGAATGGTGTGGATGCGGCGAATTCAGCGATCCGTGACGTGTTCGCGACACGCCCCGCCGGACGACAGGAAATGCCGACGTGGCCTGCGAAAACGTCATTGGTCGTTGATATCGGCGAGGTGACTTGTCTAGCGTCTGCGCCAAGTGCAGACCGCACCCCCGTTTTCGCCGTGTAGTCACGGCCGAACTCGCGACCCGTCGCGAGGTGGAGGCACCGAAACGCTCATCACCAGCGATCGGGCGATTCGGATGATCGGGACGGATTCCTCGTGGATCGCCGCCGGTCGGGCCCCGCAGGGGAATTCCGAAGGGAATCCATGCTTTCTCACAGCACTTCGCACCGGGACGAATCGCGTCGAGCCTGCAGCCGACGCCGCCTGCGAGACTCGGCCGTCGTCGGTGTCGTCGCGACCTCCCTCCTGGGCTTCGCGACGGTGACCCAGGCCCGGGCCGCGGACGACGCCACCTGGGACCGGGTCGCGCAATGCGAGAGCGGCGGCAACTGGTCCACCGACACCGGCAACGGGTACCACGGAGGGCTGCAGTTCAAAGACAGCACGTGGAAGGCCAACGGCGGCAAGGGCAGGGCCCAGGACGCGCCCAAGGCCGAGCAGATCCGCGTCGCCGAGAACGTACTGCGCTCACAGGGAGCGGGCGCCTGGCCGGTGTGCTCCCGAAAAGCCGGCTTGGCCGGGGCCGACGCGCCCCGCCGCGCCGAACGCTCCGCGGCCGACCGCCGCCGGCGTGCCGCGAAGGCCACGCCGTCGGCCGGGTCTGCCACCGATCGCCGGAACGAACTCGCCACCTCCCCGGCGCCGTTCCCGGCGTCCGAGGGCGACGCGGAGATCCTCGTCCGGCCCGGCGACACCCTCAGCGGCATCGCCGCGGCGCACAACCTGCCGGGCGGCTGGCCGGCCCTGTACGACAAGAACCGCGCGACCGTGGGCCCGGACCCGGACCTCATCCGCCCCGGGCAACGCCTGTCCCTCCGCTGAACCCGCCACACCGCCGCACCGCCGACCCGTCGCGCAGGGTTGCGCGACGGATCGGCGGCGGTGGGCCCGCGATCACGGCGGCGTGTACCGGACCGCGGGAGTTCGGGCGTGGTCGAAACGGCCGCCGGCCCGACGGCGGCTACATCGGGGTGACGTACGCCCCGGCGATGCCGCCGTCCACCAGGAACTCGGCGGCGTTGACGAACGACGAGTCGTCGCTGGCCAGGAACGCGACCGCGGCGGCCAGCTCCTCGGGCTCGGCGAAGCGGCCGACCGGGATGTGCACGAGCCGACGGGCCGCGCGCTCGGGGTCCTTGGCGAACAGCTCCTTGAGCAGCGGGGTGTTCACCGGGCCCGGGCACAACGCGTTGACCCGGATGCCCTCGCGGGCGAACTGCACACCCAACTCCCGCGACATCGCGAGAACGCCGCCCTTGGACGCGGTGTAGGAGATCTGCGAGGTGGCCGCGCCCATCCGGGCCACGAACGACGCGGTGTTGATGATCGAACCCTTGCCCTGGCGCCGCATGTACGGCAACGCCGCCTTGCAGCACAGGAACACCGAGGTGAGGTTGACCTCCTGGACCCGGCGCCAGGCGTCCAGTCCGGTGGTCAGGATCGAATCGTCGTCGGGCGGCGAGATGCCCGCGTTGTTGAACGCGACGTCGACCGAACCGTAGGTGTCGAACGCGGTCTTGAACAGGGCCTCGACCTGCTCGGCGTCGGTGACGTCGACGCGCACGAAGAGCCCGCCCACCTCGGCGGCGGCGGCCTTGCCGGCGGCCTCGTCGATGTCGGCGCACACCACGTTGGCGCCTTCGGAGGCCAGCCGCCGGGCCGAGGCCAGGCCGATACCGCTGCCGGCACCCGTGACGACGGCGGTACGGCCGACCAGGCGGCGGCACACGGGGGTCTGCTCGGTCACTTGACGCTCCTCGATGCTGATGGAGTCGATCCCGATGGACTCGGTGTCGACGAAATCGGTGTCTGTGAATCGGTGTCGGTGAATCGGTGTCGCTGAAATCGGCGTCCGGAAATCGACGTGCTAGGACATCGATACCCCCGATGAACCCGGAGCCGACGGACCGCTCGGTCCAACCGCTCGATGCCGGCGGGCACTTGCGACCCGGTGCCGAACGGCACTTACGACCCGGTGCCGAACGGCACTTGCCACCGGTCGGTGCCGACGGCACCCACCGCTGGGCGCCGAGCGGAACCCGCTATTCGGTGCTGATGAACACGTTCTTGACCTCGGTGAAGGCCGCCAACGCGTCCGGTCCCAACTCCCGGCCCAGCCCGGACTGTCCGAACCCGCCGAACGGTGTCGAATAGCGCACGCTGCTGTGCGAGTTGACGGAAAGGTTCCCGGCCCGCACGCCCCGCGAGACGCGCAGCGCGCGGCCCACGTCCCGGGTCCACAACGAGCCGGACAGGCCGTAGTTGGTGGCGTTGGCCAGGCGGATCGCGTCCGCCTCGTCGTCGAATGGCAGGACCACCGCCACCGGGCCGAAGATCTCCTCCACGGCCGCGCGGTCGTCGGCGGACTCGGGAGTGAGCACCGTCGCCGGATACCAGAAGCCCTTGCCCTCGGGAACCTCGCCGCGGATCGCGGCGGGCGCGTCCTGCGGTACGTACGAGCGCACCCGTTCGCGATGCGCGGCGGAGATGAGCGGACCCATCCGCGTGTCGGGGTCGTTGGGGTCGCCGACCCGAAAGGCCCTCACCGCCGGTTCGAGCAGGTCCATGAACCGGTGGTAGACCTCGCGCTGCACCAGGATGCGGGTGCGTGCGCAGCAGTCCTGTCCGGTGTTGTCCAGGAACCCGCCCGGAGCGGCGGCCGCGGCGGCCTCGATGTCGGCGTCGGCGAAGACGATGTTCGGGCTCTTGCCCCCCAGTTCGAGGGTCACCCGCTTCACGCCGGCCGCGCACCTGGCCATGATGTCCTTGCCGACCGCGGTCGAGCCGGTGAAGACCACCTTGGCCACACCCGGGTGCTCCACCAGGGCCCGGCCGGCCACCGGTCCGGCGCCCGGCAACACCTGGAACAGGCCCTCGGGCAACCCCGCGACCAGGGCGAGTTCGGCCAGTCGCAGAGCGGTCAGCGGCGTGGTCTCGGCAGGCTTGAGCAACACCGCGTTGCCGGCCGCGAGCGCGGGGGCCAGGCCCCACGCGGCGATCGGCATCGGGAAGTTCCAGGGGGCGATCACCGCGACCACACCGAGCGGTTCGTGGAAGGTCACGTCCAGGCCGCCGGCCACCGGGATCTGTCGGCCGTTCAGCCGTTCCGCGCCGCCCGCGGCGTAGTCGAGCAGGTCGCGGACGTTGCCCGCCTCCCAGCGGGCGTTGCCGATCGGATGGCCGGCCTCGCGGACCTCGAGCCGGGCGAGCTCCTCGAGGTGCTCGTCCACCACGACGGCGAATCGGCGCAGGAGCCGGGCCCGGTCGCCGGGGGCCAGGCCCGCCCAGTGCGCGGCGGCGCGGGTGGCCCGGGCCACCGCCGCGTCGACGTCGGCCGCCGAACTCGCCCGGATGGTCGCGATGATCTCCTCGGTGGCGGGGTCGAGGATCGCGTGCTCGTGCGGACCGTCCGATTCGGGCCGGTGCGGCTGTTCGTGGTGCTGGGACAACGCTTTGATCCTCACATGCGCTCGAAGGAGCGGAACCGCTCCCAGTCGGTGACTGCCGTGTCGTACGCGTCCTGCTCGACCTGCGCCATGTGCAGGTAGTGGGCCACCACGTCCGCGCCGAAGGCGTCCTGGGCGATCTTGGAACCGCCCCACAGCTCGGCGGCCTCGCGCAGCGTGCCGGGCACGTGCGGCGCGTCGCCCGCGTAGGCGTTGCCCGTACACGCCTCGCCCGGTTCGAGCTCGTGCTCGATCCCGTACAGACCGGCCGCGATCATGCCGGCGACCGCGAGGTAGGGGTTCACGTCGCCGCCGGGGAGGCGGTTCTCGAAGCGGTGCGAGTGCCCGTGACCGACCACCCGCAGCGCACAGGTGCGGTTGTCCGGACCCCACGCGACCGCGGTGGGCGCGAACGAGCCGGGCCGAAAACGTTTGTACGAGTTGATGTTGGGCGCGTACAGCAGGGTGAACTCGCGCATCGCGGCCAGTTGTCCGGCCAGGAAGTGCCGCATCGTCTTCGACATCCCGTACGCACCGTCCTCGTCGGCCAGCACCGGCCGGCCGTCGGTGTCGCGCAGGGACAGGTGGATGTGGCACGAGTTGCCCTCGCGCTCGTCGTACTTGGCCATGAAGGTGAGCGACATGCCCTCCTGCGCGGCGATCTCCTTGGCCCCGGTCTTGTAGACGCTGTGCTGGTCGCACGTGGTCAGCGCGTGGTCGTAGCGGAAGGCGATCTCGTGCTGGCCGAAGTTGCACTCGCCCTTGGCGGACTCCACCGTCATCCCGGCCGCGCCCATCTCGTTGCGGATGCGGCGCAGCAGCGGTTCGACCCGGCCGGTACCCAGGATCGAGTAGTCGACGTTGTACTGGTTGGCCGGTGTCAGGCCGCGGTACGCGCGGTCCCAACCGGCCTCGTAGGTGTCCTTGAAGACGATGAACTCGAGTTCGGTGCCCGCGTGCGCGGTCCAGCCGTGCTCGGCGAGTCGGTCGAGTTGGCGGCGCAGGATCTGTCGCGGCGACGCCGCGACCGGGGAGCCGTCGTGCCACAGCAGGTCCGCGTTGACGTGCGCGGTGCCCGGGTGCCACGGCGTGCGACGCAGGGTGGCCAGGTCGGGACGCATCACGAAGTCACCGTAGCCGCGTTCCCAGGACGACATCGCGTACCCGGCCACGGTGTTCATGTCCGTGTCCACCGCGAGCAGGTAGTTGCAGCCCTCGGTGCCGTGGGCGAGCGTGTCGTCGAGGAAGAAACGGGCGGCGAATCGCTTGCCCTGAAGCCTGCCCTGCATGTCGGTGAAGGCCAGGACTACCGTGTCGATCTCCCCGGCGTCGACGAGTGCTCGCAGCTCGTCGACGGACAGCGGGGGCGTTCGGTCTGCCAAGGGAATGCCTCCTGTCGGTCCAACCGGAAGCCATAAGGTATGGCCGTGAACCATTGATTGGGAAGAGCCGGAGGGGAGGGATCGTGGACGAGCGATCCGAAGCGGAGCCCAAGGACGGGCTCTCGCCGCTGCTGCGGCCGGTGCGCGCGGGCAACGGTTTCGAGGAGGCGTTGGAGCAGATCCTCCAGGTGATCCGGCTGGGACTGGTCTCCGACGGCGGCCGGCTGCCCGCCGAACGCGACCTCGCCGACCGGCTCGGGGTCAGCCGGGTCACCCTGCGCGAGGTGCTCAAGGTGCTGGCCGACCAGGGCATCGTGGAAAGCCGCCGGGGCCGCTACGGCGGCACCTTCGTGCGCGAGCGCCCGAACCCGGTCGGCGACGGTTCGGCCGCCGAGCTGCGGCGCCGGATCGCGAAGGTGGACGTGGAGGACACGCTGCGCTTTCGCGAGGTGCTGGAGGTGGGCGCGGCCGGGCTGTGCGCGGCGCAGGGCCTGGACCAGGGGCAGGCCGCGCGGTTGCGGGCGGCGCTGGCACACACCCGGGAGGCGCCGCTGGCGGAGTACCGGCGGCGGGACACGCTGCTGCATCTGACGCTGGCCCAGTTGTGCGGCTCGCCGACCCTGGCCGGCCAGTACGCGGCGGTCCGGGCCACGGTGAACGACCTGCTGGACTGCATCCCGCTGCTGGTGCGCAACCTGGAGCACTCGCAGCACCAGCACACCGCGCTGGTCGAGGCGATCCTGGACGGCGACCCGGACGCCGCGGCCGAGGTGATGCGCGAGCACTGCGCGGGAACGGCCGCGCTGCTGCGCGGATTTCTGGCCTGAGCCGCCCGCGCCGGCGACCCTCGGCGGGCCCTCGGCCGGCCCGAGCGCGGACGCGGGCCAAAAAAGACATCCGCCCGGAAACCTTGCGCCGTGTCGACCCGAGGAGCAAAGGTATGCGCTCGAACCAATAATTCTCCCTCTCCTCCCTCCCGTCAGGAGTGGCTCGTGGTCGACGACATCCAAGCGCGCACGAAGCAGGGCAGCGGCGGCGCGTCCGCCGAGGCGGAGAACTACCTGGAGAAGCGGGCGCTGCGTCGCGGCAGCGCGGGCTGGCTCCTGCTCACCGGTCTGGGCGTGGCGTACGTCGTCTCCGGCGACTTCTCCGGCTGGAACTTCGGCCTGGCCGAGGCCGGCTTCGGCGGCCTGGCGATCGCCGCCGCGCTGATGGGCCTGATGTACACGTGCATGGTGTTCTCGCTGGCCGAACTGTCCTCGATCCTGCCCGCCGCGGGCGGCGGCTACGGTTTCGCCCGCCGCGCGCTCGGCACCTGGGGCGGCTTCCTGACCGGCACCGCGATCCTGATCGAGTACGTGCTGGCGCCCGCCGCGATCGTCATCTTCATCGGCGACTACGTCGAGTCCCTCAACCTGTTCGGCCTGACCTCGTCCTGGCCGGTCTACCTCGCCTGTTTCGTCGTCTTCATCGGCATCCACCTGTGGGGCGTCGGCGAGGCGCTGCGGTTCAGCTTCGTGGTCACCGGGATCGCGGTGGCCGCGCTGCTCATCTTCGCGGTCGGCGCGTTCACCGAGTTCGACGCCGGCGGGCTCAACGACATCCCGGTCGACCACGACGCGCTGGGCTCCAACTCCTGGCTCCCGTTCGGCCTGCTCGGCATCTGGTCCGCGTTCCCGTTCGGGATGTGGTTCTTCCTGGGCGTGGAGGGGGTGCCGCTGGCCGCCGAGGAGACCAAGGACCCGGCCCGCACGCTGCCCAGGGCGATGAGCCTGTCGATCGGCGTACTGCTGCTCCTGGCCGTGCTCACCTTCCTGGCCGCGACCGGCGCGCACGGCTCCAGTGCGGTCCAGGAGGCGGGCAACCCGCTGGTGACCGCGCTCCAGGGCGACGGCGACCCGACCCCGCTCAGCCGCTTCGTGAACTACGCGGGCCTGGCCGGGCTGGTCGCCTCGTTCTTCTCGCTGATCTACGCCGGATCCCGGCAGTTGTTCGCGCTGTCCCGGGCCGGCTACCTGCCCCGCTTCCTGTCCCTGACCAGCCGACGCAAGGCCCCCTACCTCGGCCTGCTGGTGCCCGGCGCGCTGGGCTTCGCGCTGGCCGCGTGGAGCGGGGACGGCGCCCGGATGCTGAACATCGCGGTGTTCGGCGCCACCATCTCCTACGCGCTGATGTCGCTGTCGCACATCGTGCTGCGCCGCCGCGAGCCCGACCTGCCCCGGCCGTACCGCACCCCCGGCGGCGTCGCCACCTCCTCCGTGGCGTTCGTGCTGGCCTGCTCCGCGCTGGCGGCGACGTTCCTGGTGGACAAGCGGGCGGCGTTCATCGCGCTGGGCGTCTACGCCGTCGCACTCGCCTACTTCGCCTTCTACAGCCGGCATCATCTGGTGGCGAACGCCCCCGAGGAGGAATTCGCCGCTCTGGCCGCGGCCGAGGCCGAACTCGGCCGGGACTGACCCCGCGACCGTGCCCCCACACCGCCGCCGCGACCTCGAGGAACCGAGCGACCCCACATGCCCAAGCCCTTGATCGGTATCAGCACCTATCACGAGGAATCCGTGCGATGGGGGGTGTGGCACCTGCCCGCCGTGCTGCTCCCCCTGGACTACCCGACCCACATCCAGCGTGCCGGCGGCCTGGCGGTGATGTTGCCGCCGGACGTCCCGGAGGCCGCCGCCGAGACGGTGGCCCGGGTGGACGCGGTGGTGATCGCGGGTGGTCCGGACGTAGGGTCCACCCGCTACGGCGCCGAGCCGCATCCGCGCACCGGTCCCGCGAACGAGGCCCGGGACGTGTGGGAGAGCGCGTTGATCGAGGCGGCGCTGGCCTCGAACACACCGCTCCTGGCGATCTGTCGCGGCATGCAACTGCTGAACGTGGTGCTGGGCGGCACCCTGTTCCAGCACCTGCCGGACGTGGTCGGCCACGACGGGCACACCGGCCCGCCCGGCCGGCTCTCCGCGCACATCGTCGCGCCGATCCCGGGCACGCTGTTCGCCTCGCTCGGGGCCGAGCCGTACGAGGTGCCCACCTACCACCACCAGGGCGTGGAGCGGCTCGGCCGCGGCCTGGTGCCCGGAGCCCGGGCCGAGGACGGCATCGTCGAGGCGGTGGAGCTTCCGGGCGACACCTTCGTTCTGGGCGTCCAGTGGCATCCCGAGTCCGGGCTGGACGACCGGGTGGCCCGCGCCCTGATCGCCGCCGCCCGCCGGCCCCGCCTGGTCCCGACCCCGGCCGTGTGAGGTCCGCGCGCGACGGCCGGCTCGCGTTCGAGGCGGCCGTCGCGCGCGAGTGGGGTCACCGCTCAACAGATCCGGGGCAGTTGCTCGCCGATCGGCATGTCCAACACCCGCGTTCCGCCCAACCCGGTACGCGCCACCACCATCCCCGGATGCGCCGCGACGCACTCGCCGATCACCGCCGCCCCCGCACCCAGCGGATGCGCCCGCATCGCCGCGAGCACCGCGTCGGCATGCTCGCGCGGCACGAAGGCGACCAGCTTGCCCTCGTTGGCCACATACAGCGGATCCAGGCCCAGGATCGCGCACGCGTTGGCCACCTGGGGCGGCACCGGGACGTCGCGTTCGGCGATCTCCACGCCGACCCGGGCCGCCGCGGCGATCTCGTTGAGCGCCGCGCCCAGGCCGCCCCGGGTGGGATCGCGAAGCACGTGCAGGTCCGGGGTGACCGCCAGCATGGCCTCGACCAGCCCGCCCAGCGCGGCGCAGTCGCTGCGGATCTCGACATCGAAGTCCAGGCCCTCGCGCACGCTCATCACGGCCACCCCGTGGACGCCGATGTCGCCGCTGACGATCACCACGTCGCCCGGGGCGGCGCGCTGCGGGCGCAGATCGACGCCGGCCGGGACCAGGCCGATCCCGGCGGTGTTGAGGTAGATGCCGTCCCCGTGCCCGGCCTCGACCACCTTGGTGTCTCCGGTGGCGATCTCGACTCCGGCGGCTCGGGCCGCGTCGCCGATCGCCTGGGCGACCCGGGCGACGACCGCCGTCTCGACACCCTCCTCCAGGATGAACCCGACGGACAGGTAGGCCGCCTTGGCGCCGCTCATGGCCAGGTCGTTGACCGTCCCGTTGACCGCGAGTCCGCCGATGCTCCCGCCGGGGAAGAACAGCGGACGGACCACGAACGAGTCGGTGGAGAAAGCCAGTCGGGCTCCGCCGAGGGTGACCACCGCGGAGTCGGCGAGCGAGGCGAGCAGGGGTCCCCCGAACGCGGGCGCGAAGACGTGCTCGACGAGTTCGGCGGACAGCGCGCCGCCGCCGCCGTGGCCGGTCACGATCCGCGGGTGGTCGCGCAACGGGGCCGGACAGGTCCACCCGGAGAAGTCCGGCGCGGCGGGCCCGGCAGGCGCGTCGGGCACCGCGGTCACCACGGACTCGGCGACCGGGGCGAGATCGGCGAGATCGGCGAGATCGGCGAGATCAATGAGCTCAGACAACGGGGGTCGCCTCCCGGGGCGCGGTGCCGGCGACGTCGAGCCGGCGGTAGAGGTGGTAGGCGGCGCACGCGCCCTCGCTGGAGACCATCGTCGCCCCGAGCGGATTGCGCGGGGTGCACGTGGTGCCGAACGCCGCGCACTCGTTGGGCTTGAGCAGGCCCTGCAACACCTCGCCGCTGCGGCACTCGGCCGATTCCAGGGTCTCGATCCCGGTCACGTCGAAGCGGTACTCGGCGTCGTGGTCGCGATAGCGCGAGGACAACCGCCACCCGCTGTCCGGGATCACCCCGATGCCGCGCCAGGCCCGGTCGGTCACCTCGAACACGTCGGCCAGCATGGCCTTCGCCGCGGGGTTGCCTCGCGCCTGCACCGCCCGGGCGTACGCGTTGTCCACCGTGTGCTCGCCCCGCTCGAGTTGGTGGACCGTACGCCGGATGCCCTCCAGGATGTCCAGCGGCTCGAATCCGGTGACCACGATCGGCACCCGATACCGCTCGGCCAACTCCGGATACTCCTCCACACCCATCACGCTGCACACGTGACCGGCCGCCAGGAAGCCCTGCACCCGGCAGTCGGGCGAATTCATGATCGCCTCGATCGCCGGCGGCACCCGCACGTGCGACACCAGCAGGCTGAAGTTGCGGATGCCCAGCCGCCTGGCCTGATACACCGTCATCGCGTTGGGCGGCGCGGTGGTCTCGAAGCCGATGCCGAAGAACACCACCTCGCGGTCGGGGTTGTCGCGGGCGATCGCGAGCGCGTCCAGCGGCGAGTAGACCACCCGCACGTCGCCGCCCTCGGCGCGCACCCGGAACAGGTCGCGATCGGTGCCCGGCACCCGCAACATGTCGCCGAACGAGCAGAAGATCACCCCGGGGCGGGCCGCGATGGCCAGCGCCTTGTCGATCACCTCGAGCGGCGTCACGCACACCGGACAACCCGGCCCGTGGATCAGCTCCACCTCGGGGGGCAGCAGTTGGTCGATGCCGTGCCGGATGATGGTGTGCGTCTGCCCGCCGCAGACCTCCATGATCGACCACGGCCGGGTCACCGCGGCCCGGATCTCGTCCAGCAGTCGGCGACCGACGTCCGGATCGCGGAATTCCTCCAGGTACTTCACCGCCGGGCCTCCTGCGACACAGCACTGGGAATCGGGTCGGGAACGACCACCGGCTCGGGCCGGACGAACTCCCCCGACACCGCGCCGGCCGCTTCCCAGGGATCGCCGAACTCCTCCTGGAGCAGCCCCATCTCGTCGAACAGGGCAAGCGTGCGCAGGGCCGACTCCTCGTCCAGCCGTTGCAGCGCGAAGCCCACGTGCACGATGGCGTACTCGCCCACCCTCAGGTCGGGGACGTACTCCAGGCACACCTCCTTGACCACGCCGCCGAAGTCGACGAGGCCCATCCGGGTTCCGTCCCGTTCCTCGATCTTCGTCACTCTGCCGGGCACCGCCAGGCACATCGGTCTCTCCTCGTCATCCGACGACGACCGCGGCTCGCGGACCGTCCACTCGTGGGTCTGCGGGCGCCCGCTCACGCGCCGCCCGTCTCGCTCGGCACCCGCCGACCCGCCCCGACCAGCACTTGGCCCAGCGCCAGCCCGCCATCGTTCGGCGGCACCAGGCGATGCCGCAGCACGGTGAAGTCCCGTGCGCGCAGGGCCCGTCCGCAGGCCGAGGACAAGATCGCGTTGGCGAACACGCCGCCGGTGAGCGCGACCGGCGTCGGCCCGTACCGCTCCCGCGTGTGCTCGGCCACCGCGACCACCAGGTCGACGACCGCGTGGTGAAAGCGGGCCGCGAGCAGTTCCGGGTCGCACCCGGCGCGCAGGTCGGCGATCGCCGCCGCGAACACCGGGCCCGGGTCGGCGATCAGCGGATCGCCCTCGCCGTCCCCCGGGAGCAGCGCGAACGTGTACCCGGGGACCGGTCCGGGCCGGCGAACGGCCGCGCCCTCCAACTCGATCGCCGCCTGCGCCTCGTAACCGGCCAAGTGGCAGACGCCGATCAGCGACGCGAACGCGTCGAAGAGCCGGCCCATGCTGGACGTGGGCACGCAGTTCAGGTCACGTTCGAGTTGACGCGCCAACACCCGGCGTTCCTCGTCGGATCCGGCCCGCACACACGGCAGGTCGTCCGCCCACTCGATCCCGGCGGCGTGCAGATGGGCCAGCGCCATCCGGTACGGCCGGGCCACCGCGGCGTCGCCACCGGCCAGCGGCGCGTAGCGCAGGTGCGCCACCCGCTGGAAGCCGGCGTAGTCGGCGAGCAGGAACTCGCCGCCCCACACCGCGCCGTCGTCCCCGTAGCCGGTCCCGTCGAAGGCGACACCCAACACCGGCGCGGCGCCGTCCGCGCCGTGTTCGGCCATCGCGGCGGCGATGTGCGCGTGGTGGTGCTGGACCAGCCGCACCGGCCGCCGCGCCGCGGTGCGCCGGGCCCAGCCGGTGGACCGATAGCCCGGATGGCAATCGGCGACCAGCACCTCGGGACGCACGCCGGTGATCGTGCCCAGGTGCCCGACCGCGTGCTCGAACGCACGTTGCGTGGCCAGGTCGTCCATGTCGCCGATGTGCCCGGACAACCACGCCTCGCGGCCCTCGGCCAGCGCGAACGTGTTCTTCAGGTCCCCGCCGACCGCGAGCGTCGCGGGCACCGCCACCGGCAGCCGGATCGGCAACGGGGCCCAGCCCCGAGAGCGCCGGAGGAACAGCGGTTCGCCGTCCACCACCCGCACCACCGAGTCGTCCAGCGGCACCCGAATCGCTCGGTCGTGGGTGAGCCAGCCGTCCGCGAGCGGAGCGAGCCGGGTCAGCGCCTCGGCGTCGTCGGTCACGATCGGCTCGCCGGCCGCGTTCCCGCTGGTGAGCACGAGCAGGCGCGGCCCGAGCCGATCGTCGAGCAGCCCCAGGAGCAGGTGGTGCAGGGGTGTGTACGGCAACATGAAGCCCAGGTCGGGGCAGCGCGGGGCGATCGCCTCCGGCAGCGCGGCCCGGGCCGCCCTACGCCGCCGGAGCAGCACGATCGGCCGGGCGGCGCCGGTGAGCAGCTCCCGTTCGGCGTCCGTGATCGCGGCGTACGGCTCGATCTCGGCGAGGGTGCGGGCCAGCAACGCGAACGGTTTGTCGCCGCGCCCCTTGCGCTCGCGCAGCCGCGACACCGCGTCCTCGTCGGCCGCGTCGCAGGCCAGGTGGTAGCCGCCGATGCCCTTGACCGCCAGGATCGCCCCTTCGGCGAGCATCCGGCGGGCCTCGTCCAGGGTGCCGAAGCCGATCGGCGCCCCGTCCGCGTCGACCAGGGACAGCCGGGGGCCGCAGGCGTGGCACGCGATGGGTTGCGCGTGGAAGCGCCGATCGCCGGGATCGCCGTACTCGCGGGCGCAGTCCGGACACATCGGGAAGTCGGCCATCGTGGTGTGCGCCCGGTCGTAGGGCAGCGCGGTGACGATGGTGAACCGGGGGCCGCAGTCGGTGCACGTGATGAACGGGTGCAGGTACCGGCGATCCGCGGGGTCCTCGAGTTCGCCCAGGCAGCGATCACACGTGGCGACATCCGGCGGGATTCGGGTACGGTGCGCGGCGCCCGGCTTCGGCGGCGCGGACGCCACGATCGTGAACCCGGTGTCGCCGCCGATCGCGAGTTCCTCGTGGGTGATCGACTCGACCCGGGCCAGCGCCGGCGCGTCGCTGTCGATCCGGCGGCAGAACGCGGCCACCTCGGCGGACCCGCCCTCGACCTCGACGAGCACGCCGGCACCGGTGTTGGTGACATGTCCGGCCAGGCCCAGTTCGGTGGCCAGCGTGTAGACGAACGGCCGAAAACCCACGCCCTGTACGGTGCCGCGCACGATGATCCGACGCCGCTGCGCCACCTCGGGCGGTAGGCCGGCGGTCAAGACGACTCCCGCGCCGGAGCCGGACGCGGGTCGATCCCGTGCGTGTGGACATGGGCACGCCCGGGCTCGTGCGCAGGGGCATGCGCGTGCCCGGGCTCGTGCGCAGGGGCATGGGCATGGGCGTGGGCATGCAAGTGCCCGTGTCCGGACTCGTTCTCCGCCCCGCTCCCGGGCGATCCGTGCGTGTGGGTGTGCCCCTCGGCCGCGTGCCGCGCCATCACCGGCGTGTGCACCGCCGCCCCGTCGAGCACCGCGACCGCGCGGGTCAGCAGGTCGCCCACACCGCGACCGGTCCTGGCCGAGGTGAACAACACCTCGACCCCGGGGTTCACCCGCCGGACGTTGGCCAGGAAGGCGACCTCGTCGAACTCCACCGCCTCGGCGAGGTCGATCTTGGTCACCACCACCAGGTTGGCCAGACCGAACGCCGACGGATACTTGAGCGGCTTGTCCTCCCCCTCGGTAACCGACGCGAGCGCGACCCGCAGGCTCTCGCCCAGGTCGTAGGAGGCCGGGCAGACCAGGTTGCCGACGTTCTCCACGAACAGCAGCCGCGTCCTCGCCGGCAACCAGCCGGCGAGTTGTCGACGCAACATCGCCGCCTCCAGGTGGCACAACCCGTCGGTGAGGATCTGCTTGACCGGTGCGCCGGCCCGGGCCAGCCGGGTCGCGTCGTTGTCGGTGGCCAGGTCGGCGGTCAACGCC
This sequence comes from Embleya sp. NPDC001921, assembly GCF_053594475.1. Lineage (NCBI taxonomy): Bacteria > Bacillati > Actinomycetota > Actinomycetes > Kitasatosporales > Streptomycetaceae > Embleya > Embleya sp. NPDC001921. The sequence goes on from NZ_JBSFEO010000046.1 coordinate 37,636, forward strand.
GCCACCGGCACCCCGCGTTCGCCGGCCAGCCGCAGTTCGGCCTCCAGCAGTGCGGTCTTGCCGCTGCCGGGACTCGACAGCAGGTTGACCGCGATCACCCCGCGCGCGGCCAGTTCGGCGCGCAGGTCGCTCGCGCCGCGATCGTTGTGGGCGAGCACGGCCTGCCGCAACTCGTCGACTCGGCACATGACGGATCAACCCTCCTGAGTGGCCTCGGCGTATCCGACGTCCTCGACCGGATCGGCCCAGCACACGTCGACGATCTGCAACTCGCGCCCGCACAGCAGTTCGGCGGTCGCGCCCGCGCACTTCGGGCAGCACAGGTCCGGCGGCACGCCGACCGCCCACTCGACGGCGCACCCCGCGCAGCGGGCCCGGCCCGGGATGCTCTCGACCACCAACTCCGCGTCGCGCAGCACGGTCTCGGCCCGCGCGACCTCGAAGGCGAAGGCCAGCGCGTCGGGAACCACCCCGGCGAGTTCGCCGACCCGCAGCCGGACGGTCAGCGCGGCGCGCTCACCGCCGCGCGCCGCCGCCGCCTCGACCTGCTCGATGACGGCCAGCGCAATCGACATCTCGTGCATCGGCCCTCTCCCGGGTTCGACGATCCACCGCTGGGAGCCCACCGACTCGACGAGCCCACGCTCCATTACAGGCACCACCGGCGACGCGTCCCGGCACCCACGCCGTGTGCGACGCCGCGCGTACGCCATTCGCCGTAGTGCGCCGGGCCCCGCCCCGGGACCCGGCGCGGAACGGGCTACATGGCACGCATCCGCAGGTAGCGCAGGATGTCCCCCCGGTTCGCGAGCACGACAAGCCCGAACAGGGCCACTCCACCCATCACAATCCTTCGCACGCCGGTACCTCTCCAGGCTCGGGACCGCGCGCCGCGTCCACGGCGGCGGGTCGGACATCGACCGCATCCGGCGCGTCCGGTGCGCCGGTCGGTGGTTCCAGGGGCGTCTGCCCGCGCAGCACCCGCAGGATCAGCGCGACCGCCTCGTCCACGGCGGCCGCGACCGGTGGGCTCAGGCCCAGGCGCTCGTCCAGGTCGGCCGGCTCACAGCCGACGACCAGCACCCGGCGCGGCGGCGTCCCGCCGGTACCCGCGCTCAGCGTGCCCAGCAGCGCGAGCACCGCGTCGGGCCCCATCCGGTGGCCGTCCAGCAGGGCCGCCCCGGGTTCGACCGAGCCCGGTACGGCGGCCTCGATCAGGTACACCGTGCCCGGTGCGCCGCCGCGCGCGGTGGCGTCCACCAGGATCAACGTCTCGTAGCCTTCCAGGAGTTGGTAGGCCAGATGCACGCCGCGCACGCCGAAGTCGACCACCTCGGCGCCGGCCGGCAGCGGGTGCCCGGCCAGCCTGGCCACGGTCTCCACCCCGAAGCCGTCGTCGCCGAGGAAGATGTTGCCGACTCCGGCGACGAGCACCCGCTCGACGCCGTCGGCCGGCGGGCCCTGGCCGGTCACGCGTCCTCCAGGAAGGTGAGTTCGTCCGGTTGGAAGTACAGGAACCGGCCCTGGGCCCGCCGGATGTCCGCGCCGGGGTCGCCGTCCACGGTCACCGCGAGGTGCACCGCGCCGTCGACGTCGTGCAGCACCGCCTCGACCAGCGCGTCCCGACCGTGCAGGAACAGGTCCTGGGCGTCGGTACGGCGCGGCCCCGGCCGCAGCCGCACCCGACTGCCGGCGCCGATCGAACGCCCGTCCACCAGCACCCGATCCACGGCGGGATCGAACCCGGCGTCGCTCGCCGGATCCCACCAGGGCCGATCGGCACCCGGCTCGCCCCGCGCACCCGGAGCGCCCGGAGCGCCCGGTTCGATCAGGGTCGTCGGCCCGCTCGGCCCGGTGTTCTCGCGCAGCGCCCGCACCGTGCCGTGCAGCCGGTCCCACACCTCCGGGGGCAGCGAGTCGACCAGGTCCACGGCGGCGCCCGCCCGGGCGTCGGTGCCGCGTGCCTCGCGCTTCTCCCGCTCGGTCAGGGCCGAGGTGCGCAGCGCGAGGATCTCGTCGATCTCGGTCGCGTCGTAGAGCGCGCCCGGGCTCTCCGGGGCCACTCGAGGGTGATCCTCCAGGATGATCGGCGAGGACAACACCACGTCGTCCCGGTCCCCCACCAGCACCGGCCAGGTCCGCAGGTTGGCACACGACGCTGCGGCGCCCGTGGCCCATTCCGGCGGGTCGGTCATGGACAGGAACGCGCCGGTGTCCAGACCGAGCAGCACATGCGCCGACACCAGCGCGTACGGCAGCGCGGCGTCCCGCTCGGCGCCCGGATCCGGCGTCCACGCACTGGTGTTCACCACCTCGACGGTCAGCTTGAGGGTGCGGTACGGGCCGGGGATCTCGGTGGTCCGCACCCGGATCTCCCCCTCGATCCGTGCCCGCCGGCGGACCAGCCGCCCGCACACCCGGCCGTCGAGTTCGACCTCCTCGGTCTCCTCGTGCTCGACCCGATCGAACGGCAGGACCAGCCCGTCCCCGGCCGACGCCGCGACGGGCAGCACCAGTTCGACCCGCTCCTCGACGCCCTCGTCCCAGGGGACGAGTACCCGATCGGGCAGCTCCAGCATGTCCACCGCGGCGAACCCGCCGTCGGGGCCGACCTGTTGCACCGTGCGCCGCTGGGCGTGCAGGAAACGCAGCTCGATCGAGAGGTTCGCGTCCGCGCGCGGTTCGATCAGGCACTCCGTGCGCTGGTCGTGGTGCTCGCCGCTGCCCTGCCCCCAGGCGGGCGGCACCAGCACGCCGAACTGCCAGCGCATGCGGTTCTTGGCGGCCGAGGCCCGGTACGGGTAGAGCACGTAGCCCTCGAACAGCACGGCGTCGGCGATCTGTCGCGCGGCGGCGAACCGCTCCCGGATCGCGGGCCCGAACAGCGTCATCGCACTCTCTCCCCGGTGGGGCCGGTCCGGTCCGACCCGCCGGTCCGGTCCGACCCGCCGGTGCGGTCGCCCGAAAGGCCGAGGACCCGATCGGCGGCGGTACCCGGCTCCGCGGTCGCCAGCAGTGCCCGCATGGTGGCCTCCCAGGAGGGCAGCGCGTGCCGGGCCCGGTAGGCGAGCAGCGCGTCCATCGCCTCGCGCGGCAGCCGCAGCCAGCCGCAGCCGGGAAAGTGCTGCTCGACCATCTCGCGCCACACCGCCACCGGCATCCGGTGGGCGGCCTCCTTGTGCCAGGGCACCGGTTCCACCCGGAAGCCGCCCGGGCCGGTGAACGCGGTTCCGGAGAAGAGCATCAGCAGCGGCACCTCTCCCTCGCCCAGCGCGTGGAAGTAGCGGGACGAGGCGATGTCCATGTCGTAGGTGCACGGCACCACCAGGTCCACCTCGGTCTCCGCGGTGAAGCCCGGTACGGTCAACGCCACCTGGGCGAACTCGATCGGGTGGAGCGTGCCGCCCCAGCGCGAACGCTCCCCGAACAGCACGCCCAGCCGCCGGCCTTCGGCCGTCCCGTAGCGGCGCCGGGCCGGCTCGATCCGCAGTTGCACGCGCAGCGCGAGCGCGTGCACCCGGGCCTGCTCGGCGGCGGTGATCCGCAGCCGGAAGACCAGGGTGGGTCCGGCCGCGTAGCCGTCCGCGCGCACGCCGACGCAGGAGAAGTCCAACTCGGTCACGGCGCGTCGTCCCTTCCCGGCACCCGCGCGCGCGAGCGCACGTCGGCGAGGAACGCGGCCAGGTCCTCGCGGGCCTCGGCGCCGCCGTCGAAGCCGCGCCAGCGCAGTCGCATCCGGCCGACCAGCTCGTAGCAGACGTCGATCGGGACCAGGAAGCACTCGCTCGCGTCGTCCGTGCGGCGCAGCAACAACGCCTCGACGTCGGGTCGCAGCAGTGTGGCGAGCCGGCTCTCGCCGAGCACCGCCTGCCACTGCTCGGGGTCCAGGTCGCTCTCGGTGGCACCGGCCGGGCTCGGGTAGAGCGCGATCAGCCGGTCGAGCGCGGCGTTGTGCAGGAAGAAGGCCAGGCCGACCGGGATCTGCAGGGCGTCCCAGGCGCCGTCGTCCAGGCTGTGCCCGGGGTCGACGAGGTAGCGCTCGGGCACCGCCCGATAACGACCGCCGGCCGCGCCGCGCCGCTCGAACAACATCGCGCAGCCCCGGCACGCGCAGGCCAGGACCCGCGCGTCGGTGTCGACGAGATGGCGATGTCCGGCGCCGACCTCCTGGGCGCACAACTCGCAGCGTTCCGGCTGCGGCCCGGTGGGGCGGCGGAATCGGCGCAGCCCGCCCGCCGGCCGCACGGTCGTCGGGGGCGGCGCGCTCACCGGGCGGCCCGGGCCGGGTCGGCCGGTCGGGTGCCGATCTGGAGCAGCGCGGGTTCCGGCGGCGGGGCCGGGGTCTCCTCGATCTCGATCCGCTCGATCTCGGGCGCACAGCCGGCCAGGAGGCCCTCCACACCCGCGCGCGAACCCTCGGCGCTCCCGCTCCCGCATCCGCACCCGCCGCTCGCGGCGGCGATCCGCAGCCGCACGGTCCGACTGTGTTCGTCGTAGTCGAGGAGTTCGGCCCGGTGTTCGGGGTGCGCCGCGAGGCCGCGCGCGACGCGGGTGGGCACGTCGTCGGGGTGCAGGTCGTGCAGGACGAGCAGTGCGGTGACCAGTTCGTCGTCGAGCACGGCGCGCCGATCCACGTCGGCGTCGCGCAACAGCGCGGCCAGCCGGGCCAGGCCGGCGCCGTAGAAGTCCATCAGGGCGCGGACCAGTTCCTCGGCGCCGGCGCGCACACCCGGGTCGGCGCCGTCGTCCAGGCGGGTCAGGATCTCCTCGACCCGCAGTCCGGTCTGCTCGGCGTTCATCCGCTCAGCCCGCTCAGGCCGGTGGGTACGTGCAGCTTCTGCAGGGTCTTGCCGTCGCCGAGGTACATGTGCACGCCGCACGGCAGACAGGGGTCGAAGCTGCGCACGGCCCGCATGATGTCGATGCCCTTGAAGTTCTCCGGGGAGTTCTCCTCGAAGATCGGCGTGTTCTGCACCGCGTCCTCGTACGGCCCGGGGGTGCCCAGGGTGTCGCGGACACTGGCGTTCCACGGAGTGGGCGGATACGGGTGGTAGTTGGCGATCTTCCCGTCCCGGATCACCATGTGGTGCGAGAGCACACCGCGCACGGCCTCGGTGAAGCCGACGCCGACCGCCTGGTCGGGCACCTCGAACTTCTCCCAGGTCTTGGTCCGGCCCGAGCGCACCTCCTCGAGCGCCTTCTCGGCGAAGTACACCGCCATGGCGGCCATGTACGCCTGGAAGTAGGTGCGCGCCCGGTTGCGCTCCAGGGCGTTGCTCCACTGCGGGATCTTCCACTCGAAGGTGGTCTCCGGCTTGGTCATCGACTTGGGCAGGTTGATCACCACGCTGTGTCCGGTGGCCTTGACGAAGCCGGTGTCGACCAGGCCGTTGAGCGCGGTGGACCACAGTCGGGCGAGCGGGCCGCCGCCGGTGTCCAGGGCGAGGTAGTCGGTGCCGTCGAACCAGCGCGGCGACATCACCCAGCTGTAGTTGCCCGCGAAGTCCCGCTTCTGCGGTGCGGGGATGGTGTGTTGGTTCCACGGGTGGCGCGGGTCGACCGGGTTGCCCAGCGGGTCGTGCGTGACGAACTGCTCCTGGCCCTCCCAGTCCTGGTAGTAGGAGCTGCCGAGCAGGATCCGGATGCCCAGGTTGATCTCGGTCAGGTCGTTGGTGATCAGCTTGCCGTCGACCACGACGCCGGGGCTGACGTACATCCGCCGGCCCCAGTCGGTCATGTTGCGGTAGGTGAAGTCGCAGTGGTCGGGGTCGTTGAGCGCGCCCCAGCAACCGAGCAACACCCGCCGCCGGCCGACCTCTTCGTAGCCCGGCAGGGCGGTGTAGAAGAAGTCGAAGAGGTCGTCGTGCAGCGGGACCACGCGCTTCATGAACTCGACGTAGCGCATCAGTCGGGACAGGTAGTCGGTGAACAACTGGACCGAGGCGACGGTGCCCACCCCGCCCGGGTAGAGCGTGGAGGGGTGGACGTGCCGGCCCTCCATCAGGCAGAACATCTCCCGGGTGTAGCGGCTGACCGCCAGCGCCTCGCGGTAGAACTCGCCCTCGATCGGGTTGAGCGAGCGCATGATGTCGGCGATGGTGCGGTAGCCGTGTTCGTCGGCGTGCGGCGCCTCGGTGCGTTCGGCCAGTTCCAGCACGCCGGGGTTGGTCTCGCGGACCATGCGCTCGCAGTAGTCCACCCCGACCAGGTTCTCCTGGAAGATGTTGTGGTCGAACATGTACTCGGCGGCCTCACCGAGGTTGATGATCCACTCGGCCAGGTGCGGCGGCTTCACGCCGTAGGCCATGTTCTGCGCGTACACCGAGCAGGTGGCGTGGTTGTCGCCGCAGATGCCGCAGATCCGGCTGGTGATGAAGTGCGCGTCGCGCGGGTCCTTGCCGCGCATGAACACGCTGTAGCCGCGGAAGACCGACGAGGTGCTGTAGCACTCGGCGACGCGTTTCTGCTTGAAGTCGATCTTGGTGTGGATGCCCAGACTGCCGACGATCCGGGTGATCGGATCCCAGGACATCTCGGTCAGGCCGCTGCCGTCGGCGGCCGTCTTGGTGGAGGGTGCCATCGTGTGTCGTGCCCTTCTGCGGTGGGGACGGCGGCACGCGTGGGGCCGGCCGCGGGGTCGGGAACTGCGCGAAGGCGATCCGCTCACCTGGGCGGGCGGTAGCCGGTGGTGAGCTCACGACCGGTATGGCGCCACTTGGGTTCCTTGTCCACGGTCTTCGCGGTGATCGAGCGCAGCTTGCGGATCACCAGGCCGTACGCACCGCTGGCGGTCACGGAGACCTTGCCGCCGGGCGGTTCGTCCATGAACGGCATGAACTTGTCCGGGAAGCCGGGCATCGTGCACGCGATGCAGATGCCACCGACGTTCGGGCAACCGCCGACACCGTTGATCCAGCCGCGCTTGGGCACGTTGCACTTGACCACGGGGCCCCAGCACCCCAGCTTCACCAGGCACAGCGGCGAGCCGTACTCGTCGGCGAACTGGCCCTGTTCGTAGTAGCCGCCGCGGTCGCAGCCCTCGTGGACGGTGGCGCCGAACAACCAGGTCGGACGCAGCTTGTCGTCCAACGGGATCATCGGCGCGGACCCGGCGAGCTGGTAGAGCAGGTAGGTCAGCGTCTCGGCGAAGTTGTCCGGCTGGATCGGGCACCCGGGCACGCACACGATCGGCAGGCCCGCCTTGGACTTCCAGTCCCAGCCCAGGTAGTCGGGCACGCCCATCGCACCGGTGGGGTTGCCGGCCATCGCGTGGATGCCGCCGTACGTCGCGCAGGTGCCGATCGCCACCACTCCGGTGGCCTTGGGCGCGAGCCGGTCCAGCCATTCGCTGGTGGTGATCGGCTGGCCGGTGGCCGGGTCGTCGCCGAATCCGCTCCAGTAGCCCTCGGACTTGATCGACTCGTTCGGGATGGATCCCTCGATCACCAGCACGAACGGCTCGAGTTCGCCCCGTTCGGCCTTGAAGAACCATTCGATGAAGGTGTCCGCGCCCTGGACCGGTCCGCACTCGAAGTCGATCAGCGGCCAGTGCACGGCGATCGGCGGCAGTCCGGGCAGCGCGCCGGTGACGATCTCCTCGATCGACGGCTGCATCGCGGCGGTCAACGCGACGGAGTCGCCGTCGCAACTCAGACCGGCGTTGATCCAGAGGATGTGGATCGGGGACGGTTCCTCGACCGGCGTGGCGGCGGTCGAGCTCTCGGCGGTGTTTCCGGGCGTGGCGCGCATGAGGACGCCTCCTCGAAAGGTTACGAGTCCGACATAACGGACTCCTGAACCTTCCTATCAGGCCGGCGCGTGACGCGCCTCACATTCGGTCCGTTCGGGCGAGTCGTGCCGCACCCACTCCGCGCGCGACGGACTCGGGCCGCGTCAGGCCCGATCGGCCCGTTCGTGCCACGCCACTACGGCGGCGGGCGGGACCACCGCCGTCGGCCGGCCCGCGTCAGGGCGCGGGCGACTCCGGCGCCGGGTCGGCGCGAAGGGGCGAGTCGCCGGAAGCGGCCGGGGCCGCCGTCGGGCGGTAGCGGGCCAGGAACATGTCCACGCCGCCGGTGATCAGCCGCTCGGTCAGATCCGCGTCGGGCACGGCGCCGGAGGAGCCGAAGGCGATGTGCGGCATCAGCACCAGGCCGGAGAGTTGGATCGCGGCCAACGGCACGTCGTCGATCGCGAGTTCGCCGCGCTCGACGAGTTCCTCCAGGGCCGTGCGGACCACCACGTGGAAGCGGTCCGGTCCCGACTCGCGCCAGGTGCGTCCCAGCTCCGGCAGGCGCGGCATCGAGCCCATCACCACGTTGTGCAGGGTGAGCACCTCCGGCGTGGCGTGGCCCGCCACCCACGCCTCACAGATGGCCACCAGGTCGGCCCGGACGTCCGTGGAGGATCCCAGCCGCTCCTGGATCAGGCGGGTCGACTCCGCCAGGGCGCGGTCCAGGATCTCGCCGACGATCGCCGTGAACAGGGCTTCCTTGTTGCCGAAGTGGTTGTAGACGGTCACCTTCGCGACGCCCGCCTCGGCGGCGATGGTGTCCATGCCCACCTGGTAGCCCTCGCGCAGGAACGCCTGGGTGGCCGCCTCCAGGATCGCCGCGCGCTTGCGCGCGGCCCGATCACCCGAGGGGATCCGCTTGGGAGTCTGCTCGGCTGCCCACACGTGGTGTCTCCGTTCGTCGCGCGCAGTCTAACGAGTGCGAACCGAGCCGATCGGCTCATCAGAACCATACCGTTCGGTTCAACTGAACCGCACTGTTGAGTTCAACTGAACTGCACTGTATGGTTCGGTTCTCGAACGAGCGACCCGCTCTCGAACGAGCGGCTCTCCGGAAAGGGGATCAGCCATGGAACACGTCCGGACGACCGTGCGGCCGGCCCGAACGGGGGCGGCCTTCGCGCTGCTCGCCGCGGTGCAGGCAATCCTCAACACCTCGGTCACCATCACCTCGGCCGCCGGACCCGACATCGCCGCGGATCTCGACCTGGGCTCCTCCGGACTGGTCTGGACGGGAGCCGCCTACACGCTGGCGTTCAGCGGCCTGCTGCTGCTCGGCGGCCGGATCGCCGACCTGCGCGGACGGCGCGAGACCTTCCGGGCCGGCGCCGCGCTGTTCGCCGCCGCGTCGCTGGCCGGTGCCCTCGTACCCGGCGGCGCGTGGATGATCAGCGCCCGCCTGCTCCAGGGCGCCGGCGCCGCGCTCGCCGCGCCGGCCGCCATGGCCCTGGTCGGGGACGTGTTCGCGACCGACGCGACCCGCCGCCGGGCGATGGCCGCGTGGGGCGGACTCTCCGGCGTGGGCGCGGCACTGGGCATGCAACTCGGCGGCGCGACCGCCACCTGGGCGTCCTGGCGCTGGTCGTTCGTGGTGCTCGCGGTGATCGGCTTCGCCGTCGCCGCCCTCGCCGGCCGGTACCTGCCCACCGGCCCGGAGCGGGTCACCGGCCGGGTGGACGTGCTCGGCGCCGCCCTGGTCACCGGCGGTGTCGCGGTGCTCAGTCTGGGACTGGTCGCGGCGGGCACGCACGGCTGGATGGACCCGGCGGTGCTGGTGCCGCTGGCCGGCGGCGTCGTCCTGCTGGTGGCGTTCGGCGTGGCCGAGAACAAGGTCGCGGCACCCTTGATGCCGCTGCCCTTCCTCGCCTCCCGCCGCCGCGTGGCAGCGCTCGCCACCGGCATGCTCGCGCCGATCGCCGGCTCCACCGCCGCGTTCTTGATGTCGCTGTACTTCCAACGGGTGCTGGGGTGGTCCGCGTTGCGCTCGGCGATGGGCTTCGTCCCGTACACGCTGATGCTGGTCGTGGTCAGCGCCGGCAGCGTGCCGATCGTGGCCCGGCTGGGCGTGCGCCGGACGGCCGCGCTGGGTCTGGCCACGATGGCCGGTGCCTTCCTGCTGTTCTCCCGGATCAGCCCGGACGCGGCCTACCTCGGACTCCCGCTCGCGGCCATGCTCGCCCTGCCGATCGGCATCGGCCTGACCGCCGCGGCCGCCGTGGTCGCCGCCACCCGCGGTGTGCCGCCCGCCCAGGCCGCGCTCGCCGGCGGCGCGTTCAACACCACGATGCTGATGGGCCCCACCGTCGGCATCGCCCTGTTCAGCTCGCTCGCCGACGCGCACACCGGCGCCGGTCCCTCCCCCGAACAGGCCGCCACCGACGGCTACACCTTCGCCTTCAAGGCCGCGGCGGTGCTGTTCGCCCTCGCCGCGCTCGCCTCGGTGAGCCTGCGGGGCCGCCGCCCACGCGGCAGCCGTACCCCCGACCCCGGGCCCGTCCGGGCCTGACCATCCCCTCCCCCCGACCACCCCACCCCCGAAGGAGTTACCGATCATGACGACGACGACCTGGGTCGCGGGCTTCCGCTCCGCCGTGCTCGACCCGACCGAGAGCTTCCTGATCCAGCCCTCGCGAGGCTTCCGCGACCAGAGCGTGCGCCAGATCCTGCACCTGGACGGCGGTGGCGGCGCACTACGGGTGTTGCTCGGCAACGAATACGGCAAGGACCCGCTCGTCATCGGCGCCGCCCGGGTGGCCGTGGGCACCGGCGGGAGCACGATCGACCCCGACCCGGACACCGTGCCGACCTTCGGCGGCTCGGCCGAGGCGACCATCCCGGCGGGCGGACAACTCCGCGCGACCCGGTCGACCTGACCGTCGCCGCCGGGAGCGACCTGGTGCTGAGCCTGTACCTGCCCCAGGACACCGGACCGGCCACCTACGCCGCCCCCCGTCGCAAATCGCGTACGTGGCACCGGGCAACGCGGTCTCGGCGAGCTTCGCCGACGCGGAGGAGGCGGCCAACCGCTACTTCGTCGCCGGCGTCGACGTCCTCGTAGCCGAGGGCACCGCGATCGCCGTGGCCTTCGGCGACTCGTGGTTCGAGGGCGGCGGCACCTCCACCGGGAGCAACCGGCGCCTCCCCAACCACAGCGGCGACCACCTGCACCTCAACGACGCGGGAGCGCGGGCGATGGCCGAAGCCGTGGACCTGTCGTACCTGCGCCTGTGACCGCACCGCCGCGGGCCGCACTCCGGCCGGGCGCCCGATGTCCGCGCTCGCGGGCGTGGGACGGGCACCCGGCCCGCGGACCGGCGAACGCGGCGGGGGCGCCGCGTGTCAATTCGAGTACGGCGTCGCCGGGAGTGTCCTGGCTCGGGTGGTCGGGTCCAGTGCCATCGTCGACTCGATCAGCGCCTCCAGGTCGGGGTCCGGCCACGGGCGGGCGAGTTCCAGCGGCGGGCGGTGTCGCCCGGTGGCGATGTCCTCCAGGATGTCGGCGGCGGTGATCCGCCCGCCGATCGCCCGATCGGTGGCCGGGGCGGTGCCCGTCCAGGCCGCCCGGAACGAGGCGCCCAGGCTGTACACCTCGGCGGCGTCGGTCAAGCGCACGTGCTGTCCGGCCCCGGTCTCCAGGAGTTGCCGCGCTATCTCGGGCGCGGTGGTGAGGTCCATCCCGCCCCGGTAGGGATTCGGCAGCGGCAGCCGGTCCGGATGGTGGGCCAGGTCGTGGTCGATGAACTCGATCCCGCCTCCCGGCGTGACCAGTATGTTCATCGGCTGGATATCGCCGTGGTGCCACCCCAGCGCGTGCAGCCGGCCGAGCGCCGAGAACGCCCGCCGGGCCAGATCGGGCAACGGGTGCGCCGGGACGGGCCCGTTGCGGCGGGCCGACTCGCACCAGCGCCACAGGGTCACCCCGGGGCGCCACTCGACCGCCGTCCACAGTCCGCCGCCGACGTGCCCGTGCCTGCCGCCGACCGGGTACAGGCCCTGCTCGCGCAGCATGGTCAGCACCCGCGCCTCGTGATGCAGCGCGGCGACGTCCGCTCCCTCGGCGGTCTTGATCCGCCACTGGCCGGCGCGCCAGGCGTTGGTGTGGTGCGAGGTCAGCGGGCGTGGCCGTTCGGTGATGCCGAGGGTCTCCAACGCGGCGGCGAGCAGGGGATCCATCCTCACATTCTGGCCGACGCCCACGACGCGCCGACGCTGTGGTGTCGCGGCCCCGCGCGCGGGAACCGGGCCGGTCGCACCCGGATCGCCGGCCCCGTCGCACTCTCGATTCAGCGGACCCATCCTCACGTTCGGGCGGACGCGCGGCACGCCGCGGTCCCGCGGCGGGCCGGCCCCTCGCGCAGGACCCGGGCCAGCCCTGCCGAGATCGGCAGCCCGGTCGCGCTCTCGATCCAGCCGAACTCGCCGACGCAGTTGCTCTCCAGGTACGTCCACCCGGCCGAGGTGACCACGAAGTCCAGTGCGGCGTAGCCCAGGCCGAGGTCGCGCACATGCTCGACGCACGCCCTCGCGATCTCCGCCGGCGCCTCGATCGCCCGGTACTCGCACATGTCCAACGGCACCGCCCGCCAGTCGAGCGCGCCGTTCGTGATGATCGCGGCGGTGAACACCCGATCGTCCACGACGGTCACCCGCGCGTCGAACAGTCGGTCCTCGACCAGTGCCTGCAGGTAGTGCAGGGTGCCGGCGATGCCGCTCAGGTCGTCCGAGAGACGGATGCGCGTGGTGGGGATGAAGGTGGTGTGCCGCTGGGTGAGCGCCTTGACCACGACCTTGTCCCGGTGCGCGGCGATGAACGCGCGGGCCGCGTGCGGATCGCTGGTGAACAGCGTGTCGGGCACCGCGAAGCCGACGCGCGCGGCCGAAGCCAGTTGGGTGGGCTTGTGCAGCGACGCCGCGACGATCGTGGGGTCGTCGATCCACACCTTCAGCGGCTGCGCGCGCAGCAGGCCCAGCAGCGCGGTGGTGTTCTCGTCCGCGCGCCACCGCTCCTCCGCGGTGCCGAACGCGTCGGGCCGGGTGGGTTTGCGCCAATACACCGCGCAACGTTCGTCCAGGGTCACCGTCGCCCGCCCGGAGGTGAGCACGGTATGCCAGCGTCCGGCGGCGAACCGGCCGGTCACCAAGGGACGTTCGCGCAGGCGGCCCGGATCCAGGCGGAGCAGGGCCACCGGGCCGCCGAGGAGGTGCGCCGCCACCATGTCGGCGGTCAGATCCTCCTCGGTGGCCACGATCACGACGCTCGCGTCGTGATCAGTCATCCTTCTTGTATCCCCTGGGCTCCTGCGTCCCGGTGTAGGTGCCGGAGTCCACCGCGTGGATCAGCAGCGTCCCGCCCGGGGTGACGTTGACACACAGATCGGGATCGTAGTGATGCCGGGGCAGCGCGGGCGCGCCTCGAGTGGGGACCGGGGCCCTGCGGCCGAGAATCAAAGGACCGGGCATGACCTCTCCTGACTGTGGGTGTCCGACGTACCGAAACACGGTGCGTCATGTTCATCAACGCCCGGATGGGGTCGGTCAGTTGCATCTCCGCGGAAAAAGACCCCGACGCCTCCGGCGAACGTCTCCCCCGGCGTCCCGCGAGTAATCCTGGCAGGATGACCGTCATGCCCACGGTGGAAGCGTCAGTGGAGGTCCCCGTCGACGCCGCGACGGCGTTCGCCGTGTCGCAGACGACCGGCGCGGTGCGGGGGCGTTGGGACCCGTTCATCCGCAGCCAGCGCTTCCTGGACGGGGCCACCGAGCCGGGCAAAGGGGTGCGCACGCTCACGGTGCACCGCGCGGGCTTTCGGATGATCAGCGAATACGTCTCGTATCACCCGCCGACGAACGTGGGGATGCGGATGGTCGAGGGATCCTGGTTCTTCGCGAAGATGGGCGGCGGCTGGCGGTTCACCGCCGTCGAGGGCGAGCCGAACCGCACTCGCGCGGTGTGGCGTTACAACTTCGGCTGCCGCCCGCGCTGGTTGGCGCCGCTCGCCGACCGCATCGGCACGGTCGTGCTCCGGCGTGAGATCGAACACCGCATCGCGCGCTACGCCCGCGCGTGCTCGGATCCGGTGGTCCTGGCCGCGATCGGCGGCGGCGACGGTGCCGCCGAAGGACCCGCGCCGGGCTGAGCGCCGGCCCGGGGCTCGCATCGGCCCTGCCCGCGTGCCCTGCCCGCGCCGGCCCGGGCCCCGCGTCGGCGGGTGTCAGTGCGCCGCGCCGCCGGTGGACGCGGAGCCGGCCAGGCGTTCCTCCAGGCGCTTGCCCTCGATGTCCGGGTCGGGGACGTACTTGGCGAACCACTGCGGGTGGTACCAGAGCTTGGCCCGGACGATCGCCATCGTCGCCGGGACCAGGGTCAGCCGGACCACGAAGGCGTCCAGGAAGACACCGACCGCGAAGCTGAAGCCGATCGCCTTGATGGTCGGGTCGTCGGTGAACATGAACGCCACGAAGATCGAGAACATGATCAGCGCCGCCGCCGTCACCACCCGCGCCGACAACCCGGTCCCGCGCGCGACCGCGCCTCGGGCGTCGCCCGTGGTGGTGTAGTCCTCCTTGATCCGCGAGACGACGAACACCTCGTAGTCGCTGGACAACCCGAAGATGATCGCGAGCATCAGGATCGGCAGGAAGCTGATCGTCTCGGTGGGGGTGATGCCGAAGATGTCCTCGCCCCAGCCCCACTGGAACATCGCGACCTGCGCGCCGAAGGCCGCCGCGACCGACAGCAGGAAGCCGAGGATCGACTTGATCGGCACCAGGATGGTTCGGAAGGCGAAGGTCAGCAGCACGAAGGCCAGGCCGACCACCACGAGCAGGAACACCGGGAGCGCGTCCAGGAGTTTGGTGGACACGTCGATGTTGGAGGCGGTGCTGCCGCCGACCAGGATCGGCGCGCCGACGCCGGCCTCGATCGCCTCGCGGTTGTCCCGGATGTGGTGCACCAGGTCGGCGGTGGTCTCGGAGTTGGGTCCGGTGGCGGGGATCACCCGCACCACGGCGACCTCGTTGTTCACGGCGAGTGGACCCGCCGCCACGACATCCGGCTGCTGCTTCAGCGCATTCGTCAGCGCCGTCACGCCGCTCTGGTCGACGGGCCCGTCGGCGACCACCAGCAGGGGCCCGTTGAAGCCGGGCCCGAAGCTCTCCGCGGTCAGGTCGTACGCCTTGCGCTGGGTGGAGGACTCGGGCTGCGAGGCGGCGCTGGGCAGCCCCAGTTCCATGCTCGCCGCGGGCACCGCCATCAGGAGCAGCAGGCCGACACCGACGACCAGGGCCGGGATCCGGTAGCGCACCACGAAGCGCGCCCAGGCCGCGCCGAACGTCCGGGCCGGCTCGGTCGCGGTGATCCGGGCGACCTCCTCGTGGTGGCCGGGCCGCAGCCGCGTGTCGATGAACGACACGAGCTTCGTACCGGCGAAGCCCAGGACCGCCGGGAGCAGGGTGAGCGCGATCAACAGCGCGACCAGCACCGCCGCGGCCGCGCACAGTCCCATCAGGGTCAGGAACGGGATACCCACGACGGCCAGCCCACACAGGGCGATGATCACGGTGAGCCCGGCGAAGACCACCGAACTGCCGGCGGTGCCCAGGGCCAGGGCGGCGGACTCCTCCGGTGTCATGCCGCCGATCAGGTTGTTCCGGTGCCGGAACAGGATGAACAGGCCGTAGTCGATCCCGCAGGACAGTCCGAGCATGATGGCCACCGTCGTGGACGCCGACGCGATGTCCACCACCGACGCGAGCGCGGTCACCCCCATCAGGGCGATCACCACACCGATGATCGCGTTGATGATCGGCACGCCGGCGGCCACCACCGCGCCGAAGGTGATGAGCAGGATGATCAGCGCGATCGCCAGACCGATCAGCTCCGGCAGTTCGGAGGGGGTGATCCGCCAGCCCGGGTACACACTGCCCGAGTACTCGACCTGGACACCGGCCTGCTTGGCCGGCGCCACGGCATCCTCGAGCTTGTCCAGGGTGGAGTCCTCGATGTCCGCCGGCTGCGGCGTGTACTGCACCCAGCCCAGCGCGACCTGCTGGTCGGGCGCGACCCCCTGATCGGTGAACGGGTCCGACACGGAAGCCACTTGCGGCACGGTCCGCAGTTGCGCGATGGCGGCCTCGATGCCCGCGCTGGGGCCCGGGTCGGTGACCTTGGCCGGGCTCTTCACGGCGAACACCACCTGGGTCTGCGCGCCGCCGAGGGCGGGCAGCTTCTGCTCCAGCAGGTCCGTCGTCTGCTGCGACTCGGTACCCGGAATGGTGAAGCTGTCGTTGGTCTGGCCGCCACTGGCCGTGGCGAGGACGACGGCGGCCACCGCGATGGCCAGCCAGACTCCCAGGACCCACCGCCGACGCCGAAACGCCCATTTCCCCAGCCGGAACAGATAGGTGGACAAGCCGCTTCCCTCCGCACCGACCGACAGGCCGCAACCGGCACGCGAACCACCACACGGCGACCCGCGACCACAAGGACACACAAAGCAAGCAATCTCGCCCTATTTTGTCGTCTTTGATCTGATAAAACCCCCATCGACGCGCCGAGGGAACGTCGACCGCCCCGACCCCGAGGCGGTACTCCCAGGCACGGCCATCCCGCCGGGACTCTGCGGCGGGACACGACATTCCGCCGTGCCGACGATCGAATTTTCGCCCGATATGAGCGGTTAATGTCACTTCATGCAGGCATGGAATGGCAGGTCCTATCCCCTCGGCGCCACATTCGACGGCTCCGGCACCAACTTCGCGGTGTTCTCGGAGGTCGCCGAACGCGTGGAGGTCGCGCTGATCGACGACGACGGCACCGAGCGGCGCGTGCCGTTGCCCGAGGTCGACGGCTTCGTGTGGCACGGCTATCTGCCCGGCGTCGGGCCCGGGCGGCGCTACGGGTACCGCGTACACGGGCCGCACGACCCCGACCGGGGTCACCGCTGCAATCCGGCCAAGATCCTGATCGACCCCTACGCCAAGGCGATCGACGGCAGCACGGACGGCGACCTGTCGCTGCTCGACTACCGGCCCGAGGCGCCCGACGAGCAGAACACCGCGGACAACCTGCGGCACACCATGCTCTCGGTGGTGACGGATTCGACCTTCGATTGGGGCGACGACCGCAGCCCGAACCGGCCGTACCACGAGACGGTGATCTACGAGGCGCACGTCAAGGGCATGACCCGCACCCATCCCGCCGTCCCCGAGCACCAGCGCGGCACCTACGCCGGCCTCGCCCATCCCGCCGTGATCGAGCACCTGAGCACGCTCGGCGTCACCGCGATCGAGCTGATGCCGGTGCACCAGTTCGTCCAGGACGGATCACTGCTCGCCCGGGGCCTGTCCAACTACTGGGGCTACAACACCATCGGCTTCCTCGCGCCGCACAACGCCTACTCGTCCTCCGGCACGCGCGGCGAACAGGTGACCGAGTTCAAGGCGATGGTCAAGGCCCTGCACGCGGCCGGGATCGAGGTCATCCTCGACGTCGTCTACAACCACACCGCCGAAGGCAACGAGCTGGGCCCGACACTGTCCTTCCGAGGCATCGACAACGCCTCGTACTACCGCCTGGTGGACGACGACCCGGCGCACTACTACGACACCACCGGCACCGGGAACAGCCTGCTGATGCGGCACCCGAACGTGCTCCAACTGATCATGGACTCGCTGCGCCACTGGGTCACCGAGATGCACGTGGACGGCTTCCGCTTCGATCTCGCGGCCACCCTGGCCCGGCAGTTCCACGAGGTGGACCGGCTCTCCGCGTTCTTCGACCTGGTCCAGCAGGACCCCGTGGTCAGCCGGGTCAAACTGATCGCCGAGCCGTGGGACGTGGGTGAGGGCGGCTACCAGGTGGGCAACTTCCCGCCGTTGTGGAGCGAGTGGAACGGCAAGTACCGGGACAGCGTGCGCGATTTCTGGCGCGGCACCGACGGCGTCCTGCCCGAGTTCGCGGGCCGCCTGACCGGCTCGTCGGACCTGTACACCAGTGAGCACCGACGACCGCTGGCCGGCGTCAACTTCGTCACCGCCCACGACGGCTTCACCCTGCGCGATCTGGTGTCGTACAACGACAAGCACAACGAGGCCAACGGTGAGGACGGTCGCGACGGGGCCGAGGACAACCGATCGTGGAACTCCGGCGCCGAGGGCGACACCCGGGACCCCGGCGTGCTCGCGCTGCGCGAGCGCCGACAGCGCAACCTGCTCACCACCCTGTTCGTCTCGCAGGGTGTGCCCATGCTCTCGCACGGCGACGAACTGGGCCGCACCCAGCACGGCAACAACAACGTGTACTGCCAGGACAACGAGACCGCGTGGATGGACTGGGACTCGGCCGCCGACCCGGCCCGACGGGACCTGTTGGAGTTCACCCGCGGCCTCGTCCGGTTGCGCGCGGCACACCCCGTGCTGCGTCGGCGGCGCTTCTTCCGCGGCGACGGCGCGGACGGCCCGGCCGACCTGCTGTGGTTGCGTCCGGACGGCAAGGAGATGACCCGAAAGGACTGGGACCGCCCGGACGCCCGCTCCGTGGTGGTCTTCCTCAACGGGGACGCGATCTCCGAACGGGACTCCTGTGGCCGCCCGATCGTGGACGACTCGTTCCTGTTCGTGCTCAACGCGCACTACGAGAGCGTCGACGTACGGGTGCCGTCCTTCGGGGACGGCGACGTGTGGCACGTCGCCGTGGACACCACCGACCCCGACGGCGCGGACGAGGTGGAGGTCAAGGCGGGCGCCCTACGCGCGGTCGAGGCGCACAGCGCCCTCGTGTTGATCCGCCGGCGCCGCCCGGAGTGAGGCCCGGACCCGCGGGTGCCCTCGAAGCAGCGGCACCCGCGGTCCGTCCCGCCGGTCGGTCCCGGTTCGACCGGCGAACGGTGCGTCGGCCGGTCCCGGTTCGACGGGTGGACGGTGTGCCGATCAGTCCCGGTTCGACGGGTGGACGGTACCGGCGTAGCGGCGGGTGAAGCCGTCCGCCGCCGCGACGGTGACGTCGTACCGGCCGTACGCGTCGGTCGGCCATGCCACGGTGTCCCGGTTCCGGGCGCTCACCCACTGCTCCCGGGCCGCCCCGCCGAAGTCGTTCGGCGTGATCGTGAAGCGCACGTCGGTGTCGCCGTCGTTGCTCAGTCGCAGGTCCAGCCGGGCGGCGTCGGGCCGGCGTCCGTGCAGCGTGGCGCGGACCGACGGGACGGCGACGTCGCGCTGCGGGTCGCGGACCACGGTGCCGGCGAAGCGTCGGACGAAGCCGTCCGCGCCGTGCACGCTGAAGTCGTAGGCGCCGTCGGTGCCGGCGGCGTCCCACACGTAGGTCGCGCTCTTGCCGGGGCCGACGGTGAACGGGGTGCCCGCGAACGGGAGGACGACGTTGGGGAAGACGGTGAAGTGGTAGGTCACCGTGCCCTCGTTGACCAGCGTGCACGTCACCCGGCCGTTGCCCCGGTCCACGGTCGCATCGGCCGAGGGTCGGTAGGGCAGCGGTCGGTGCGGTCGGTGGCCGGCTTCCTGGGTGGGCACCTGCTGGGCCCCGGCGGCGGGCAACTTGACGCCGGGCAGCGCCTTGGCCGCGTCCGCCTTGGCGATCAGCACGTTGGTGTCGGGCAGCGTGGGGATCGTGTAGTCGGGCTTGCCGAAGTCGAAGCACGAGGTCAGGTCGCCGCAGACGGCGCGACGCCACGCGGAGATGTTGGGTTCGTTCACCCCGGTCACCGTCTCCAGGAAGCGCAGCACCGAAGTATGGTCGGCCACCTGGGAGTTGACATGCCCGCCACGCGACCAGGGCGAGGCGATCCACAGCGGTACGCGTGAGCCGAGGCCGATCGGACGGCCGCCGACGAACTCCTCGGGCGTGCCCGGCTCGGGCATCGGCGGTACCACGTGGTCGAAGTAGCCGTCGTTCTCGTCGTACATCAACAGGAACACGGTGTGCTTCCACACCTCGGGGTTGGCGAACATCGATTGCAGCGCGGTGTTCACCCAGTGCGCACCGTAGTTGGGCCCCGCGTCGGGGTGTTCGCTGAACAGGTAGGGCGCGACCAGCCAGGAGACCGTGGGCAGCGTGCCGTCCTTGCAGTGCGCGTCGAACGCGGTCAGGTCGAACTTGGTCATCGCGTTGATGTAACGCGGGTCGTCCTTGGGGAAGTCGTGGAACTGCCTGAAGTAGGACAGGCCGTTGTCGTCGTAGTCGCCGTAGCGCTCGTCCTTGCTCGGGTTGTGGTAGACGCGCCAGCTCACCCCGGCGGCGGACAGTCGTTCGGCGTAGGTGGTCCAGTCGGCGACCGGGTTGTCGGTGACGGGGGTGTTGTCGATCCACGGCCCCGTGGTGCCGTCCCGGCCGGGTCCGGCGGTGCCCGACCACAGGTAGAGCCGGTTGGGGTCGGTCGGGCCGTTGAGCGAGGTGAAATAGGCGTCGCAGACGGTGAACGCGTCGGCGAGGGCGTACTGGTACGGGATGTCCTCGCGGGTGAAGTAGCCCATCGAGCGTTCGCCCTTGGCGGCGACCCAGCGGTTCTGCGCGCCGTTGTTGACCGCGGTGTGCCCGGTGCTCCAGTCGTGCGGGAGGCCGCCGGCGTTCTGCGCGTTGTACTTGGTGGAGTCCATCCGGTACGGCAGCAGGTAGCCGCCGTCGGTGCGGCCGGGGTGCGGTTGGCGCAACACGTCGTCGCCGCCCGGCAGCACCAGGCCCTGGCGGTCGGCGAAGCCGCGCACGCCGGCGAGCGTGCCGAAGTAGTGGTCGAAGCTGCGGTTCTCCTGCATCAGGATCACCACGTGGCGAACGTCCTTGATGCTTCCGGGCCGCGGCCGGCGTGCGGCGTCCGCGGCCGGCGGCGGGGCCTGGTCCGCGTGGGCGGGGGTGGCGGTCAGGCCCACCGCGCCGGCCGCGCCGACGGCGGCGGAGGCGCCCACGAAGGAGCGGCGGCTGAACTCGGTCATGTCGAAGCGACCTTTCGGGGAGGGGAGGTGACGGGGGCTCAGGCGCGCAGCGTGAAGGTCGCGACGGCGGCGGCGTGGTCGCTGGGCCAGCCGTTCCCGGCGGTGCCCGGGATCGGCTTGGGCCAGCCGGTGACCAGGGTGTGCGCCTCCTCGACGGACAGCGGTCCGGCGGTGTGGAGCGCGTCGATCCGGTCCTGGGGCTGCGTCGGGTCCACCGGCGACCAGGTGTTGCCGGGTTCGCGGGCCGGATCGCGGTGCCGGTCGCGGAACACGTCGGTCAGGCGGGCCTGTTCGAGCAGTTGGGTGACCGGCCAGCGGACCGGGCCGGACGTCCCGTGTGCACCGGCGGTGCGGGCGGTCCAGTCCAGGTGCGAGGGTGAGGCGAGGGCTCCCGCGAGCAGTACCGGGGTGTCCCGGGCCGCGCCCAGGTCGGGTGCCATCGCCGCGACCAGCGCCTGGGCCTGGCGGTGCCGCACGCTCGCCCGCTCGGCCGCCTCGGCCTGCGCGGGGGTACGGCCTTGGCGGATCCCGATCGGCCCGTAGTCCCCTTCGTCCAGACGCGCGGTCCACACCCGCACGGCCCGCACCCCGGGCGCCCGCACGGTGGCCGCGACCGCCGGCAGCCCGGCGCTCGCCGGGCGCGGGTCGGTGAGCGCGTGCCGACTGAGCAGCGCGAGTCCGGCCGGGTCCTCGTACACCGCCCAACCCAGCGCGTCCGCCACCGACTTGCCCAGCGTGCCGCCGGTGTCCTGGAGCGCCAGCACGTCCAGGTCCTGGGTGAGCGCGAGGCGCAGCAGCTTGCCCACCGCGCCGTCCACGTGCTTGCCCGCGTCCCACGCGTCGAGGCAGGCGACCTTGAGCGTGACGCTCCGCGCGTTGCGCCGTACCGGTACCTGCACGGTGAGTTGCGAGGTCGCGCCGGTGGCGCCGTCCCGGCCTTCGACGGTGAGCACGCCCGGCCGGCGCGAACCGCCGCGCGGGGCCTTGGCGGTGACGGTGCCGTCGGCGCCGAGGGTGAGCCACCCGTCCCCGCCTCGGGAGCGGAAGGTGACGCCCTGGCCGGACTGTTGCCCGGTCGCGGTGGTCCACAGTCCGCCCAGGCGCACGGTCGCGGTCTCGCCCGGCGCCGCGGCCGAGGCGGTGACGGTGTCCACGGCGAACCTGGGCCGGGGCGGCACGGGCCGCACCGCGAAGCTGAACGGCGCGGTCCGCGCGAGGATCGCGTAGCCGTCCTTGGCCAGCAGGTACGCGGTGTAGGGACCGTCGGTGAGGCCCTGCGTCTCGATGGTCACCTCGCCCTCGGCCGTGGTGACGTACTTCCAGGCCAACGAGCCCCCGTCACCCGGCTGTCGAGCGCCGTCGTATACCCCGACCCAGTTCTTGGGGTGCGGCGCGTCGGTGACGAAGCGGAAGGTCAGTTGCTCGCCCTCCTTCGGCACGGTGGGACGCAGGAGGGCGAGTGAGCTTCCCGGCATGTGATCGATTCCCTTCGGATGGGGGCGGGTCGGGGCGAGGAGGTGATGCGGCCATACGGAATCGGCGGCACCGGGTCGGGCCGCCGCTCTTTCGGGGGAGGATCAGGTCGCGAGGGCGCGACCCGTCGCATCAGGGCGCGTCCCCCGGAGGCGGACGAGCCGGGTGCCGGCGGTCGCGGCGCACGGGGTCGGCATCGGCGGGGAACCAGTCGGGTCGGCTGAACAACTCGGCTCAGTAGGCCGGCGGCCGATGGCCGACGCGTGAACGCACGCACACGGGCGAGCGAGCTTCGCGGGAAGAGCCGGCGGATCCGATCGGGGACCGGAACCGGTCGGCCGCGCGGCGGACTCGCCGTCGTCGTGCGCGCGGCGCCGCACCACCGACAGCCGGCGGGCGTACCCGTCGAGTGGACCGGGGATCACCGCCCGGCCGGCACGGTCGCCTTCACCGTGCGCCACTCGATCGCCGCATCCGCGCTGTCGCGCCGCCGCCACCCCGAGTGACCTCCTCGCGCCGTATCCGAAGCCCGCACGCGAAGCGCGCACGCGAAGCCTGTCGTGGATCCGGGAGGGCGGCCGGGGCGTGTCGGGTCGACCACCGACCACCGACCACCGACCACCGACCACCGGACATCGTCACCGAACCCCCTGCGGACACAAGGGGTGATGGATCGAAATCGCACAGACGCCACTCCCGGGCTCGCGTGCGGTGGGTGCGCGCCGAAGGCCGTCAAGTGTGCGACGGAGCGTTAAAGTGGGGAGCACCCCATGCGCACCGACCCGTGTCGTGGCCTCGAAGCGCATCGTCGATCCGCCCCGAACCGGTCGGGCGTTGAGGTCGGCGCGGCATGCCGTCGCCGGCGCACCGAGGCGATCCGTCCCGGTCACCGGACCGGCACGCCGCGTGCCCTCCGGATCGGGGCCGCCCCGCCCGAGCCCGCTCCGATCGCAGTCGACGGAAGACGGAAGAAGGGCCGATACAGATGCCGATGCGATGGGAACCCTTCCTCGCGGCAGTTCGGGAGCGGGGCGAATACTCCTCTCCCGCGGAGGCGGAACGAGGCATTCGGGTCGTCCTCGCGCTCCTGGGCGCACACCTGGTCGGCGGCGAACGCACCGAACTGGCCGCCCGGCTCCCGGACACCTGTGCCCTGGTACTGCTGAACCCGCTCCCCGCGCACGAGCCGCTCAGCGCCGACCGGTTCGTCCGGGCGACCGGCGCGTGGATCGAGGGCGCCACCGACGAGACCGCGAAATGGGATGTCGGAGCCGTACTCAGCGTCGTGGCCGACGCCGTCGACGACGATCTGATGAACCGCGTGCTGCTGCAATTGCCGCCGGGCTACGACCTCCTCTTCGGCCGTCCTCGACGCTGAACCCGTCCCCGCGGCACCCGCGCGGCCGGGCGATCCGGGCCGAAGGCCGCACGCGGGTGGCGGGCGCCCGGCCGCGGGTGGGGCCGTTCGACGCGGGGTCGGGCCGATTCGACGCGGCGGGATCAGGCCGGATCGACGCGCAGGAAGCGGGTGAGCAGCAGTCGGAGCATCGGCGCCTGCTCGCGCGGCGCGAAGTTCGGATCGGTCGCCACCCGGGCGAAGATCCCGTCGATCTGGGCCGCGATCCACGTCGCCGCGTCCTCGGCGTCCAACTCCGGGTCGATCCGCCCGGCTGCGGCGGCACGGCGCAGCAGGTCGGCGATGCCGGCCCGGAGCTGACGGTCGTTGCGGGCCAGCAGCGCGGCGATGCCTTCGTCCCGCTGAGCCTCGGCGGCCGTGTCCAGGGTGAGGCCGGCGTACTCGGGGTCGGCGGCGAGCCCGACAACCGTTTCCATCAGCGCGAACAGCGCCCCGATCGCGTCCTCCTCGGCGGCCAGTCGCTCCAGGAAGGCGGCCGTCTGCACGCCCTCGCCGTCGATCAGCGCCACGATGATCGCGTGCTTGCTCGGGAAGTAGTGGAAGAGGTTGCCCGGGCTCATCCCGGCGCGTTTACAGATGTCCGCGGTCCGGGTGCCGTGGAAGCCCATCTCCGCGAAGCAGGAGGCGGCGGCCTCCAGGATCTGACGTCGCCTGGCGGCGTGCTTGACGGGATCGACGGTGCGCATGGGATGCCCACCCTACCGCGCACCCTCCACGATCAACCCCGCCGACCCGGCCCCGGACTCCACCCACGCTCAGCCGACGACACCTCGTCCACGCCGGCCCCAGCGGTCGAATTCGGCATACTCGACACGAATCGCGCCCACCTCCCGCTCCCCATCGAACGCCGGCGGACGAAACACACCGCGCGCGCCGGACATGCCCACCTCACGCCCCCCGCGAAGCCGAGCCGCCCGCCCCCGCCGCCACGTCTCGGCCACACCGGGCATCGGATGCGAGCCGGGACAAGACTCCACCGATCCACCCGCCGCCGAGCCACCCGCCGCCGAGCCATTTCGACGCGCACTCCCCCGACGCATACCCGCGCCATCGCCGCAGCCCGTACGCCCGCCCAACTCGCCCGACAACGCCGTCCGCACACGACCGCCCGGCATGTGCGCCTCCGCCCGCCGTCACCCCGGGCATTCCGCCGCATTCGCCGGTCGCGGCCGGTGGGCCAGGAAGACGGCATCGCGGAGCTTGTTGCCGTCGCCGGGTTCCCGCAACATCCGCGCGGTGACGACGAGCCCGGCCTGGCCGAGCAGTTCGGCGATCCGGTCGGCCGGGAGGAAGTAGGACTCGTAGGAGAGCGGATGGCCGCCGTACGCGCGGGTCGGTCGCACGTGCTCGTCCTCCCCGACGTAGCCGCCCAGCATGAGCCAACCACCGGGGGCGAGCGTGCGGGCGAACTCGGCGAACACCACCGGCAACCACTCCGGCGGCGTGTGGTGGGTGGCGAAGTAGACCAGGATCCCGCCGAGTTCACCGTCCGCGAGATCCAACGCGGTCATCGACCCGACCACGAACCGCAGTTGCGGATAGGCCCGGCGCGCCGTCTCGACCATCCTCGGCGACAGGTCGACGCCGAACGCGGACACCCCCTGCGCGGCCAGGTACGCGGTCACCTTCCCCGGCCCACAACCCAGATCCGCGACCGGCCCGCGATCACCGTCGCGCACCGACTCGACGAACGCCCCCAACATCGCCCGCGACAACGGATCCAACTCCGCCGGCGCCTTGACGACGGCGGCGTAGGCCTCGGAAACGGTGTCGTACGAGCGCCGGACCGCCGCCAGGTGGGAAGGCTCACTCACCTGCGCCACCCGCCGCTGCCGGCGGTCGCCCCGTCGACCCGACGACGCTCCCGCGCACCTCGCGAAACTGCGCCGACGATCGTTCGTCGTCGGCGAGGAGATCCAACGACCGCGATTCCCGGCGCGTCTCGGCCACATCGGCCGGGAAATGCAGTGGCTCCTCGATCAAGGGCACCACCTCGTCCCCCGGATGCCGCCATCCGCCGGCGACGAGCAGATCGACCATCGGTCGCGGAAGTGCCCGCCCCCCGCACGGTCCATGCGGCCGGGCCGCGTGCGCCCACGTCGTCTCCGGCCGCCGCTTCGGCCCATGCGCTCTCTTGGTGTTCCACACTCGCCAACCTGGCACATCGGCGGCCGGAACGGCCAGGAAGCCGGGAAAGCGGTCGACGTAGGGTCGGCGGCCCTGGTTGCCAAGGGACTTGGGCTCACCGGGCGGCGGGCGTCGGTGGACCGTTTCCCGGGCGGGCGCAGTAGTCTCGGTTGGTCCGTGGGAGTGGCTTCGCGAAGGGTGGGCGCGTGACGTCGATATCGAGCAGCGACGAGGACGCGTGGCGGTTGCCGCGTCTGGACGAGGTCGAGGCGGAATCCGTCGCGGCGCGGATCGACACGAGCATCCCGCACACCGCCCGGATCTACGACTATCTGCTGGGCGGCAAAAGCAACTTCGCGGTGGACCGCGCGGCGGCCGAGCACATCCTCGCCGCGATTCCGGATCTGCCCACCACGCTGCGGCTCAACCGGCTCTTCCTCCAGCGCAGCGTGCGTTACGCCGCACGGCGCGGCATCCGTCAGTTCCTGGACATCGGAACCGGCATCCCCACCGGCGGGAACACGCACGAGGCGGCCCACCAGGTCGCGCCGGACGCCCGCGTGGCGTACGTGGACAACGATCCGATCGTGCTCGTCCACGGGCGGGCACTGATGACCGACGGCGGCCCCGGGCGAACCACCTTCACCCAGGCGGACCTTCGCGATCCGAAGGCGATCCTGACCGCACCCGAGGTGGTCGAGGTGATCGACTTCGCGGAGCCGGTCGCGGTGATGCTGGTGGCGATCCTGCACTTCATCAAGGACGAGGAGAACCCGCACGAGATCGTCGCGACGCTGCGCGACGCGCTCGCCCCGGGCAGCATGCTCATCCTGTCGCACGCCTCCTTCGACGCCGATCCCGCGCGCGGACAGGCGGGAGCCGCGGGCTGGAAGAACGCCTCGGCCGAGATGACGATGCGCGGCTACGACCGCGTGTTGTCCTTCTTCGACGGCTTCGAGGTGGTCGATCCGCCCGGCATCCGCCCCCATTGGAACCCGGACGGCGAACCCGACGATCCCCTGGACGCCGTCGAGAACGTCTGGGGCTACGGCGGGGTCGGCGTCAAGCGCTGAGCGACTCCCGCGGGTTGCCCCGTCCCGCGCGGCCCCGGGCCCGTCGTCCGCGAACGCACGACGGGCCCCGGGGTACGGCCCGCGGGACCGAGCGCCGGCCACCCGGCGACGGCCCGCCCGCCGGCCCCGTCGAACCCGCCGTCAGCCGCCCACCGCCGCCGGCGGCCACGGCGCCCGCCCGGCCCACGGCGCCGCCTCCTCCAACTGTGCGGCCATCCGCAGCAGTTGCGCCTCGGCACCCATCCGGCCGGTGAGCTGGATCGCCACCGGCAGCCCCGCCTCGTCGAATCCCGCCGGCACACTCGCGGCCGGCAGCCCGGAGACGTTGAACACCGAGGTGAACCAGGTCATCGTGGCGGCGTTCGCGTACATGCTCGCCGGGTCGCTCGTGTCCAGGACGCCGAGTTCGGGAACCGGCACGCCCAACGTCGGGCTCAGCCACACGTCGTGGGCGTCGAAGAAGGGCGCGACCTCGCGGCCGATCCGGACCACCGTCTGCAACGCCCGGACCAGGTCCTGCGCGCGCATCGCGGCCGTGCGCTCGTGCACGGCCCGGGTGAACGGTTCGATGTCGTCCTCGCGCAGCTCGCGGCCGAGTTCGGCGAGCCGGTCCTCGATCTGCGCGTGGGTGGCCGCCGCCATCACCTGGCCCAGAGCCGCGCCGGTCGCCGGACCGTCCCAGACCGGTGCGCCCTCCTCCACCCGGTGGCCGAGGTCGGCGAGCAACGCCGCCGTACGCTCGACCGCGCGGACCGCCGCCGGGTGCGCGGCGACTCCGTCCACGTTGGCGGTCGAGAAGCCCACGCGCAGCCGAGCGGGCGCGGCGTCCAGCGCGCCGAGGAACGATCCGCCGGGCGGCGCCGGCAGCGCGGCGTACGGGTCGCCGGGGAGCGGACCGGCGACGACGTCCAGCAGCGCGGCCGAGTCGCGCACCGTACGGGTGACCGCGTGCGCGATGGACAGCGGGTAGGCCAGCCCGGACAGGCCGTGGTCGTCGGGGACGCGTCCGCGCGAGGGCTTGAGCCCGAAGAGTCCGCAGCAGGCGGCCGGGATGCGGATCGAGCCGCCCCCGTCGTTGGCGTGTGCGGCGGGCAGCATGCCGCCGGCCACGGCGGCGGCCGAACCGCCGGAGGATCCGCCGGTGGAGTGGGTGAGCCGCCAGGGGTTGTGCGAGGGGCCGTGCAGGAGCGGCTCGGTGCTGGCGTTCTTGCCGAACTCGGGGGTGTTGGTCTTGCCGACGACCACCAGCCCGGCCCGGCGATAGCGGGCGACCAGCGCACCGTCGTGCTCGGCGAGCGCGTCGGCGAACAGGCGTGAACCCTGCGTGGTCGCCATGCCGGCGACGTCGCAGCCGAGATCCTTGACCGCGAACGGGACCCCGCGCAGCGGCCCGTCGGGCAACTCCCCCTCGGCCTCGGCCCGGGCCGCGTCGAACCGCGTGGACACGAACGCGCGCAGGAGCGGGTCGCGCTCCCGAATCCGGGTGATCACCGCGTCCAGGATCTCGACCGGCTTGACCGCGCCTTGGCGTACGAGACCGGCCAGCCCCACCGCGTCGTGGTCGTCCAACAGCTCATCGGGGTTCATCGCCGTGCCTCGTTTCGCTTGACTCGATCGATCAAATGCATGATGCAGTCAAGCAATAGAGATGGCAAGGACGTCGAACGGCCGCACCCCGCGGTGTCCACAATCACAAATCGGGGAACGTGTCACGCCCGCCGGCGGTTGAAGCATCCGAGGACGACACGAGGAGAGTGTGACGGATGGCGGGAAACACATCGGCTCGGCGACTGGTGGCGGGCGGGCTGGCGCTGGCCGCGGCCGGCTGGGCACTGCGCGACGTACCGGCGGAGTTCGGCGGCAAGGCGGAGGGCGAGCGCCTCGCCCGCTTCCTGCGCTCGCCACAGTTCCGGGACGGCGCGTTCCGCAACCCGGTCCCCGCCGACATGCTCACCGCCGGCAGCGCACCGCAACTCATCGGGCAGATGCTCCGCAACCGCAGCGAGCGCCGACCCGCCGGACCCGTGCCCCTGGTCACCGCCCCCACCACGCTGCCGCCCACGGACGGCCTCAGCGCCATCTGGTACGGCCACGCCACCACCCTCGTCGAGATCGAGGGCCGCCGCGTGCTGTTCGACCCGGTGTGGAGCGACCGGGTCTCCCCCTCCCAACTCCTGGGCCCACGACGGCTGCACCCGCTCCCGGTGCCGCTGGCCGCGCTGCCGACCCTGGACGCCGTGGTCATCTCGCACGACCACTACGACCACCTCGACCGGGCGACGATCCTCGAACTCACCGCGACCCAGACCGCGCCGTTCCTGGTTCCCCTGGGGATCGGCGCACACCTGGAGCGCTGGAACGTGCCCGCCTCCAGGATCATCGAGCTCGACTGGGACGAGGACGCGGCCGTCGCCGGCCTGCGCTTCACCGCCACCGCGGCCCGTCACTTCTCCGGCCGCACCCTGCGCCGCAACGACACCCTGTGGGGCTCCTGGGTCGTCGCGGGCGCCCGACACCGGGTCTTCTACGCCGGTGACTCCGGGTACTTCGACGGCTACGCCCGCATCGGCGCGGCCCACGGCCCGTTCGACCTGACCCTGATGCCGATCGGCGCCTACAGCCCGAGCTGGCCCGACATCCACATGAACCCGGAAGAGGCGATCGCCGCCCACCTCGACCTCGGCGGAAAGGTGCTGCTCCCGGTGCACTGGGCCACCTTCAACCTGGCCCTGCACCCCTGGGCCGAGCCCGTCGACCGACTGTGGCACGAGGCCAAGGCGAAGGACGTACAACTCGCCATCCCCCGCCCCGGCGACCGCGTCACCACCGTCGACCCCACCCAACCGACCCCCTGGTGGACCCTCCTCACCGCCCAGACCTGACCCGCCCGGCCCCGAACACGGGGCACCCGGGGCGTTGGACGCAGCGGAAAAGCCGGTTCGGGTCCGAGCCGGGAGCGCCGGCCACGATCCGGGTCAGCGTCTCCCGAGTGAGCGCGACGGGGCGCGTGCCGGCGCGCTCCGTCAGCCGGTGCTCGAAGTCGGCGTGGAACGCGCGGACCTGGTTCGAGCGCCTCCCGCCCTCGCGGCGCCGGATGCAGGCGTTTGGCCCGCCCGTCGGCGGGGTCGGGGCGTCGTTCCACGCAGCCCGCCGCCACCATCTCGTCGACGATCTTCGCGGCGCCCTGCGGCGTGATGCCGAGCCGGTCGCCGAGCCGGGTGGCGGTGACCGACTCACCGTCCAGGGTGCGCGGGACGTATCCGTACGACGCACCCGCGACGGGGAATCCGTGCGCGGCCAGGTGCGCGTGCACCTCCTGGACGAACGCCTCGTACGCATGACCGAGCAACAATCCGAAGTCCACTCTCGCTCCCCGGGCCCGCTGAGGCGGACGCGAAGTCGCGCTCGTGCGCCCCGCCTCCGCACCGGCGGGGCCGCGCGACGCCGGCGGGCCGACCACCGGCGGAAGTACCATCGGCCGCCTGTGATCTCACCGACGGGAGAACCCCATGCGGGCAATCGTGGGCGCGACCGTATCCGCCATCCTGCTGTTGGCGGCGTGCAACGACTCCGATTCCGATTCCGATTCCGCCAAGGACCGAACCTCGCCCCCACCGGCACCGTCGTCCCCGGCGGCACCGCCGTCGACGACCGCGCAAACCTCGACTCCACCGACGGCGCCGACATCCGCGCCACCGGCCGCGTCCGCGGCGCAGACGCCATCGGCCGGCTCGGGAGCACAGCCGGCCCAGGGCAAGACGACCGAGGCGGCGATCCAACGCTACGAGCAGTACCTGCACGCCCTCGGCCGTGAGGACATCACCACGGTCTGCGAGATCGCCGGTCCCGGGGCGAAGAAGGCCGAGGAGAAGGGCTTCGGTCCGTGCACCTCCACGTTTGCCGCCGTCTTCCACATGATCTCCGCGTCGCAGAAGAAGGCCCTGCAAGGCGCCACGGTGGACCCGAAGCGGGTCTCGGTCGCGGGAGACAAGGTCGAGATCCCGGTCGCGGCGGTCAAGTCCTCGGCCACCTTCACGTCCAGTGACCTCGGCGACTACACCCTCCAATACCTCGGCAACGCCTGGTACATCGTCGACTAGACCACCCGCGTCGGCGTATGCGCGCGGCCGAACGCGCAAGAACGAGCAAGAGGGCGCGAAGCCGCGTCCCGCGCCCAGGCGTCCCCGGCGTCGGCGCGATCCGATAGGGATGTCCGCATGACGCATCCAGCGGACCGGGCCGCCGACCACCGCACCAACAGCGCGCTGCGGCGCCTGATCGACTGCGACCACGACTCACTCACGCGAGAGTTCACCGGCATCGAGCACACCGCCGGCTACCTCTCCCGCACGTGGGATCCGCCGGCGGGCACGGGCGGTCCCCCGGTGGTCCTGGAAGGACACTGGGTCCGTTGCATCGGGCGGATCGGCCTGCTCGCGCTCCGCGCGGCCACACCCGCCGTCCGACCCGAACGCCGCGAACGGCTCCTCACGTTCCTGGAGTCGTGGGCGGACACGGTCTTCGCCGATCCCGAGGCCCGCCTGCGCGTCGGGCGGGTCCGCGGCGGCATCGGCGCGCGCGACGAGCGTGGTGCGACGGTCGTGGTCGGGCCGCCCTACGGCCTCCGCCTCGCCCTCGAACTGCGGGCCGGCGACGCCGAGCCGCCCGGCCTGGGCACCCTGGAGGACGCGACCGAACCTCCGCGCGGCTGGGGCACGGCACACCAGGTGCGCCGACTCGTGCATCTGGTGCGCACCCGGGGTCCGATGCCGTGGGACCCCGCCGCGGTGGACGAACTGAGCCGGGCCACCGGCCTGTCCCGCCCCGGCGCGGCGCTGATCCTGGCGGGCAGCCCGGGCGACACCGGGTTGACCGCGCACGCCGCCGACCACGAACGCCGGGTCATGGTCCTCAAGGTCACGGAATGCGAGATCGCACTCGGGGAGTTGGGATCGCTGACCGCACAGGCACAGTTGCGGCTGTTCGCGAACGTGTTGCCCGACGACCCCGCCGCGCTGTGGGAGCCCACCGGCCCCCGCGACCTCGCCGGCCGCGTCGCCGCCGCGTGGCAGGCCGCGTACGGAAGGCACGACCCGATCCCGCCCGAGACCCTCGCCCACGTCGGCGGCCTGGGGGCCAAGACGGCGGCGGCCGACCTGTGCGCGGCATTCGCGCGCCCCGTGGACGAACCGATCCTGAGCACCGACCGGGACATGCCGCTGCGCGACAGCCACAACGGCGCGCACGCCGCGGATCAGTCGCGATCGCTGCACATCCACAACCTGATCAAGGACGTCGCGACCCTCCTCCCGGTGTTGTACGCCGAGTTGCCGGCCGGCGACCCGGTCCGGTCCGGCATCCCCGCGGTGATCACGGCCCTGCGGAGCCGGCTCGAACACCCCGGCGTGCTCTTGTACGCGAGCGCGGACTTCGACGAATCCGTGGTCACCATGGAGGGGTTGGAGCAACTGTTCGGAAAGACGCCCTACCACGGCCCCGAACCCTTCCAGCGCCCGTCGATCGACGACGGACTCACCGTCGCCTTCCTCAACCCGCCCCAGAAACATTCGAATTGGACGCCGATTCCGACCGCCTACTTCCGACCGGCCCACCTGGGCGACGACGCACGTTCGCAGATCCTGCGTCGCATCGCCCCGGACTCCGGCGGCATCACGGCCGTCGACCGCATCCGCGGCACCTACTTCGACGACATCGCGAAGCGCGTCGCCTCCGACGCCCTGTCCCCCGGCCAGTACGAGGCGAATCCCGGTGCCTCGGCCCCCGACCTGGTCGCGCGGGTCGCCGACGAACTGGGCCTGGACGCCGACGCGGCCACGCTGTACCTGCAACTTCTCGTACTGGAGAGGCCCACCGACGCCCACACCCGGCGCTGGAACCACTGGAGTGCGGCTCGCCACCGCAAGGCGCGCGCCGCGCTGGCCGGCACCGACCTCGTCGTCCAGGACAAGCGCACCCGCGCCGGACGCACCCTCTTCCTCCCGGGCGCCTGGGTGGGGACGACGAGGGGGGCGATGCCCGGGATGGAGACGTGGAAGGCACGTCTCCTCGGGGTGGCCGACCGGGAAAGCCGCCTGATCTTCTCCCGACCCACCGTCGAACGCACCCTGCCCGACCTTTTCGCCCACGCCTGGGCCCTGACCCGCTCCGGCGAAGGCCCGGCCTGACCTGACCCGCCGCCGCTCCCGCGCCGTCGCCGGACGGCCGGCGCGGTTCGAGTGCCACCGCGATCACCCGGGTGATACGCGCCGCGCGAGCACCCGCCCACCGATCGCGAGCGCGAGCGCGACGACGATCAGCGTCGCCGCGACCGCGAAGGTGACCCGCGTCCCGGTGGCGACGGCCCCGCCCCGGGCCGTCGCCACGTCGTTCGTCGCCGACGCGGCCGCGAACACCGCGCCCATGACCGACGTACCGGTGATCAGCCCGAGATTCCGGGACAGGTTGAGCATGCCGGACACCACGCCGCGTTGATCCGGCCGGACATCGGCCATGACGACGGTGTTGTTCGCGGTCTGGAACACCGCGTATCCGGCGGTGACGACCACGATCGGCGCGAGGTAGCCGACGACGCCGAACCGCGCCGGCGTCACCGACAATACGAGCGCGCCGACCGCGATCCCGGTCAACCCGGCGACGGTCATCCGCCGCGCGCCGAAACGGTCCGCGATCCGGCCGGCCGGCACCCCGGTCAGCGCGGCGACGATCGGACCGACCGACAACACCAACCCCACCCGGGCCTCGTCCAGTTCGAGTGTGCGGGCGAGGTAGAACGGCCCGACCACCAGCGTGGCCATCATCACCGTCGAGACGAGCGTGCTCATCGCCAGGCTCGCGCTCAGCGCCGGATCCCGGAACATCGCCAAGCGCAACAACGGCGCGGCGGCCCTCGCCTCGGCGCGGACGAACAGGCCCACTGCGATCGCGGCGACCACGAGCAGGGCCGCGTTGAGCACCCCGAAGCCTCCGCGCCCGATCGTCATGGCGAGCGCGTACGCCGCGAGCGTCAGGGCGAGCAGCAGCGTGCCCACGTGGTCGAACCGGGCCCGAACCGGGCCGGGTCCCGGACGATCGGCGGGCAGGTACCGATGTGCGAGGACCAGCGCCACCACGCCGAGGGGTGCGTTGACGAGGAAGATCGCCCGCCACCCGGGCCCGGCGATCAGCGCACCGCCCAGGGACGGTCCGAGGGCGGTAC
This sequence comes from Embleya sp. NPDC001921, assembly GCF_053594475.1. Classification (NCBI taxonomy): domain Bacteria; kingdom Bacillati; phylum Actinomycetota; class Actinomycetes; order Kitasatosporales; family Streptomycetaceae; genus Embleya; species Embleya sp. NPDC001921. The sequence continues at coordinate 71,676 of NZ_JBSFEO010000046.1, forward strand.
CGATCGCGGACATCGTGCCGAGCAGCCCCATCGCGCTGCCGGTCCGCTCCTTGGGCACCGTCTCGCCCACGAACGCCATGGTCAGCGCCATCATCACGGCCGCGCCGAGCCCCTGCCCGGCCCGCGCGGCGACCAGCAGCCACAACGTGGGGGCGCTGCCGCACAACACCGAGGCCACCGTGAACAGCACGATCCCGGACAGCAGCAGCCGGCGCCGACCGATGATGTCGCCGAGCCGTCCGACGCTGACGATCACGGTGGTGATCGCGAGGAGATAGGCCAGGACGACCCATTGCACCGCCTGGAAGGACGCGTCGAAGGAGTGCGTCAACGTCGGCAGGGCGACGTTGGCGACGCTGGTGCCCAGCGAGGACAGCAGCATGGAGAGCGAGAGACCGGCCAGGGCCCATCGCACCGAGGATGTCCGTATCGCGCCTGCGGTGGTCGTCTCGTGCGGTTGCGCCCTGGTTGCCTTCACCGTGAACTCCGTTTCCTGGCTGTGAATCCCGGTGGTCGAAGCACCGGCCTGCTTCCTGGCGTGCGGACCGGCCCGATCCGGCACCCGAACAAGCGCATCGGCACGCGCCGCGGCTCCCGTGCCGGGCCGAGCAGTTCCCGCGGCCGGGCCGCCGTCCGGCACGGGACCGGGAGTCGCACGCCGCCGACGGCCTCCCGGTGGGCGGCCACGCGCTCCCGCTCGATGTCGGTGCCGGTGGTGTCCGGATCCGGGGTCGGCGCCGCCGTCGGGGTTCATGCCGAGGAGGGTGCACCCGGGGTGCGGGCCCGGCAACTCTTGTTGCCAATCCCGGGACGGCGAGGTGGAATGCCTCCATGGAGAACGCACCGCCGTACCGAACGGTCCTCGACGAGGTCGCACCTCGGCTCAGACGCCTGCGCGCGCGACGCGGGCTCACCTTGGCCGCGCTCTCCGAGGCGACCGGCATCTCCAAGAGCACCCTGTCCCGGCTGGAGTCCGGACAGCGCCGCCCCAGTCTGGAGTTGCTGCTGCCGCTGGCCGGCGCCTACCACGTGCCCCTGGACGAATTGGTCGGCGCGCCCGAGGTGGGCGACCCGAGGGTCCGCCTGACGCCGCGGGCGCTGCCCAGCGGTGGCACGTCGGTGGCACTGACCCGAAGTCCGGGTCCGCTCCAGGCATTCAAGATGATCATCGCCGACCGGGGCACCGAGCCGAACCCGCGTACCCACGAGGGCTACGAGTGGCTGTATGTGCTGGACGGCCGACTGCGGCTGGTCCTGGCCGACCACGATCTGGTCCTCGGTCCGGGCGAGGCCGCCGAGTGGGACACCCGACTGCCGCACTGGTTCGGCAGCGCGGACGGGCGCCCGGTGGAGATCCTCAGCCTCTTCGGCCGCCAGGGCGAACGCATGCACGTGCGCGCGAAACCGCGCACCTGACGACGGGCCCGCGCTCCCGCCCTGCGCCGGGCGGTGACGGGAACGAGCGGGCGCACCCGGAGGCGGGCGGTCGCGGTGCCGACGGGATTCGAACCCGCGGACAGGGTCGGGCAGGCCCGCCGTACCCCCGTCAGTCGACGTGGCGGGATGCCTCCGCCACGTCGATCGCAATGGGCCGCTCTGCCACGGCACCGCGACCTGCGGAACTGCGCAATCCCGCTGCGCCGATCCTAGGGCGTGCCGGATTTCGCCGGGATGGAGTGGCGCGGGCGGACCCGTGCGCACCGATCCGGGTGAAGCCGGGACACCGTGCGCGGGTGCGCCGTCGACCTCAGGCGCGCGGCGTCAGGAAACCGTCCAGCACGCGCCGGACCCTGTCCCCGGCCCGGTCGTCGCCGCAGCGCAGGGCGATGTTCGCCGCCTTGAGCACCGCGTCCAGTTGGAAGGCGACCAAGTCGGCTTCCGATCCGGCGAGTTCGCCCGCGTCCGCGGCGTACCGGAGTTCGCGGGCGAGCAGCGTGAGCCAATCCCCGTGTTGCCGCAGCAGCGCGTCGCGGACCGGACCCGGGCGGCTGTCGAACTCGGCGAGGTTCGCGCCCCAGAAACAGCCGCCGGCGAACAACGGCGCCTCGGCGTAGGCGATCCAGTGCTCGGTCAGCGCGCGCACCCGTGCCGCGCCGTGCGGCGCACTCGACGCGGGCCGCACGACCGCGTCCACGAACGCCTCGCCCGCCCACGCGACGGCGGCCAGTTGCAACTTCTCCTTCGACCCGAAGAGGGTCGCGATGCCGCTCTTGCTCAACCCGAGGTCACCGGCCAGCCGACCGATGCTGAGCCCGTTGAGCCCCTCCGCCGAGGCCACCTCGACGGCATGCCGGGCGATCTCCCGTCTGGCCCGGGCGCCGCGCAGCCGCCGCTGATCGGAGGTCTCCGGGGTGACTCGATCGGAGGTGCCCGACGTCGGCTCGGCGACCGCCGTCGGCTGCTCTGGCTCGCTCATGGGTCCATCCTGCCACGCCCTTGCAGAATCCACACGAACGATCGTACGTTTACTTTCGTGACCGAGACCACGCACGTCCTCACCGAAGAATCCGACCCGTTCTGCCTGTCCCCGGCGCACGCCGCAGACCTGCTCGCCGACGCGCCCTGGCGCCGCTTCGCCGTCATCGGCGACAGCCTCTCCGCCGGAGTCGGCGACCCGAGCCCGGGGTACGGCGCCCTGGGCTGGGCCGACCGGGTCGCGGGTGTGCTCGGCGACGTCCGGCCCGACCTGGCCTACCTGAATCTCGCCGAGGTCGGCGCCACCACCGCCAGGACGCTGGCGACCCAGACGAGTCCCATGCTCGCCTTCGGCCCCGACCTGATCCACCTGCCCAGCGGCCCCAACGACCTGTTCCACGCGACGCCCGACTTCGGCACCATCGAGCGGTCCTTGCGGCGGCTGTTCGAGATCGCCGCCGACACCGGTGCGCGGGCGACCGTCTTCACCCTCGGCCGGGCCTTCGTGGTCCCGCGATTCCCGGACTGGCCGGACCGGGTGTGCCGGGTCAACGACATCACCCGCGAACTGGCCCGCGAACACCACGCCGTGCTCGTCGACTCCTGGGACCACCCGATCAACGACCGGCCGAATCTGCTGAGCCGGGACGGCATCCACTTCTCCACCTCGGGCCAGGCCGTTCTGGCCGCCGAGATGGTCAGGGCACTCGCCGCCACGCTCGGCGAAGTCCCCGCGTGACCACCGGCGTCCACGCGCCGACCCGCACATCGCGCTCGCGGCAACCGTGACGGCCCACGTGCTCCCCGGCGGCGGCCCACCGATCCCCGGAACACGGAGTCGGGGGCCGCCCGGGGCCGATCAGTGGCCGGGCAGGACGCACACCGAGTCGAGGCCCAGCACGTGGTTGAGCCGACCGAAGGCCAGCCAGGAGCCGATGGCCATGCTCAGCTCGACGATCTCGGCCTGGGTGTAGTGCGCGGTCATGCGCGCCCAGAACTCGTCGTCCAGGTTGTGGTGGTCCACCGCGTAGCGCTCCGCGTACTCCGCGGCCAGCCGGGTGCGGTCGTCGAAGACGTCGGTTGTCCGCCACTCGGTGACCGCGACGTCGAAGCCGTCCTCGACCTTCTCCCCGTCCCGCTCGGTGCGCCAGTCCAGGCAGAAGACGCACCCGTTGATCTGCGCGATCCGAAGCCGCGCGGCCTCGAACTCGCGCAGCCCCAGCTTCGAGGCGTCGTAGACCTTCATCGAGAAGGTCGACGCGGCGATCCCGATCTCGGGCACCATCTCCGCCCACACGTAGGCGAGCGGGTCCTTGTCCTCGGGAATGTCGATGCGCATGGTTACTTCCTTCCGAGCTTGCCGACTGCGGGACGGAGCGGAATGTCGAGCGCGTCGTAGAGCCCCGGTTCGGCGGCCACCAGCCAGTCGATGGCGCCGACGAGCCGACCGACCGCGGTGGCGTTGCCGCCCGCCGACCGGTTCGTGCCCTCGTCGGTGGCCTCGACCGTGACCTCGATCCGCGGGCGCCCCTCGATGACCACGCGGTGCGCGCCGTCCCCGTTGGGCGGGACCGGCCAGTCGGGCGCGCAGGAGGGGTGGATGCGGGTCACGTGCTCGATCACGATCCGGGGCTCGCCGCCGACGATGCCCTGCACCTCGAACCGCACCGCGCCCTGGGTCCCGGCCTCGAACTCGCCCATCGTCGTGGTCCGAACGGTCGTCTCCAGCGCACGGCGGTCCATCGTCTCGCGGATCTCGTCCAACTCGACGCCCAGCGCCCGGGCCATCAGCCGGATCTGCCCGCCCCACACCATGGTCGGCATCTCCGGCCACAACATCGGCGCGCCGTAGTCCATCGGCTGCCCCATGCCGACCAGATTGCGGACCGAGTCCTCCTGGTCGTAGGTGGAGTAATCGAAGATCTCCTGGCAGCGGATCGCGTCCACCGTGGTGCCCAATCCGCTGATCAGCAGCGGCAGCACGTCGTTGCCCCAGCCCGGATCGACACCCGAGACGAACAACGACCCGCCGCCGGCGGCGACGGCCTCCAGCACCGGCTCGCGCAACTCCGCCGGGGCGTTGCGCTGGTCGTAGAGCGCGTACAGGGCGGGTGTGACCACCACGGCCCCGGCCCGGATCGCCCGGACGATGTCGGCCAGCGCCTCGTCGGGGCGGATGTCGCCGGACGCCGCGTACACCACGGCTCCCGGTCCGGCGGCCAACACCGCGTCGATGTCGTCGCCGGCCGCGACCCCCAACTCGTGGTCGAGCCCCGCGAGTTCGCCCGCGTCGCGACCGACCTTGTCGGGATTGTGCACGAGCACCGCCGCGAGCTTCAGCGCCGGATGCGCCTCGACGGCGCGAATGGCCGCGCGGCCGACGTTCCCGGTACCCCAGACAACCGTGGAAATCATGCGCTGGAGGGTAGCGAGGGCCCCGTACAGTTCATAGACCCACGCAAGGAAAAGATGAACGGTTGGCCCGAATCTCCGCGCGGGCACGCCGAATCGGCGGCCTGGACGGTCGCTGGGGCGTCGACCGCGGGCGGCACTCGGGCCGCCTCCCGTCCGGCCGCGGCGCGGGCCGCGGGCGAGCCGCGCGGGGGCCGGCACAGGGGCACTGCAGCGGCCAGGGTGGGAGCCGCGGCACGATCCGCGGCCGGACGGGAGGCTCGAAAGGCCCGGTCAGCCGCCGACGTAGGCCGCGAGGTGCTCGCCGGTGAGGGTGGAACGGGCCGCGACGAGGTCGGCGGGGGTGCCCTCGAAGACGATCCGACCGCCGTCGTGGCCGGCACCGGGGCCGAGGTCGACGATCCAGTCGGCGTGTGCCATCACCGCTTGGTGGTGCTCGATGACGATCACCGACTTGCCGGAGTCGACCAGTCGGTCGAGCAGGCCGAGCAACTGCTCGACGTCGGCGAGGTGCAGGCCCGTGGTCGGCTCGTCGAGGATGTAGACCCCGCCCTTCTCGGCCATGTGGGTGGCCAGCTTGAGCCGCTGCCGCTCGCCGCCGGAGAGCGTGGTGAGCGGCTGACCGAGGCTGAGATAGCCGAGCCCGACGTCGGCCAGCCGGCCGAGGATGGTGTGCGCGGCCGGCGTACGCGCCTCGCCGGTACCGAAGAACTCCCGGGCCTCGGCCACCGACATCGCGAGCACCTCGCTGATGTCGCGTCCGCCGAGGTGGTACTCCAGCACCGACGCGTCGAACCGCTTGCCCTCGCACTCCTCGCAGAGGGTGGCCACGCCGGCCATCATCGCCAGGTCGGTGTAGGTCACGCCGATGCCGTTGCAGGTCGGGCACGCGCCCTCGGAGTTGGCGCTGAACAGCGCCGGCTTCACGCCGTTGGCCTTCGCGAACGCCTTGCGGATCGGGTCGAGCAGCCCGGTGTACGTCGCCGGGTTGCTCCGTCGCGAGCCGCGGATCGCACTCTGGTCGACCGACACCACGCCCGCGCCCTCGGCCGCCGAGCCGTTGACCAGCGAGCCCTGCACGAGCGAACTCTTGCCGGAGCCGGCGACGCCGGTGACGACGGTGAGCACCCCCAGCGGGATGTCGACGTCGACGTCGCGCAGGTTGTGCCGCGTCGCGCCGCGGACCTCCAGCGCGCCGGTGGGCGTGCGCACCGTCTTCTTCAGGGACGCCCGGTCGTCGAAATGGCGACCGGTGATCGTGCCGGCGGTCCGCAGCCCCTCGACGGTGCCTTCGAAGCACACGGTCCCGCCCGCCGTGCCGGCGCCCGGGCCGAGGTCGACGACGTGGTCGGCGATCACGATCGTCTCCGGCTTGTGCTCCACCACGAGCACCGTGTTGCCCTTGTCGCGCAGCCGCAGCAGCAGGTTGTTCATCCGCACGATGTCATGGGGGTGCATGCCGATGGTGGGCTCGTCGAAGACGTAGGTGACGTCGGTGAGCGAGGAGCCCAGGTGGCGGATCATCTTGACGCGCTGCGCCTCGCCGCCCGACAGCGTGCCCGAGGGCCGATCGAGGGAGAGATAGCCCAGCCCGATCTCCACGAACGAGTCGAGCGTCTTGCCCAGCGTCTCGAGCAGCGGCCCCACCGACGGCTCGTCGAGGCCGCGCACCCACTCGGCGAGGTCGCTGATCTGCATCGCGCACGCGTCGGCGATGTTGACCCGCTTGATCTTCGAGGACCGGGCCCCCTCGCTGAGCCGGGTGCCCTCGCACTCGGGACACGTGGTGAAGGTCACCGCGCGCTCCACGAACGCCCGGATGTGCGGCTGCAGCGCCTCCTTGTCCTTGGCCAGGAAGGACTTCTGGATCTTGGGGATCAGTCCCTCGTAGGTGAGGTTCACGCCCTCGACCTTCACCTTGACCGGCTCGTGGTACAGGAAGTCCCGCATCTCCTTCTTGGTGAACTCGCGGATCGGCTTGGTCGGATCCAGGAAGCCGGATTCGGCGTAGGTGCGCACGGTCCACCAACTGTCGGACTTCCAGCCGGGGATGGTGAACGCGCCGTCGGCGATCGACTTGGAGTCGTCGTAGAGCTGGGTGAGATCGATGTCGGAGACCGTGCCCCGACCCTCGCACCGCGTGCACATGCCGCCGGTGCGGTTGAAGGTCGCCTTGACCGCCTTCTTGGCACCGCGCTCGACGGTGATGGCACCGCTCGCCCGGACCGAGGGGACGTTGAAGGCGTACGCGCTGGGCGGGCCGATGTGCGGCTTCCCGAGTCGGCTGAACAGGATGCGCAGCAGCGCGTTCGCGTCGGTGGCGGTGCCGACCGTGGAGCGGGGGTCGGCCCCCAGCCGCTGCTGGTCGACGATGATCGCGGTCGTCAGCCCTTCGAGGACGTCCACCTCGGGCCGCGCCAACGTGGGCATGAAGCCCTGGACGAAGGCGCTGTAGGTCTCGTTGATCATCCGCTGCGACTCCGCGGCGATCGTGCCGAATACGAGCGAACTCTTGCCCGAGCCGGAGACACCCGTGAACACCGTCAGCCGGCGCTTGGGGATCTCGATGCCGACGTCCTTGAGGTTGTTCACCCGCGCGCCGTGCACTCGGATCAGGTCGTGGCTGTCGGCGACGGCCGGCGCAGGCGACTGCGTGTCCGTCCTGGTGACCGGGCTCATCGTGTCTCCATCCGTTGGGCGGGGCCGCCTGCGCGGTCGGGCGTATCGTCCACTCGCGCCGAGCCCGGCCCGAGGCAGACGGGCGAGGCACCGGCCTCGCCGGCAGAGTAGCGCGACCGGTGGACGGGACCGCGTGGTCATCGCGTTCGATGACCACGCGCCCCACGCTACGGGGCCGGGATCGGACCGCGCTTCTCCGTTCCTGACCGGTCGCGGACGACGGATCCCGGACGGCTCACTGTTCGCCCAGGAGCATCCACTTGTCGACGACGGCCAGCGGCTCGAAGCCGACCTGGGCGTACACCGCGTGCGCGTCCGCGGTGGCCAGCATCAGACGCCGCAGCCCGGCCGGCTCGAGGTGGTCCCGCACGGCGGCCACCAGCGCCGTGCCCAGTCCCTTGCCGCGCACGGCGGGGTCGATGTAGACGTCGCACAGCCAGCCGAAGGTGGCCCCGTCGGTGACCACGCGGGCATAGCCGACCTGCGCCCCGGACGCCGTGTCGTAGACCCCGAAGTTGAGCGACCCGGCGATCGCCGTGTCCTGCTTCTCCCTCGGGCGGCCCATTGCCCAGTACGCGTCGAGGGACAACCAGCGGTGGATCAGCGCGGCGTCGAGCCGGGTCGGATCGGTCGAGATCTCGTACCCGTCCGGAAGATGTATGACCATGCCCGGATCCAACCAGCCCGCCCCGTCGGCCGACCACCGGATATCGGTGCGCGCGGCCGGCGGACGGGATCGGCGCGGACGGGATCGGCGCCGGATCAGTGGGCGGGCACCAGGGCTTCCGCGTGGGCGCGGAGCACGGGGCCGCGATCGCGCCCGGGGCCGACCAGGCGCAGCCGCAGGAGATGCCCCCGCCCGGGTCCCGGGGTGTCGCGTTGGAGGGTGCCGGTGACGCAGTCGAAGGTGGCCGCGTCGGTGTGCCGTACGAAGAAGGCGGGGCCTGCGATGCCGGCGAGCAGTTCGATGGCGTCGGCCAACAGGCGTGGGCCGCGGGGGCGGGCGTGCTCGACGTCGACGGCGTAGACGCCGTCCGGCAGCACCTCGGTGCCGCGCAGTCGCCAGGGCGAGCCCGGGAGGTCGCAGGCGACCCGGAGCCTGGGCAGCAGGTCCGCCGCGGGGTCCGCCGCGGTCCACCCCGGGCGGGTGGTCTGATCGGCCAGTTCGCGCAACGCGTCCCCAGGCGCCTCGTCGCCCGACACGCCGAAGAAATCGTCCATAAATGTCACTGTAAGTCGAACTCTCGTAACCGGCTTCTCCGGGCGTCCGGCTACGGGCCGGCCTCGAGGCTCAGCAGCGCGGACTTGGTGGCGATCCCGCCCGCGTACCCGCCCAGCGTCCCGTCGCCGCGCAGCACCCGGTGGCAGGGCAGCACGATCGGCAGCGGGTTGCTCGCGCAGGCCGAGCCGACCGCGCGAACCGCCTTGGGATTGCCGACCATCCGGGCGACATGGGCGTAGCTGGAGGTGTGGCCGTAGTCGATCTCGGGGAGTCGGCGCTGCACCAGTTGCCGGAAGCCGGTGGACAGGGCCAGGTCCAGGGCCAGGTCGAAGGACGTCCGGGAGCGGTCGAAGTATTCGTCGAGTTGGCGGGCGGCCCGGGCCAGGCGTCCGGGAGCGCGCAGGATGCGCGGGCCGAGCCGGGTGCTCAGCGTGTCCAGGACCTTGTCGTGGTCCTCGCCCGCGAAGGCCACCCGGACCAGGCCCTTGTCGGTCGCGGCCAGCAGCAGCGACCCGATGGGGGTGTCCACCGTGGTGTAGGCGACGTCCAGGAGCCCGTCCCGGGCGGCCGCCGCGACCAGCCGGTCGTGTAGTCGATCGAGCGCCTCCCGGTCGCTGCGGGCGCGGGCGAGCAGCACGGACGTGCTCGGCGCGCCGGCCGCGAGGACCGGGATCGCGGTGGAGGCGGGGGTGGGGGTGGGGGTGGGGGTGTCGTCCGTCATCGGACCGCTCCCTTCGAAGAGGCGCTCAGCGATGTGCGCAGGGCCTTGACGCCGTCGGCCGCGGCGCGACGGGCCGCGGCCGCGGTGCCGCCGATCAGCTCGGCGACGTCCTTGTAGGGCAGGCCCGCGAAGTGGTGGTAGGCGACCGCCTGCCGCTGCCTGGTCGGGAGCGCCGCGACCGCGCGCCACAGGTCGTGGTCGACCGCGTCCGGCAGGCCCAGGGCCGAGGCTCGTTCGGGCAGTTCGCCCATCGGGACCGCGTGCCGCGCCCGGGCACGGACGATGTCGAGCGCCTTGCGGTGCGCGATGGTCACCAGCCAGGCCCGCACGTTGGCGTCCTCGGGCAGGTCGGGGTAGGCGCGCAGCGCGGCGAGGAACGTCTCGGACCACGCGTCGTCGGCGTCGTGCGGGCCCAGCAACGCCCGGCACACGCGCAGCACGGTGTCCGCGTGCTCGCGGACCACCCGTTCGTAGGGCTGCTTCATCTCCTCGTTCCCAGGCCTGTTCGGATGCGCGCCGCGGGCGCCGGCCGCTCAGAACAGCCGGGCCGCCTTCGTGCTTTCGGACTCCTCCAGGTCCAACAGCCGCCGCTTGCGTTCGAGTCCGCCGGCGAAGCCGGTCAACTTCCCGTCGCTGCCGACCACTCGGTGGCAGGCCACGATGATCGAGATCGGGTTGTGCCCGACCGCCTGGCCCACCGACTGCGCCAGCGCCCTGTTTCCCAACCGCTCGGCGAGCGCGCCGTAGGTGGTGGTCTCACCGAACGGGATCTCCCTGAGCATGGCCCACACCCGCTCCTGGAACGGATCGCCGTGCGTGGCCAGCGGCAGGTCGAACGAGGTCCGCTCGCCGGCGAGGTACTCGGTCAACTGGGTCGCCGCCGCCGCGAGCAGGGGGTCGTCCCGGTGCTCGACCCGCACGCCCAGGCTCTCCTCGGGCGGCATGTACCAGTGGTGCGGGAAGTACAGACCCACGACGGCGTCCCGCGCCGCCACCACGATCAGCCCGCCGAGGGTGGTGTCGACGATCGCATGACGTGTGTTCATCGTGCTGCTTCTCCTCGGTCGCGGTGTTCGTCCCGACGGGTCGACCGAACGGGTCGTCCCGACAGGTAGACGCGCGGGGGCCGCCGAATGTGAGGTCGGCCCCGACATCCGGCCCGGCCGGTCACCCCCGCGATCCCGACGCCGCGCGCGACATCGTGCTCGGGTGAGGCGGGCCGACTCCCCCGGTTCCGGCGCGTGTCGCGGTGGAGGGGGTTGCCGGCCCGGGCCGGCGCGTTCGGCGGCGAAGCGGGGCCGGTCCCGCGGTCCGGCGCGCGAGCTTTGCCGGGCGGTCGCTGTCGGCGGCCGTCGCAGCGGGTATGAGCCTGGTGGATGTCCCCGTCGAGGTGAGTCGCATGTCGTCCACACACAGCGAAGTCGAACTCGGGGTCCTGGCCGGTCACGACGGATCCCCCGCCGCCGAGCACGCGCTGGACTGGGCCGCGCGCGACGCCGCCGCCCGGCGCGTTCCGCTGTACATCGTCACGGTTGTGCCCGTCGGCGGGCTCGGTCACCAGCATCGGGTCGAGATGCGCGAGCGGGCGCACGCGCTGATCGACACCGCCTCGGCACGTGTCCGCGAACGGTTCGCCGGCCTGGTGGTGGAGGGTTCGGTCCGCGAGGGCGACGCCGCCGAGTCGCTGCTGGCCGCCAGTGCGCGGTGCGACACCGTCGTGGTGGGCAGTCGCGGCCACGGCGGGTTCGCCGGCCTGCTCCTGGGGTCGGTTTCGCTGCGCGTGTGCGCGCACACCACCTGCCCGGTCGTGGTCCTGCGCTCCGAGGCGGCCGAGGACGCGAGCGGCGTCGTGGTCGGCGTCGGCGGCCCCGAGGACGAGCCCGCCGCGGAGTTCGCGGCCCAGCGGGCAGGACTGCTGGGCGGCGGACTGCGTGCCGTGCACTCGTGGGCGCTCCCGGTGACCGGCCTGGCGCCGAGCCTGATGTTGCCGTCGATGTTCGACATCGACACGGTCACCGCCGAACGCACCAGGATGGTCGAGCAGGTCGTCGACCCGATCCGACGCCGCGACCCCGAACTTCCGGTGGACACCGTGGTGATGAACGGGTCGGCCGGGCGCGATCTGGTGTGCGCGTCGATCGGCTGCGCGTTGCTGGTGGTCGCCGCACATCCCAGGCACGGCCCGCTGCCGATGCGATTGGGCCCGACCACGCACGCCGTCCTGCATCACGCGCACTGCCCGGTGGCCGTGGTCCCGGTGCAGTGATCGTCCCGGTGCGCCGATCCCCCCGATGCGCCGGCCGACACGCCGGCGCCCGCCGCACGCCGCGCTTTCCATCCTGTGCGGGGTCGCGGCGAACGGCGGGTCGGCGGCTCGGCGTACGTATGTACGTCGGTGTACGTATGCGCGGGTGGTGCGGGTGTGCCGGGCCTCCGGTTATCGCGACGCGTAGACGTTCTCGGCGAACGCGGCGATCTGTTCGTCGGAGAGGTGCCGCGCCAGATCCGCCTCGCTGATCATGCCGACCAGGCGCTTGCGCGCGATCACCGGCAGTCGGCGGATCTGGTGCACCTGCATCTCGCGCAGTACCTCGGCGATGTCCGCGTCGGCGTCGATCCAGCGGGGGGTGCCCTCACACAGTTCGCCGGCGGCGACCGTGGCGGGATCGCGGCCGTCCGCGACGCACTTGGTGACGATGTCGCGGTCGGTGATGATCCCGCACAGCCTCTCGTTGGCGTCGCTGACCGGCAGCGAGCCCACATCGAGTTCGCGCATCAACTGCGCGGCCCGGTGCAGCGTCTCCGTCTGCGGAATCCACTGAGCGCCCTCGTGCATGATGTCTTTGGCCATGGTCATGGTGGTGCCTCTCGCAGTGCCCGCCGTCGGCAGCCCGCCGACCGCAGGGCTCGGGACCGCGCCGCGGACGCCGCACGCGGTCCTTCCATCCTCTCCGCCCCACCGCCCATCGGCCACCCGGGTGAACGGTCGCCGGCACGCCCCGCCGCGGGGCGCTCGGGATCGTCCCAAGACGTGCGCCGGGGCGTGTCCTCAATCCCCCGTCGGGCTCCGCGGCGTGAGCGCGGCGAGGAGCCCGAAGGGCGGATGCCGTGCATCGGCGTGCCGGAGAAGCAGGCGCATAGTGGTTCTATTCGACTGTTCTCCGGGGCGGCGAGCGCAGCGAGGGAGCCCGAAGGGCGGATGCGGTGCCGGGCGTCGTGGAGCTCGGCGGGGGATTGAAGACACGCCCTGGGTCACCGGGTGTGTACGGGGGGTCAGGGTCAGGGGCAGGTGGGCCAGGCGGCGGACGAAGGTGCTCGGGACGTAGGTGGGTTCGGAGTCGGGGGCCGGGGCGATGTGGTCGGTGGCGGCCGGCAGGGCGCGCAGGGCGACGGTGGTTTCCAGGCGGGCCAGGTGTGCGCCGACGCAGAAGTGGATGCCTCGGCCGAACGACGTGTGTGCCTTGGCGGCCGGCCGGTCCAGGTCGAGGGTGTCGGGCCGGGGGAACGCGGCGGCGTCGCGGTTGGCGGCGCCCCACAACAGCATCAGCCGGGCGCCCTCGGGCAGGTGCACACCGCCGAGTTCGGTGGCGCGGGTGGTCACCCGGAAGTGGCCTCGGAACGGGCTCTCCAGTCGTACCGCCTCCTCCACCAACGCCGCCACCAGCGCGTCGTCGGCGCGTACGCGCTCCTGCAGCCGCGCGTCCGCAGCGAGCATCCGGACGGCGGAGCCGAAGAGAGCTTGTTCTATAACACGTTATAGTTCAAGGGTTCGGAGCGAAGGCACGCGGGACTCGAAGGGTTCGCGGGGCTCGATAGGATCCCGACCACCGACGCCGGCGTGCGGGAGGCGCACGGCGACGGCATCGATCCGAGGGGCGGCACGTGGGCGATCAGGTCACCGAGGACGACGACACACCGGGACCGATACCCGCCTCGGTCGGTCGGCGGCGTGCACAGTTCACCGTGACCCACCGATTCGGCCCCGCCGAACAGCGACGCCGGGACGGCATCGCCGCCGCCGCGCGCACGCTGGCCGCCGAGCGCGGGTACGACGCCACCACCGTGCGCGACATCGCCGCCGGTGCGGGCACCACGCCGGCGACCGTGTACCGCTACTTCGGCTCCAAGGACCAACTGCTCCACCACGTGATGGTCGAGTGGGCCGCGCAGACCGCCGCCGACCTGCGCGAGGTGGCCTACCCGGGAGGCATCGCCGATCGGGTCAGCGCGGCGTTCCGGGACATCGTGCGCTGGGCGGCCCGCGATCCGGCCCTGCTCGAGGCGGGCATCACCTCGTTCCGCGCGGACGCCTCCGCCGGCGACGGACTGGCCCTGTGGCAGGGGCTGTTCACCTCCTTCGTGCGCGGCGCCCTCGACGACCCGGACTGGACCGACGACGAGGGCAAGGCACTCGCCCTCGGTCACGTCCTGGTCGCGTGCCTGCTCGACATCACCTCCGGCCGCACCGATCCCGAACAGACCTGCGCACACATCGACACGGCGGCCCATCTGATCTTCCGCTGACCCCGACGCCCCTGCCCGGGCGGCCGGTTGGCCGGGCGGGTTCAGGCGATCGTCGCGGTCGACGTCCCGGCCGCGGGTCGGCGTTCGAGGAGGCGACCGAGCGCACCGTGGCGCGGGGAGACCAGCAGGGACAGCACGAACCCGGCGGCGGCGACCAGCGCGATGGTCGCTCCGGCGGCGACGTCGTAGTGCCGGGAGATCTCCAGTCCGGTCACCGCGCTGCCGATGCCCAGCACGGCCGCCAGCACGGTGGTGCGGCGCAGCGAATCGGTCCACAGCCGGGCTGTGGCGGCGGGCGCGACCAGCAGGGCCAGCGTGAGCATGATGCCGACCGCCGGGGTGAGCACCACGATCACGGCCTGGACGATCAGCAGGAGCAGCAGGTCCAGGGCCGTCACCGGGTGCCCGGCGGCGCGCATGCCCTCGTGGTCGAAGGCGGCGAAGGTGAGTTCCTTGGCACACAGACCGAGCACGATCAGCACCACGAGGCCGACGCCGGCCGTGACCACGAGGTCGTGGCTGTCGGTGGTGACGATCGAACCGACCAGGAACGCGGACAGTTTGCGGTCCGCGGCCGGTCCGGCGGCCACCAGCGTGGCGCCCAGGGCGAAACCGGCGGCCAGGATCACCCCGGTCGCGCCGGACGCGGTCCGGCCCGGTCGCCGGGTCAGTCCGACGATGGCCAGGGACAGCAGCACGCCCACCGCCGCGCCGCCCAGGTAGATGTCGAGGCCCAGGATCGAGGCGAGCACGACGCCGGGGAAGGTGGCGTGGGTCATCGCCATGGCGTAGAAGGCGAGCCTGCGCAGCACGACCTGGACGCCGACGACGCCGGCGAGCAGCCCGACCATGATCGCTTCGGCGTAGGCGCGATGGGTGTAGGTGTCGAACCAGGTCATCGGGCGCTCCCGGTCGGGCGGGGGATCGGGGACGGGGTGCGGGACGGGGACGGGGTCGGGGACGCGGTGATGGCCGGCGTGGGTGCCGGGGCGGCCGGGCGCCCCGCGCCGGCCGACCGGCGCGGGGTTCGCCGACCGATCACGCCGACCGCGCCCGCCGCGCCCAGCGCGAGCAGGTACCCGACCACCAGGGTCAGCACGACGGTGGGTCCGGCGGGCAGCGCCAGGTCGTGGTCGATCGAGGCGGTGTAGCTGACGGTCAGGCCGACGTATCCGGACAGTACGGCCGAGCCGGCGGCGATCGCGACGATCGAGCCGAGCCGACCGCCCAGTGTGCGGCCGATGGTCGCCGGGACCACCAGCAGGGCCAGGACCAGGGCGGTGCCGATGGTGCGTACGGCGGCGACCACGGTCAGCGCGATCACCAGGTTCAGCGCCAGGTCCAGCGCGCCGACTCGGTATCCCGCCGCGCGAGCGGCCTCCGGGTCGAAGCCGCGCAGGAACAGTTGCCGGCCCAGCACGGCGAGGGTGATCAGGCACAGCAGCGCGACCGCCGCGGTCTCGATGATCTGCGTGCGGGAGGTGTACAGGATCTGGCCGAACAGGAAGGTCTGGAAGTCGGCGGTGTAGGAGTGGCTGCGCGAGACGACCACCACGCCGATCGAGAACATCGCGGTCAGCACGATGGCCAGCGCGGCGTCGTCGCTGGTGCGCCGGTTGCGGGTGAGCAGGGTCAAGACGACGGCGGTGACGCCGGCCGCGACCAGCGCGCCCGCGAAGACCCCGTCGACGCCCTGGAGGGCGAAGCCGATCGCGACGCCGGGAAATACCGTGTGGGTGAGCGCGTCGGCGACGAACTCCAGTCGGCGCAGCGCGACGAACGCGCCGACGGTGCCGCACAGGATGCCCAGGATGGTCAGTTCGATCAGGGCGCGGGTCAGATAGGGGACCCGGAAGGGCTCCAGGAGCACGGTGGTGTCCATGCTCGGCCTCAGCCCGGGGTGACGACGAGTCGGCCGGCGTCGAGTTCGAGGACCCGGCCGCCGTAGCAGGCGCACAACAGTTCCGGGGTGAGCGCGGACTCGGTGCTTCCGAAGGCGAATTGGCGGCGGTTGACCAGGCACGTCCGCTCGCACAGGCGTTGCGCGACGGCGAGGTCGTGGGTGCTGACCAGGATGGCGGTACCGGCTTCCTTGGCGTCGACGAGGGCGCTGATCAGGGCCTCCCGGCTGACCGCGTCGACCCCGTTGAACGGCTCGTCCAGCACCAGGATCGGCGGTTGCGCGGACAACGCGCGGGCCAGCAGCACCCGTTGGCGCTGGCCGCCGGACAGGGTGCCGAAGCGGGCGTTCGCCCGGTCGGCGAGACCGACCAGGGCCAGTGCCCGGTCGGCGGCGGCCCGGTCCCGGCGGCCGGGGCGGCGCAGTCGGCCGATCAGGCGATAGCGGCCCATCAGAACCACCTGCCGTACGGTGACCGGGAATTCCGGGTCCAGGCTCGCCGCCTGCGGCACGTAGCCGACGTACGCGCGGGCCGCGGCCGGGCGCCGGCCGGCCACGGTGACCGTGCCGGCGACCACCGGGACCAGGCCCAGGACGGCCTTGATCAGCGTGGACTTGCCGCCGCCGTTGGGGCCGACCAGGGCCACCGCCTGGCCGGCCGGCACCCGGCCGTCGACGTTCGCGAGGGCCGGGGTGCGGTCGTAGGCCATGGTGGCCTCGACGAAGCGGACCGGATCCGGTGCGGCCTCGGTGCCGTCGGTCATCGCTCAGCCCCGCAGCGCGGCGACGATGGTGTCGGTGTTGTGCGCCTCGGAGTCGAGGTAGGTCGCGCCGGCGGAACCGGAGGCGCCGAGCGAGTCCGCGTAGAGCGAGTCGTCGCCGGCGACCACCTTGACCCGCGCCTCCCGGGCGATGGTCTCGGCGGTCTTGGCCGGCAGCGCGCTCTCGGCGAAGACCGCCTTGGCGCCGGTGGCCTTGATCCTGGCGACGACGCCGTCGATGCGGCTGCCGGAGAGTTCGGCCTGGTCGTCGAAGCCGGGGATGATCGACCCGACGAACTCCAGCCGGTAGCGGTCGACGTAGTAGCCCAGCGCGTCGTGGTTGGTGACCAGCTTGCGATCGGCCGCCGGGATCGTGTCGAGCTTGGCCCGGGTGTCCGCGTCGAGCGCGTCGAGCTTGGCGCCGTAACCGGCGAGGTTGTTCTCGTACACCTTCGCGTTGACGCCGTCGGCGGTGGTCAGCGCCTTGGCGATGTTGGTCACCATCACCTTGGCGTTGAGCGGGTTGTGCCAGATGTGCGGGTCGTACTCGCCGTGCTCGTGGTCCTGGTCGTGCTCATGCTCGTGGTCCTGGTCCGCGTCGCCCTTGCGCAGGGGTACGCCGACCGAGGTGTCCACGACCGGGCCCTTGAAGCCCGCGGCCTGGATCGCCTTGGGCAGCCACGCCTTCTCCATGTCGACGCCGTTCTCCACGACCAGCTTGGCGCCGCGGATCGCGTTCAGGTCCGCGGGGGTCGCCTCGTACTCGTGGGCGCTCGCGTTGGCCTTGATCAACTGGGTCACCTCGACCCGGTCGCCGCCGATGTTGCGCACGAAGTCGGCGACCTGCGTCGTGGTCGCCACCACCTTGATCCGGGGCCCGGAACCGGCGGCCGGCGAGCCGGCTGCGGCGGCCGGACCGGCGGCCCCGACCTGGTTCCCGTTCTTCCCGTCCTTGCCGTCCTTGTCGTCGGAACCGCACGCGGCGAGGGTTCCGGCGGTCAGGGCCGCTGCGGCGAAGGCGAAGACCGCGCGGGTGGATATACGCATGAGAGCTCTTTCCAGGCAGGGGTGTGTCGACGCGTCGATCGGCGGGGCCGTCGCGACTATTCGATAATGAAAACCATAATCAGTTGGAGAGAGGGTGTCCACACCGGGTCCACACCGGGTCCGCTCCCAGGTCCGGGGCCGCGTCCGGGTCCGGCGCCGGCGCCGAGCACGCCGGTGCCCCCCGGCATGGCCATGCCGGGGGGCACCGATGCGGAGTGTGGGGCGCGGACGCGTACGGCTATTGCCTCGACGCCGGGGATGCCGCGTCCGGGCTGTTCTCCGGCACGGCCTCCCGATCGGCGGCGGCGCGGTCGACGCCGGGGGGATCGCAGGCGGCGGGTCCGGCGGCGCCCCGGTTCGAGGCGGCGGGCGGTGGGGCGTCCGTGTCGGCGGCACCGGCGGCGGAACGGGCGGCTTCGGCGCGCACGAGGGCGCTCAGGAGCAGGTAGGCGTCAATGGGCATGGTGGGATCTCCCGGGTTCGCGAGGCTGAGGAATCGAACGCGGCACGCCGGACGCGCCGCTCGCCCGGTTCGGCGGCGGCGCGGCGGCGGCGACCGCTCAGCAGCGCAGGACGACGGTTCGCGAAGGGGCGCGCCCGAGGGTGTTCGTGGCCGTGCGGGCGCGGCCCTCGCCGACCTCGGCCGGGTCGGCGAGCCGGGACCCGAGGACGTCGGCGAGGGCGGGAGCCGATGCGGCCGGAACGTGGTGGCGCGGCCGGGCCGTGGCCGGCGTACACGCGCCGCCGACCGCCGGACCGTGCCGACCGCCGGTGTCGCCCGCCGGCGCGGCATCGCGCGCCGCGTGCCCGTCGTGCCCGTCGTGCTCGTCGGGCGCGCCACCGGACGCGGTGGCGGGCACGTCGCCGACGAGGGAGAAGGCGAACCGATCGGCGATCTCGACCGAGCACCGATCCGGGATCGGCGCGGCGCGGTGTCCGACGCCGGGAACATGGGTGGCGTGCAGCAGGGCCATCAGGGCGATCAACACGATCACGCGGAACACGCCGTGCCGGGCGGGAGCACCCCCGGCCGCGACCTGCGCCATCCTGACCTCCCTCGGAACCGCTCTCCGAGAGAACCTCCGAATCCGGCCGGCGGCACGGCGACGAGGCCGAGAACTCCGCGATTTCACCCGATCCGGCGAATCCGCGTCGGCCGCGGGGCGGATCGTCCGCATGGACCATTCATCCGCTTGGCCGATAACGTCCGCACATGGACGACACCGCCGCACCCCACAGACCCGCGCTGCGCAAGGATGCCGCGCGCAATCGGCGCCGGATCATGGACGCCGCACGGGACCTGGTGCGCGGCGGCAGGCCGCCGCAGCTGAACGCGGTCGCGCTGGCCGCCGACGTCGGTGTCGGCACGGTGTACCGACACTTCCCCACGCCCGAGGCCCTGCTCGAGGCACTGGCCGCCGACCGGTTCGCCGAGCTGATCCAACAGGCCCATCGGGCCGCCGACCTGCCGGACGCGCGGCAGGCCCTGCGCGTCTTCCTCAAGGCCGTACTCGCCGCGTGCGTCCAGGACGAGGCCTTCGCCGCGGCGGCCTTCGGCCCCGACGCGGCCACGCCGGAAACCCGGCAACTGCGCGAGCACCTGCAGGGCGCGACCGCGGACCTGCTGGCACGCGCCGCCGCCGTCGAGACCCTGCGCCCGTCGCTGGGCCCCGCCGACCTCCTGCTGCTCCTGTGCGGACTCGGCTTCGCGGTACACCGCTCCCCCGACCGAACCGATCCCACCCTGCCCGACCGCTACCTCGACGCCCTGCTCGCGGGCACCCTCGTCGCGACCGTGGAGACCGCCGACGATCGGCCGGGCTACGCGCGTCCGGCCGCCGAGCCGGGACCGGATCCGGCCGGGTGACACGCCCGTCGGCGCCTCCCGGTTGCCGGGGTTGGGCGGGGATGCGGCTTACCGTGACGGAGTGGACGAACGATATGCCCGATATCTTCCGGGTCGCCGCGCGGTGCTGCTCGGAATCGCGGGAACGGCGATCGGCTGCTCGTCGTCCGGGGGACGGCGCGCGTCGCCGTCACCGTCGCCGACGGGCGGACCGGCATCCGCGCACGGTTCCGGCTCGCCGAGTGCCGCCGCTACCGCGACGGGTGTCGCACCCGGACTGCCGGTGGTCACCGCGTGGGCGCCCAACCCCGGTGACGTGCGGCCGGAGGTGAAACAACGCGCGGTCGCCGCGGTGTCCGCGCTCGGCGCGTGGCCGCCGGGCGAACCGGGAGTCGCCGCGGCCCGTGCGCGGCTCGCCGCGCTGGGGTTCGCCCCCGAACTCGCCGACCGGGCCGGGCCGCTGCTCGTGGACGCGCCCGAGGCCGTGCTCGAAGTGATCGACGCGCAGTACGGCGGCATCCTGGACACCACCGCGAGCGTGCTGGTCGCCTGTCGTCGATGGACACGCGCCGCCGACGGGACGGTGACGGCGGACGGGTCGACCGTGGACGTGCGGCTGAGCCGGGCCACCCCTCAGTGGACGGTCACCGCGCTGCATCCCTCGGATCCCGGACCGGCCGCCGCGACCGTTTCCGCACAGGCCACCCGCGTGCTCGCCGACCCGCGCATCGTCCTGCCGCCCGCCGCTGCCGCCGACGTACGGGCCGGCGCCGTGCACGCGTCGGTGCTCACCGCGTTGGAAACGTTGGCCGTCGACCACATCATCGACGTCACCGTGCTGCGCTCGGGCCACCCGATCGACGTTTTCGGCACCACGCGCCCCAGCGACCACCCGCGGGGTCGCGCCGTCGACGTGTGGGGCATCGACGGCCGACCCGTCGTGGACCCGGCCACGCCCCGCGCGCTCGTCGAGAGCTTCATGCGGGCCGGTGCGGCGGCCGGCTCCTACAACGTGGGCGGCCCGTACGCACTCCCCGGCGCGACGTTCTTCACCGACGCGACCCACCACGACCACGTGCACCTGGGGTTCACCACCTGACCCCGCGCCGGCCCGCCCGAAGCCGGCACATGCCGGGGCCGAAGCGTCACGCGGACGGCCGCCGCCGGGTGGACCGGCTCACGGCGGTCCCACTCGCTCGCCCCGGCCCGACCGGCCCGACCGGCTCGAAAGGGCCCGATCGGCTCGAAAGGGCCCGACCGGCTCGAAAGGGCCCGACCGGCTCGATTCGCTTCGCTCGCTCCGCCGAGCGCGGCGTATTATAGCCCTTGAACGGAATGCTGCCGGCGCCCCCGGGATCCCGAGCCGCGGCCGACGCCTCGCGCTCGTGCGACAGGCGGCCCTCCGTGTCGTAGCGCGACCCCGAAGGTGGCGCGGAGGCCGGGTCCCCGGTGCGTTCGGCGAAACCGACCGCCGGATGCGCGCACCCGCGGTCGGGTGGTGCGACGGAGGAGCCATGCTGAGCAGTGGCGAATCGACGATGGTGGAGCCGGAGGCGCTGCAGTGCGCGCTCTTCGGTGTGCGTTTTCCGGCCCGTCCGGAAGCCCTGACGGCGGCGGCGACCGTCAACGGGGCCGAGGTCTGTGTCACCCGGGCGTTGGCGGCGTTGCCGGAACGCTCGTACGAGGGGCCGAATCAGGTCTGCATGGCCCTGTGCGGGCGGCACGCGGGAATGGACCGCGGCCTGTGACCGACCGCGCCGCCGTACGACGAAGACGGCGACCACGACCACACCCCACTCGCCCGCCACCGCGATCGGCCGAGCGCGCGGTCGATCGACTTCGTGGCGCGCACGGGATCGACTCCGTGGCGCGCACGGATCGCCCCCCGCGCGGGTCGCCTCGGACCCCCGTGCGCCGCCGATTTCATCGCCGCACCGTAGCGGGCGCCTCCACCTCCAGGTAGCGTCGCCCGCCCTTGCCCCGATACTCCAGCACCACCCAACCCAGTCCGCCCAGCACCCGCGCGCAGCCGCGCAGCGCCGATTCCGCCTCGTGGCCCGCGCCGCTTCCGCGCGGACCCGGCCACTCCACCCGGACCACTCTCGGATGCTCCGTCGCGGTGACGAGGTATCCGGTCGCCGTCGGCTCGCCGCGTTCGTCCACCGCCGACGGCGGCACCCCGGCGGCCTCCAACGCCAGTGCGATCGCGCGCACCATCCGGACCCGCTCCCACTCGGCGGGCTCCGCCCCCGGATCCGCGACCGAGGTGTTCACCACCTCGCGAATCCGCAACAGCGCCTCGAACGCGTCGCGAACCGCGCCGGCCCGCCCCTCGTGCGACGCGGCGGCTCCGGCGGCCCCGGCCGGCCGTACCTCCGCCCCGGTCGCCGGCTCGAAGCCCCCGGTCGTGCCCGACTCGGATCCCGTCACCGCTCCCCCGTCCGCTTCGCCCGCCACGGCCTACAACCAACCCCGCTCGAGGAGGCGACCGGCCGCCTCCGGGCCGCCGTCCGGGCCGCCGGGCATCTCCGGGTCCATCACCACCACGTCGGGCGTGTGCCGGGCGGCCTCGGCGATCGCGGCGTCGCCGTCGGCGGCCTGGGCGATCACGGTCGGGTCCGGCTCCGGATCCAGAAGTCGGCCCAGCGCACCGCGCGGCATCGCCTCGTCCTCGGCCGGCAGCATGGTGATCACGCGTGGGCCTTCGTCCGCTCGCCGACGCCGAGTCGGGCCACCACCTCGAAGATGCCCACCCCGGCCGAGGCCCGCAGTTCGCCGCCGTGCTCGCTCAATCGGGTGTCCGGCCCGGCCGGTCCCGCGCCGCCCGGCCGCATGCCGTGCGTCGCGCCGTCGTTGGCGCACGGTCAGTCGACGGCCGTCGACTGACACGCCGATCGACGACCACGCGGTGTAGCGACGTGCCCG
The DNA here is from genome assembly GCF_053594475.1 of Embleya sp. NPDC001921. Classification (NCBI taxonomy): domain Bacteria; kingdom Bacillati; phylum Actinomycetota; class Actinomycetes; order Kitasatosporales; family Streptomycetaceae; genus Embleya; species Embleya sp. NPDC001921. Next base: position 94,128 of record NZ_JBSFEO010000046.1, read on the forward strand.
TCGCATCGTGGGAGGGGCCATGCCCCCAGCGTAGGCGCGCGTTCGGGTGCTCTCGGCGAACGGTCGGTCACCGGTGGGCATGACGTTCCGCGCGGACGACGACGACTCGCTGATCGAACGCCTGGACCTGACCCTGCGGCGGGACGTGCGGGTCGGGCGGTCATCCGGCGGCGAGAAGCGCCGACTCGACCCGGCGGTGGCGGTCTACGGACGCCCGGCGCTGTTGTTCCTCGACGAGCCGACCGCGGGCCTGGACCCGCAGTCGCGCGACCTGCTGTGGGACCTGGTGCGCGAACCGCTCGACGACGGCGCCACCGTGGTGCCGACCACGCACTACCTCGAGGAGGCCGGCGCACTCGCCGAGCGGATCGCGATCATGCGCGAGGGTCGGCTCGCCGTCGAAGGCGCGCTCGCCGACCTGATCGCCCCCTACCCGGCCCGGATCACCCTCGACCCGGGTCACCACTCGCGGCGGGGAGTGCGCTCGCCAAAATATGCCGAAGGGTCAACGTTTGTTGACCGTGCGTCGGGCCCGGTGTGAGGGTTTCCTCGCTCGGGCGACGAACCCGGCGGAACGGCGGTCGGATTCGTGGTCGGGGCGCGCCTTCAACCCGAGGAGCCTCGATGCATCGCAGAACGCTGACGGTCGGGTCGGTCCTGGCCCTGCTCGCCGGCCTGGTGATCGGCACGACCGCCCCATCGAACGCCGCGGCACCACCCGCCCCGTTCTCGGCCGCCGCCCGATCGGCGGCGGTCGACGCGGCCGACCGGGCCGTCGCCGGAGGCGCGATCGCCCCGGCCAAGGTGCCCGGCGAGCAATACCTGCGGGGCACCGTGACGCCGTGGGTCGACAACCTCTACTCGATCTCCTACACGCGCACCTACCGCGGACTTCCCGTCGTCGGCGGCGACGCCGCGTTACTGGTGGACGGCACCGGCGAGATCCGCGCCCTGGAAACGGCCGACCGCCTGCCCGTCGACCTCCCGAGCGAGCCGACCGTGAGCGCCGAGGTGGCCGAGACCGCGGCCCGCACCCGACTGTCGGTCGTCGACCGGGTCGACACCCGCCGCCTGGTCGTGCGCCTGAACGCGAACTCCGCGCGTCTGGCCTGGGAGACCGTTCTGGTCGGCCGGACGGAGAGCGGCCCCAGTCGGCTGCACGTCTTCGTCGACGCCCGGACCGGCACAGTGGCGGACACCGACTCCTACGACGACGCGCGTGCCGGTACCGGCCACAGCAAGTGGAACGGCCCCGACCCGATCACCATCACCACCGCCTCCTCGGGCGGTACCTACTTCATGCAGGACCTGACCCGCCCGGGCCTGAGCTGCGCGAAGTACAACGGCGGAGTGCTCACCAAGTCCGTGGACGACTGGGGCACCGGCAATCCCACCAGCATCGAGACCGGCTGCGTCGACGCCATGTGGGCCGTGCAGAAGCAATGGGACATGCTGCGCACCTGGCTCGGCCGCAACGGGCACAACGGCGCCGGCCGCACCTGGCCCGTGGTGGTCGGACTCGACCAGATCAACGCCTGGTTCGACGGCTCGCGCGTGGTGGTCGGCCACGACAATTCGTTTCAGTGGATCGGCGCGATGGACGTGGTGGGCCACGAGTACGCGCACGGCATCGACCAGACCAGCCCCGGCTACCCGTTCGCGCAACCCGGCCTGAGCGAGGGCACCGGCGACATCTTCGGCGCGCTCACCGAGGCGTACGCCAACGAACCCGCCCCGTTCGACACCCCGGACTACACCGTCGGCGAGATGATCGACCTGGGCGGGCCGTTGCGCCACATGTACAACCCCGCCCTGACCGGGGACCCGAATTGCTACTCGAGCACGCTGCCACCGGACGAGCACCGGGCCTCGGGCCCGCTCAACCACTGGTTCTATCTGCTCGCCGAGGGCAGCAACCCCGGCGGCGGCAAGCCCAACAGCCCGACGTGCAACAACAGTTCCCTCACCGGAGTGGGCATCCAAACGGCCGGCAAGGTCTTCTACGGCGGCCTGCTGTTCCGGACGAGTGGCACGAACTACCCGAAGGTACGGCGGCAGACCCTGCTCGCGGCCAAGGCCCTCGACCCCACCTGCGCGCTGTTCAAGAAGACCAGGGACGCCTGGAACGCGGTCGCCGTGCCGGCGACGGCCGGCGACCCGACCTGCCCCTGATCTCGTGCGCGGGCGTCCCCCGTGCCGCCTCGGCGGCCGGGTGGGCGCCCGCGCGCTCGGCATGTCGGGTCGGGCGGATTTAGCCAGTATTTGCTGGCCTTCCCGGATCCCTTCGCTCGGGACCCCTGTCCGTGTGAGTGTTTCGCTCGCTCGGGCACGAACCCCGGCGTGCACGGTCGGCCGCGGCGCTCACAAGGCGCGCGGACAAGCCGGATTCGTGGTCGAGGTCTGCCTTTCCACTCGAGGAGCCTCGATGAATCGAAGAATAACCACGGCCGGGACCGTCCTGGCCATGCTCACCGGTCTCACGGTGAGCGCGACGTCCCAGTCGGCCTCGGCCGACCCGGCGCCTCCCCCCGGCGCACAGTCCCTGGCGATCTCCGCCGCCGACCGAGCCGCGGCCAGCGGCCTCGACACCCTCGCCAAGGGTCCCGACGAGCAGTACGAACGGCAGTCGGTGACCCCGTGGGTCAACGACCTGTACTCGGTCGCCTATCAGCGCACCTACCGGGGCATCCCGGTGGTCGGCGGCGACGCGGTGGTGCTCGCCGACGGCCAGGGCCGGGTCCGCGCGACCCAGTCCGCCACCGACGCCCGCATCGCCGTGCAGATCCACCCCACGGTGGCGGCCGGCGCGGCCGAGGCCACGTCCAGGACCAAGCTCGCGGCCGTGGACAAGGTCGAGTCGCACCGCCTGGTGGTCCGGGTCAAGGACGGCAAGAGCGCGTTGGCCTGGGAGACCGTTCTGATCGGTCGTACCGCGACCGCGCCCAGCAGGCTCCATGTGTTCGTCGATGCGAGCACGGGCACGGTGCTCGACACCGTCGACGACGTGAAGGCCGGCACCGGCAACAGTCAGTGGAACGGGCCCAACCCGCTCGC
>NZ_JBSFEO010000047.1:0-96634 GCF_053594475.1 Embleya sp. NPDC001921
TCACCGGGCGGATCGCCGGTGTCGCGGAACTGACCGATCCCGATTACTGGGTGCGTCAGGTACGCGAACCGGTCCGCTTCGCCGACGGGATCGACGCGGTCGCCGCCTCGGGCGAGACCGTGCTGCTGGAGGTCGGGCCCGACGGGATGCTGACCGCGATGGCCCGCGAGTGCCTCGGTTCGGGCACCGAAGCGGCTGCCGTCCCGGTGGTTCGCCGGGACCGATCGGAACGGGTCACGCTTACCGCGGCGTTGGGCACGCTGCACGCACACGGGACGCCCGTGGACTGGACCGCGTTCCTCTCCGGGCGGGGCGGTTCGGTCGACCTGCCCACGTACGCGTTCCAGCGACAGCGCTACTGGCTGGACCCGTTGCCCGACCCGCGGGCCGCCGGCGGCTCCGACGACCCGGACACCTGGCGGTACCGGGCCGAGTGGGCACCCTGGACCGAACGATCCGGCGCGGAACCGTTCGGCGCCTGGGCCGTGGTGAGCCATCCGGCGAGCCGGCACGCCGACGCGTGCGCGCGTGCGCTCGAACTGCGCGGTGCCGCCGTACGACGACTCGGGGTCGACGCGTCGGAGTGCGACCGAGGCGTCCTCGCCGAACATTTGCGCCGCTTCGGCCCCCTCGACGGGGTGCTCTCGCTGTTGTCCGACCTGCCGGGCGAGCGCGCCGACCCGCTCGGTCTCACCCACGGCCTGGCGGCCACCCTCGCGCTCGTCCAGGCGCTCGCCGACACCGAACCGGGGGCCAGGCTGTGGTGCCTGACCACCGGCGCCGTGTCCGTCGCCGAGCACGACCCGGTCGCATACCCCGACCAGGCCGGGATCTGGGGACTCGGCCGGGTCGCCGCGCTCGAACTGCCCGGCACCTGGGGCGGCCTGGTGGACCTCGTGGACGCCGGGCCGCGTGCGCCCGGCGCCGCCCCGGAGGAGCCGCGGACCGGCGAGGCCGTCGACGTGTGGTCCCACCTCGCGGATGTGCTCGCGCACGGCGCCGAGGACCAGGTGGCGATCCGTCCCGACGGGGTGCGCGTACGCCGCCTGGCCCGCGTGCCGGCCGCCACCGAGGCCGAGGACCACCCCTGGCGGCCGTTCGGCACGGTCCTGATCACCGGCGGCACCGGCGGCCTCGGCGCGCACGTGGCACGGTGGGCGGCGACCGCGGGCGCGGAGCGTCTGGTCCTGGCCGGTCGGCGAGGCGCGCGGGCCCCGGGGGCCGAGTCCCTCGCGGCCGAACTGACCGCCCTGGGCGTCGGCGTGCTGATCGAGACCTGCGATGTGGCCGACCGGAGCGCGGTGGAGCGCCTCGTGCGGCGGATCGACGCCGACGGGCCGCCGCTGAGCGCGGTGGTGCACGCCGCCGGGGTGCCGCAGGCCGCGCCGATCACCGACACCGATCCGGTCGAGGCCGCGCCGATCACCGCGGGCAAGGCGGCGGGCGCGGCCAACCTGGACGCCGTGCTGGGCGAACGGTCCCTGGCGGCGTTCGTGCTCTTCTCCTCGATAGCCGGAGTCTGGGGCAGCGGCGGCCAAGGCGTCTACGGGGCCGCCAACGCGTACCTGGACGCGCTGGCCCGCGACCGGCGCGCCCGCGGCCTGACCGCGACGTCGATCGCCTGGGGTCCGTGGGCCGGGGGCGGGATGGTCGAACAGGCCGACGGCGACCGACTCGCCCGGCTCGGCCTGCGTGCGATGCCCCCGGGGGCCGCGGTGGACGCGATGGTCCGCGCGGTGGGCCGGGGGGACACCGACGTGGTCGTCGCCGACGTGGACTGGCGCGCCTTCGCGCCCCGCTTCACCTCGCTGCGTCCGAGCCCGCTGCTCGGCGCCCTCCCCGAGGTCGGCGCCGCGCTCGCCGCGTTCGCCGCGCGGGCCGTGCCGGCCGCCCCGGGGGCGGCGGACCCCGGCCTGATCGGTCGGCTGGCCGCCGCGGGCGCGGCCGAACGCGCAAGGATCCTGCTGGACCTGGTGCGCGGCGAGGCCGCCGCCGTCCTCGGCCACACCTCCGCCGGACAGGTGCCGGCCGACCAGGCCTTCAGCGACCTGGGGTTCGACTCGCTGACCGCCGTCGAACTGCGGGACCGGCTCGGCCGCGCGACCGGTGTCGAGCTGCCGAGCACGCTGGTGTTCGACCACCCGACCCCCACCGACCTGGCCGCCCGGCTACGGGCCGCGCTGACCGGCGGCGACGAGTCCGTACTCGCCCCGGTCCTGGCCGAACTCGACAGCCTGGAGGCCGCGTTCGGGCGAGTCGCGGACGAGGATCGGCAGATCCGAGCCCGAGTCGCGCTGCGCATGCGGCGCTTCCTGGAACGGCTCGGCTCGCTCGACCGGGAACACACCGCGGCACCGGACGAGGCGGGTGTCGCGTCCGCATCCGACGACGAACTGTTCGCCCTGCTCGACGACCATCTCGAAACGCCCGGGCAGGCCCCGAAAGGTGAGCACTCATGAGCGGCAGCGAAGACAGGCTGCGGGACTACCTCAAACGCGCGACGGTCGACCTGCAGCGGGCCCGGGCCCGCATCGCGGAGCTGGAGCGGCCCGAGCCGATCGCGGTGATCGGCATGGCCTGCCGCTTCCCCGGCGGCGTGCGCTCGCCGGAGGACCTGTGGCGGCTGGTCGCCGACGGGGTGGACGCGATGGGCGGATTCCCGGCCGACCGGGGCTGGGCGGTCGAGGGCCTGTACCACCCCGACCCCGACCATCCGGGCACCAGCTACACGCGAGAGGGCGGATTCCTGGACGGCGCGGGCGAGTTCGATCCGGCGTTCTTCGGGATCTCCCCGCACGAGGCGCTCGCCATGGACCCGCAGCAACGGCTGCTCCTGGAGACCTCGTGGGAGGCGTTCGAACATGCCGGGATCGATCGGGCCACCCTGCGAGGCAGTTCCACCGGCGTCTTCGTCGGCGGCACCCCCAGCGGCTACGGCAGCGGGGTGCGGCACCTGCCCGACGGTGTCGATGGATACGCGCTCACCGGCGGCGTCGGCAGCGCGATGTCGGGCCGGGTGTCCTACGCGCTCGGCCTCGAAGGCCCCGCCGTCACCGTGGACACCGCGTGCTCGTCCTCGCTGGTGGCGCTGCACCTCGCGGTCCGGGCGCTGCGCGGCGGCGAGTGCACGATGGCGCTCGCGGGCGGGGCCGGCGTGATGGCGACCCCGGCCGTCTTCGTCGAGTTCAGCCGGCAGCGCGTGTTGTCCGCGGACGGCCGGTGCAAGCCGTTCGCGGCCGCGGCCGACGGCACCGGATGGTCCGAGGGCGTCGGCATGCTCCTGGTCGAGCGGCTGCGCGACGCGCGCCGCAACGGCCACCCCGTACTGGCCGTCGTGCGCGGCAGCGCGGTCAACCAGGACGGCGCGAGCAACGGCCTCACCGCCCCCAACGGCCCCGCGCAACGACGGGTGATCGAGCAGGCGCTGGCCGACGCGGGCCTGGCGCCGGCGGACATCGACGCGGTGGAGGCGCACGGCACCGGTACCCGGCTGGGCGATCCGATCGAGGCCCGGGCGCTGATCGCCGGCTACGGCAGCGGTCGCGACCCCGAACGGCCGCTGTGGATCGGCTCGGTGAAGTCCAACTTCGGCCATACCGCGGCGGCCGCCGGCGCGGCCGGGACGATCAAGATGATCATGGCGATGCGCCACGGCGTGCTGCCCAGGACCCTGCACGTGGACGAGCCGACCCCGCACGTGGACTGGTCCGCGGGCACCGTGGCAGTGCTCACCGAGGCCAGGAGTTGGCCCGGCGGCGAGCGACCGCGCCGCGCCGGCGTCTCGTCCTTCGGGATCAGCGGCACCAACGCGCACCTGATCCTGGAACAGGCCCCCGAGGCGACCGCCGCCGACGACGCGGAACCGGAGCAGGATCGCGCGCCCGGCACACCGGTGCTGCGTGACCTCACCGTGCTGCCCTTCCTCGTCTCCGCGGCCGGCCCCGAGAGCCTGCGCGCCCAGGCCGCGCGACTGGCCGCCCACCTGGACACCGAGGCCGGCCGCGGCGCCTCGCTGCCCGACCTGGCACACTCCCTGCACGCCACCCGGTCCGCCCTGCCGCACCGCGCCGTCCTGCGAGCCGCCGACCGCGACGAACTCCGGCGCGGGCTGGCCGGCCTCGCCGCCGGCACCCCGGTCGCCGCGGTCGCCAGGGGCCAGGCCCGGCACGGCGAACGGGTCGTGTTCGTCTTCCCCGGCCAGGGCTCGGAGTGGCCCCGGATGGCGGTGGAACTGCTGGACAGCGCACCGGTGTTCGCCGATCGCATCGCCGCCTGCGGGCGCGCCCTGGACCCGTACGTGGACTGGTCCCTCGAAGAGGTGCTGCGCGCCGACGCGGACGCCGCGAAGGCGTGGCTCGCGCGCGTCGACGTGGTGCAGCCGGTGTTGTGGGCGGTGATGATCGGCCTGGCCGAACTGTGGCGCTCCTGCGGCGTCGAACCCGCCGCCGTGGTCGGCCACTCGCAGGGCGAGATCGCCGCGGCCCACATCGCGGGCGCCCTGAGCCTGGCGGACTCCGCGAAGATCGTCGCCCTGCGCAGCCAGGCCGTCACCGTGCTGGCCGGCCGCGGTGGCATCCTCTCCGTCGGCGAACCGGCCGCGCGGGTCGCGGCCCGGCTGGAGCCGTGGTCCGGACGGCTGTCGGTCGCCGTGATCAACGGACCCGGCTCCACCGTGGTCGCCGGCGACACCGCCGCCCTCGACGAACTGACGGCGGTGTACGAGGGCGAGCGGATCCGCCACTGGCGCGTCCCCACCACCTACGCCTCGCACAGCGCCCACGTCGAGGAGATCCGCGACCGGCTCGTCGACGCCCTCGCCGGGATCGAGCCGCGCTCGGGCCACATCCCCTTCTACTCGACGGTCACCGCCGGCCGGCAGGACACCGCCGGCCTCGACGTCGAATACTGGTACCGCAACCTGCGGCAGACCGTGCGCTTCGAGGAGACCGTGCACGCGCTCCTGGAAGCCGGACACACCGCCTTCGTCGAGGTCGGCGCCCATCCCATGCTGGCCCCCGTGATCGAGCAGGTGCTGGACGGAGCGGACCGGTCCGCCGTAGCGCTCGGCACCCTGCGCCGCGGCCGGCCGGACGTGGAGCGATTCCTCGGCTCGCTCACGGAAGCCCACGTGCACGGGCTGCCGGTCGCGTGGACCGCGGTCCTGGGCGCCGGCTTCGGCCGGCGCGTTCCGCTGCCGACCTACGCGTTCCAACACCGGCATTACTGGCTGGAGTCCGACACCGACCGGGCCGGCGCCGGTGACGCCGCCGAACTCGGGCTCGCCCCCGTCGACCACCCGCTGCTGCTCGCCGGCACCACCCTGTCCGAACTCGGCCTCCTCGTGCTCACCGGCTTGATCTCGCCGCGCACCCACCCCTGGCTCGCCGACCACACCGTCGCCGGCACCATCGTGCTGCCCGGCACCGCCTTCGTGGAGCTGGCGATACGCGCGGCCGACGAGGCGGGCTGCGGCCGACTCGACGAACTCGACCTCGAAGCCCCGCTGATCGTGCCGCCGACCGGCGAGGTACGGATCCAGATCGTGGTCGGTCCGCCCGACGAGACCGGCCGCCGCGGCCTGACCGTGCACTCCCGCCCCGCCACCGACGGGGCGGTGGACGAGGGAGATTGGCAGCGCAACGCCAGTGCCACCCTCGCCCCCGCCGGCCCGGCCGCCGACTTCGACCCGATCGCCTGGCCGCCGACCGGCGCCGTCCCGCTCGACACCGCCGAATCGCACGAGCGGGCGCGCGCCTCGGGCCGGGTGTACGGGCCCGCCTTCCGGGGCCTGGAACAGGCCTGGCGGGTGGGCGCCGAGGTGTACGCCGAGGTCGCGCTCGGCGACCGCGAACGCGACGAGGCCGGACGATACGGCCTGCACCCGGCGCTGCTGGATGCCGCACTCCAGGCGTACGGCTCGGCCGACTCCGGTGATCGGGACGCCGGGATCCTGGTGCCGTGCGCCTGGAGCGGCGTCTCGCTGTACGCCTCGGGCGCGCGGCGGCTGCGGGTGCGGCTCGTTCCCGCGGGCGCCGACACCGTCACCGTGCTGGTGGCCGACGGCGCGGGCGACCCCGTGCTGCGCGCCGACTCCCTCGTGTTGCGCCGGGTCCCCGTCGACCGGATCGTCGGCGGCCGGGCAGCCGCCCGCGACGCGCTGTTCACCGTCGCCTGGACGCCGGTGACCGCGCCCGCCGACGAAGGCGCCGAGGCCGGCTGGGCGGTGCTCGGCGTGCCCGGCAGCCCGGCCACCGAGGACACACGCGCCGAACTCGTCGGTGCCGGGATCACCCCGGCGGTGTACGCGGACCCCGCGGCACTGGGCGCCGCGATCGAAGCGGGCGCCCCCGTACCCGACTTCGCCCTGCTCACACCCACCGGCGACGCGGCGGAGCCGGACAACCCGGTCGAGCGGGTGCACACGTCCACCGCACGGGCCCTGGCCGACCTCCAGGCGTGGGTGACCGATCCGCGCCTGGCCGACTCCCGACTCGTCCTGCGTACGCGCGGCGCATCGGCCGCGGGGCCCGGGGAGGCCGGCGCCGACCTCGGCCACGCCGCGATCGTCGGCCTCGTCCGCGCCGTGCGGAGCGAACACCCCGGCCGCTGCGTCCTGATCGACACGGATGTCGAGGCCGACTCCCGGTGTCCGCTGCCCGTCGCGGTCCGCGCGTCGCTCGCTCTCGACGAGCCGCAACTGGCGGTTCGCGCGGGGCGGTTGCTCGCCCCGCGACTCCGGCGGATCGGCGGGTCCGCCGCTTCGGCGCGGCCGGCGGGCCCGCGGCGACCGGACACCGTCAAGGCGATGCCGCTCGATCGGGACGGGACGGTCCTGATCACGGGCGGTACGGGCACACTCGGCGCCTTGGTGGCCCGTCATCTGGTCACCGAACACGGCGTGCGCGGCTTGGTGTTGGTCAACCGCGGCGGCATGGCCGCCGCGGGCGCGGCGGAGTTGGCGGCCGAACTCCGCGGCCTCGGGGCGGATGTGGTCGTCGAGGCGTGCGATGTGGCCGACCGAAAAGCGCTGGCCGAGGTATTGGCGCGGATCCCGGCCGCGCGGCCGCTCACGGGAGTGGTGCACGCGACGGGCGTGCGCGCCGACGGCCCGGTCGCATCGACGACGCCCGAGCGGTTGCGGCGGATGTTACGGGCCAAGGTCGACGGCGCGCTCAACCTGCACGAACTCACCGCCGACCTCGACCTCGGCGCGTTCGTCCTGTTCTCCTCCCTCGCGGGCCTGCTCGGCGGCGCGGGGCAGGCCGACCGGGCCGCCGCCGATGCCTTCCTGGACGCGCTCGCCCAGGACCGGCACGCGCGCGGCCTGACCGCAACCGCACTGGCCTGGGGCCCGTGGGCCGAAGCGGGCGGGCCCGCCGGCGAACCCGCCGAGGCGGACCCGACCCGGACGGCACGCGCCGGCATCGTGCCGATGGCGTCCGACCTGGCACTCGCCCTCTTCGACACCGCACGCGGCAGCGGCGAGGCACTGGTGGTGCCCGCGCGCATCGACACCGGCGCACTGCGCACCGGTCCGGTGGCACCGATCCTGCGCGGCCTCGCCCCGGCACCGGCCCGGCGCGCCGCGTCGGCCGACACGGCGGCCGCGGGACCCTCGCCCGCGCAGCGGTTGTCCGGACTGTCCGCGGCCGACCAAGAGGAGTTCCTCCTCGACCTGGTCCGCGCCCATGTCGCCGTGGTGCTGGGCCACGGGTCGGCCGGCGCGGTGGATCCGGACCGGGCCTTCCGCGACCTGGGCTTCGACTCGCTCACCGCCGTGGAACTGCGCAACCGCCTCACCGCCGACACCGGCCTGCGGCTGCCCGCCACGCTGGTCTTCGACCACCCCACACCGGTCGACCTGGCCCGCAGGCTGCGGGCGGACCTCGCCCCGGAACCGGTCGACGCACCGCCCGCCGCCACCGAGGACCCGGCCGGATCGGGCGCCGGCGGCGCGCTCGCGGAGGAGGCCGCGGCGTCGATCGCGCTGATGGACGCCGACGAACTCATCCGCCTCGCGCTCGACGGCACCGGCGACTCCTGACGGCACTGGGCACCGGACCCCGCACCGGACCCGCACCGGATCCCGAACCGGACTCCGAACCGGACCGGCCCCGCGCGCGTCACGCGCGGGGCCGATCCGCGTGCGAGGCGCATCGTGCCCCGTCGGTGGCCGAGCAGCGCCGACTCGTCCGCCTGCGAAAGCGGTTCGGCCGGCCCCGGCCCAGTCGCCGGGCGGCCGGCGAAGCGCCGCGCCGACCACCTCGGGCGCCTGGCGTCGGGTCGGTGGCGCGGGCCACGTGGTGACCTCCATCGTGGCGACCGCCACGGCGGGTTCGGACCGTCCGGGGTGATCCTCATCGGCCCAGGCATCCTCGAGCTGTCCGCTGTCCGCTGTCCGCTGTCCGTAGTCCGGCAATCGGCCGCCGGGCCGCGCCTCAGATGGACACGTCGACGGGGTCGTCGGTCTCGGTGCCCGAGTCGTCATCGGTGGTCTTCGTTCGGGACGCCCCGAGCCAGTACGGCTCGCGTTGAAACGGATACGTCGGCAGGTCGATCCACCGGGCGGGCACGTCGCGGAACAGGTCGGCGGGCTCCGGGTCGGCGCCGGCCGCGTACAGCCGGGCCACCGTCAGGGCAACCGCTCCAGGTGCGGGCAGCGTGCCCGATGGCAGGTGCACGGTGCGGGCCGCGCCGGAGTGGGACCGGTCCGTGTCGGGGCCGGACCGGTCCGCACCGGTGTCGGACCCATCCTCGCCGGCCCCATCCTCGCCGGCCCCATCCTCCTCGGACCCGTCTTCGCCGGGGGCGCCGAGCACCACCACGAGGTCGGTGTCGGGGCTCCGCCACGTGAAGTCGCGTCCCTCGGTCCCTTCGTCGCCGGTCGGCTCGGTGCCGGCGAGCAGGGCCGCGGCGTCGATCCTGGCGCCGCTGTCGGCCACCAGTACGGGAATTCGCGGCGGCGCGACCGTCCGGTCGTCCAAGGTGTCGGTACGACCGGCGGCCACCGAGGCCGCCTGCCGCAGGGTCAGGCCGCCGCCGAGATGGGCGGCGGCGAGTCGGCCGGCGCCGCGCCCGGCGACGGCGTCCGGGCGCAGGCCCAGGCTCTCCAGCAGTCGGTAGGCGGCGACGTGTGCCGCGAACGTGGCGGCGCCGACGTGCGGTTCGGCATTCCGCTCGCCGACCGGTTCGCCGTCCGTGCCCGGCGTGGGCAGTGGCCGGTCCAGGTGGGGAGCGAGGGCGCGGGCGGCCTCGTCCCAGGCGTGCGCGTAGGCCGGAAACGCCGCGTAGAGCTCGGCCTCGACGGCGGGCGAGCGCTCCTCGGCGCCGGGCAGCAGGGCCACCAGGCGGGCGTCCTCGCCGACGGACCGGCCGGTGACCAGCGCGGGATGGGCGGTGCCGGCGGCCAACGCGGCCAGCCCGTCCAGGAGTTCGGTCCGGTCCCGGGCCAGGATCGCGGCGCGTTGCTCGAACGCGGTGCGGGTGGTGGCCAGCGACCGGGCCACCTCTGCCGGTGTGACGGTATGCGCGCCGGCGATCAAGTGCTCGCGCAGCCTGCGGGCCTGTTCGGCCAGGGCGGGCCCGGTACGGGCCGACAACAGGCAGGGCGGCGGCGGGGCCGACCCGGTGCCCGGTGCGGGCAACGGGGGTTGCGTCACCGGCTCCTCGGGAGCCTGTTCCAGAATGAAGTGCACCTTGGTGCCACTGCCGCCGAACGAGGACACCCCGGCCCGGCGTGGTCGCCCGGTCTCCGGCCAGGCCACCGCCCGATGCGGGAGGGCGATGCCGCTGTCCTGCCAATCGACCTCGGTCAGCGGCTCGGCGGCGTGCAGCGCCTCGGGCACGATGCCGTGCCGCATGGCCAGGATCGTCTTGATGACACCGACGACACCCGAGGCGGCATGGGGGTGGCCGATGTTGGCCTTGACGCTGCCCAACCACAGCGGCCGGTCGGCGGGACGGTGCCGGCCGTACGCGTCGATGACCGCCTCGGCCTCGACCGCGTCGCCGAGCGCGGTGCCGGTGCCGTGCGCCTCGACCATGTCGATGTCGGCCGGGCCGAGGCCGGCCTCGGCGAGCGCGAGCCGCATGACCCGACGCTGCGAGGGGCCGTGCGGCGCGGTCAGCCCGTTGCCGCCGCCGTTGTGGTTCAGGGCCGAGCCGCGGATCACCGCGAGCACCGGGTGACCGCGGCGGCGGGCCTCGGAGAGGCGTTCGATGATCAGCACGCCGGCGCCCTCGCCCCACCCGGTGCCGTCGGCGGCGGCCGAGAAGGACTTGCAGCGACCGTCGGGGGCGATGCCGCCGAGGTTGTCGAAGGCGGCCGGAAACGCGAGCACCGTCACGCCGCCGACCAGCGCGGAGGTGCACTCCCCGCGCCGCACCGCCTGGCAGGCCAGATGCAGGGCAACCCCGGAGGACGAGCATCCGGTGTCGACGGCCAGCGTCGGCCCCTCCCAACCGAAGGTATAGGCCACCCGAGCACAGGCGAACGCCGACCCCGACCCCGCCGAGACATACGGCAGGCTCGCCAACGGAACCTCCCGCAGATCAGACAAGTAATTCTGATAGAAACTGCCTAGGTAGGTGCCGGTGTGCGCCCCCCGCAACCCTCTCGGATCCTCCCCGGCACGCTCCCAAGCCTCCCAAGCCAATTCCAACAACACCCGCTGCTGAGGGTCGATCACCAACGCCTCGTCCGCGCTCATGTCGAAGAACGCCGGATCGAACCCCGAGGCGCCGGTGATGAATCCGCCCTCCGAGAGCAGGCCGACGCCGGGCAGGTCGCCGTGCAGGGCGGCGAACCGGTTCGGATCCCAGCCGCGGTCGTCCGGCACGGGACCGATCGCGTCGCCGCCCGACGCCAGCAACTCCCAGAGCGCGTCCGGCGATTCGATGCCGCCGGGGAGCCGGCAGCTCATCCCGACGACGACCACCGGGTCGTCCTCGCGGGCCGGTCCGGCGGGGTGGGCGGCGACCGGGACGGCCGAGCCGGCGGGCTCCTCCCCGTCCGCGCCGAGTCGCGCGCGCAGGTGTTGGGCGATGGCGTTCGGCGTGGGGAGGTCGTAGATCAGGCCGACCGGCAGGCGCAGTCCGGTGGCCGCGGCCAGCCGGTTGCGCAGGTCCACCGAATTGAGCGAGTCGAAGCCCAGTTCGCGGAAGGGCCGACCGGCGCCGACCGCGTCGCCGCCGGCATGCCCCAGGACGGCGGCGGCCTGGGTGCGGACGAGGTCGAGCAGGATCCGGGTGCGCTCGGCGGGGGGTTCACCGGCCAGCCGGGCGGCCAGTTTCGAGGGCTCACCCGCTCCCGCGCCGACGACCCGACGCACCGGGGTGCGGAGCAGGCCGCGGAACAGCGGCGGCGGCGGACTGCCGGCGAGTTGCCGGGCGAGTGCGTCGAGGTCGAGCGGAAGCGGTACGAACAGCGCGGTGTCGCTGCGCAGCGCGGCGTCGAGGACGGCCAGGCCGTCCGCCGTGGACAGGGTGCGGAACCCGGCATCGGCCATCCGGTCCCGGCCGGTGCTCAGCACGCCGCGGGTCAGCTCGCTCGCCTGTGCCCACGGGCCCCAGGCCAGCGAGGTGGCGGGCAGGCCGTGGGCGCGGCGCCGGGCCGCCAGCGCGTCCAGGAAGGTGTTCGCGGCGGCGTAGTTGGCCTGTCCGGCGGTGCCGAGGATTCCGGCGGACGAGGAGAAGAGCACGAACGCGGCCAGGGGCGCGGCGCGGGTGAGTTCGTCGAGGTGGACGGCGGCGTCCACCTTGGGGCGGAAGACCGTGGCCAGGCGCTCCGGGGTCAGCGCGTCCAAAACGGCGTCGTCGAGCGCGGCGGCGGTGTGCACGACGGCGGTGAGGGGGTGGTCCGCGGGTACGGCGGCCAGGACGGCGGCGAGCGTGTCCCGGTCGGCGGCGTCGCTCGCGACGATGTCGACGTGGGCACCCGACTCGCGCAGTTCGGCGGCGAGTTCCCCGGCGCCGGGAGCATCCGCGCCGCGGCGGCTGAGCAGCAGCAGTCGGCGGATGCCGTGGGCGGACACCAGGTGGCGGGCCACGAGCCCGCCGAGCGTACCGGTGCCCCCGGTGATCAGCACGGTGCCGTCCGGGTCGAGCGGGGTGCGCCCGGGGGCGGGAGCGGCGGCGGCCCGGCCGAGCCGGGGCGAGCGCAGCGTGCCGTCGCGTACGACCAGCCGGGGTTCGCCGACGGCCAGGGCTTCGCGCAGGAGGCCGGCGGAGACCGGGGCGTCGGTGTCGAGCAGGAGCAGCCGCCCGGGGTGTTCGGCGCCGGCCGAACCGACCAGTCCCCACAGGGGCGCGAGTTCCGGGTCCGGGGCCTCGCCGGCGTGCGCGGCGACCGCCGACCGGGTGAGCAACACCAGGCGGCCGGCCGCGAGCAGGTCGTCGCCCAGGAACGCCTGCAGAGTTGCCAGGGCCGTGCACGCGGCGGCCTCGGGTCGGCCGCCCGACGCGTGGATCGGGAGCACGACGGCGTCCGGGGCGCGGGCGCCCGCGGCGACGGCGGCGGTCAGCGCGGCCGGGTCGCGGTGTGCGTACACCTCGGCGCCCGTGTCGCGCAGAGCGGCGGACAGGGCGAGGTGGCCCGCGTCTTCGGTGAGCAGTGCCCAACTCCCGGGCGAGTGGTCCGGCGTGGCGGTCACCGGTGCCCACTCGATGCCGAAGAGCACGTCGGGCGGCAGCGACGGGCCCGCGGGAGTCGTCGAGTCCGCCGCGGCGACGCGTTCGAAGGCCACCGGGCCGAGGTCGGCCAGGGGCTGCCCGGCGGCGTCGGCGAGCGCCGCGGTGACCGTGCCGTCGGCGTCGGGACGCAGTCGTACGCGGGCGCCCTCGGCACCCACGGCGTGCACGGCGACCCGGCCGAGCGAGACGGGCAGCAGGTCGCGGCCGGTGCCGTCGTCCCGCGGCGGTCGGGCGAGGTGCCAGGCCCGGAGTGCGGCGTCGAGCAACGCGGGGTGGATGCGGTATCCCCGTACCTCGCGGGCCTCGGCGCTCAGGGCCACGTCGGCGAACACCTCGTCGGCGCGCTGCCACAACCCCCGGATCACCGCCGCGTCGCGGGCGCCGTCCCGGTCCGGCAGCGCGAGCGGTTCGGCGTCCCGGGGCGGCCAGGCGTCCTCGTCCGCGACGGGCGGCGGCTCCGGATCGGTGAGGCCGGCGGTGGCGTGTCGGACCCACCGGCCGTCCGCGACGGCCGGGTGGCGCGCGTGCACGGTCAGCGTACGGGCGGCGGCGCCGCTTCCGGCGGCGGTCACCTGGACGCGGGTGGCACCCGTCGCGGAGAGCACCAGCGGCCGGTCCAGGGTCAGCCCGGTCACCGCGCCGCCGACCTCGTCGGCGGCGCGTACCGCCAGCTCCGCCAGGGCCGCGGCGTCGAGCGTGGGCACGCCGCGCACGTCGTGCCGCACGGCCGGGTCGAGCGCGCCGAGGGCGCCGGTCAGGACCACCTCGTCGCGGTCGGCCAACTCCACCGCGGCACCGAGGATCGGGTGGTCGGCGGTGTCCAGGCCGAGCGCGGACGGCTCGCCGGCCGGGCCGCCGGGCATCAGCCAGTAGCGGGTGCGCTGGAACGGATAGGTGGGCAACTCCAGGTCCGCCGCGTCGATTCCGGCGAACAGCGGACCGAGTTCGACCCGGGTGCCGCGGACCGCCGCCTCGGCCAACGAGGTGCGAAAGCGCAACAACGAATCGTCGTCGCGGCGCAGCGTCGCGACGACGACGGCGTCCGCCTCGGCATTGTCGGCACACTCCTCGACGGCCGCCGTGAGCACCGGGTGCGGCCCCACCTCGACGAAGACGCCGTGACCGCTCGCCAGCAGCGCCCGCACGCCTTCCTCCAGCAGGACGGTCTGCCGCAGGTTGCGGTACCAGTAGTCGGCGTCCAGGCGCGCGGTGTCGATCCAGTCGCCGGTGACGGTGGACCAGAACGGCACCTCCCCGGCGCGCGGCACGATGTCCGCGAGTTCCGCGGTCAGCCGCTCGCGCAGGGACTCGATCCGCGCCGAGTGCGAGGCGTAGTCGACGGGGATGCGGCGCACCCGCACGTCGTCGGCCTCGCAGGCCCGCACGAAGTCGTCGATCGGGCCCGGCGGGCCGGAGACGACGGTGGAGCGGGGGCCGTTGTGCGCGGCGACCGACAGGTCGAGGCCGGCGCCCTCGATCCGGCCCAGGACCTCGGCGACCGGCAGCGCGACCGAGGCCATCGCGCCGTGTCCGGCCAACTCCGCGGCGATCGCCCGGCTGCGCAGCGCGACGATCTTGGCGCCGTCCGCCGGCGACAGCGCGCCGGCGACACATGCCGCGGCGATCTCGCCCTGGGAGTGGCCCAGGACGGCGGCCGGCCGCACGCCGTGGTCCTGCCACAGCCGGGCGAGGGAGACCAGGACCGCCCACAGGGCCGGCTGTACGAGGTCGACCCGGGCGAGCGCGGCCTCGTCGTCCAGCACCTCGGTCAAGCGCCGATCGATCCATGGCGCGAGGGCCTCCTCGCACGCGGCCAAGTGGGCGGCGAACGCCGGGCATTCCCGGCGCAGCCGGGTCGCCATCCCGGTCCACTGGGAGCCCTGGCCGGGGAAGACGAAGACGACCTTGCCGCGGACGGTCGCGATCCCCTCGACCGACAGTGGTGACGCGGCGCCGGATTCCAGCGCGCGCAGCGGCTCGGCGGCCCGGTCGGGGTCGTCGACCAGGATCACCGCCCGGTGTTCGAGGCCGGCCCGGGAGCGGGCCAGCGCGGCGCCCACGGCGACGGGGTCGGGCCGCGGGTCGCGGGCGTACCACCGGGCCAGTTGCCGCGCGCGGGCCCGCAGCGCCTCCGGCGTGGCCGCCGACAACAGCCACGGCACCGGTCCGCGGCCGAGCGCACCGTCCGGGCGCCCTGACGGGGATTCGACCGGCGGCGGGTCGTCCGCGCCGTCGGCCTGTTCCAGGACGACGTGCGCGTTGGTGCCACTGACCCCGAACGAGGACACCGCGGCGCGGCGCGGCCGGTCGACCCGCGGCCAGTCGCGGGGTTCGACGGCGAGCCGGACGTCCCCGGCCGACCAGTCGATGTGCGGTGAGGGCGCGTCGACGTGCAGGGTGCGCGGCACCCGCCCGTGGCGCAGCGCCTGCACGGTCTTGATGACACCGGCGATGCCCGCCGCGGCCTGGGCGTGGCCGATGTTGGACTTGACCGACCCGAGCCACAGGGGCCGTTCCGGCTCGCGCCCCTGTCCGTAGGTGGCCAGCAGGGCCTGTGCCTCGATCGGGTCGCCGAGGGTGGTGCCGGTGCCGTGCGCCTCGACCAGGTCGACCTGGTCGGGCGTCAGCCCGGCGTCGGCGAGGGCGGCCCGGATCACCCGCTGCTGGGAGGGGCCGTTGGGCGCGGTCAGCCCGTTGGACGCGCCGTCCTGGTTGACCGCCGAACCGCGCAGCACGGCGAGCACGCGCCGGCCGTTGCGGCGGGCGTCGGACAGCCGCTCGACCAGCACCAGGCCCACGCCCTCGGACCACGCGGTCCCGTCGGCCGCGGCGGCGAAGGCACTGCAGCGGTTGTTCGGGGACATCAGGCCCTGGCCGCCGAATCCGTAGAAGATGGCGGGGGTGGACATCACGGTCACCCCGCCGGCCAGGGCCAGCGAACACTCGCCGTTGCGCAGCGCCTGGACGGCCAGGTGCAGCGCCACGAGCGAGGAGGAGCACGCGGTGTCGACCGTGACCGCCGGGCCCTCCAGGCCGTAGACGTAGGACAGCCGGCCCGAGAGCACGCTGCTCGAGGTGCCACTGAGCATGTAGGTGCCCACGCCCTCGGGCAGCTCCGTGACCCCGATGCCGTAGCCGCTGATGGTGCCGCCGATGAAGACGCCGGTCGCACTGCGCTTGAGCGAGGACGGCACGATGCCGACACTCTCGAGGACCTCCCACGACGTCTCCAGCAGCAGCCGCTGCTGGGGGTCCAGCGCGAGTGCCTCGCGGGGCGCGATGCCGAAGACGGCGGGGTCGAAACGGTCGGCGTGGTCGACGAACCCGCCCCGCAGGGGCGGGTCCACGCCGATCCCGGCCGCCGCGAGGTCGAGCAACTGCCGCTCCCAGCCGCGATCGTCCGGCAGGTCGCCGATGGCGTCGGTGCCGTCGACGACCAGCCGCCACAGGTCCCCGGGGGAGGAGACCGAGCCGGGGTAGCGGCAGCCCATCCCGACGATCGCGATCGGCTCGCCGGTGTCGGCGGCCGCTTGCTCGCCGCGGGCCACGAGTTCCGCGTTCCGCGCGCGCAGTCGCTCGTTGTGGGTCAGGGCCGCCCGGAGCGCTTCGACGAGCCGGTCGGAAGGGGCGGTGGCGGTCACGCCGAACTCCGCTCGTCGCGGTGGCGGGTCGGAGCGGATGTCCGGCCCGGGGAACGATCACAACAGGACCGCCCCCAAGCTAATCGGCCCGACACCGAAACCCGACCCCATCTTCGGCCCGGGCCACCCCCTCATCCGTTGCCCGGACCCCCTACCGGGCCCGAGTACCGCTCCGCGAGCAACTCGCGGGCGCGGCGGGCGGCTTCGGCGACGAGGGACTCCAGCGCGCCCGCCGGGATCCCGGGCGGCGGGGTGATCCGCGCCGGCGCGACCGGGTCGGGGACCGGCGGCGGATCGGCGGGCAGCGGGTCGGCCGGCCGGTACGCCTCCCGGGCGGTCACCCCGGGTGCGGACAGCCCGGGCCCCATCGTTTCGGACCCGGTCACCCCGGATTCGGGCGACCCGGCCGCCGGGGCGGGAACACGGGTGAGTGTGTCCCGCTCGCGCAACCGGTCCAGGAACGCGCGTTCGCCCAGCCCGCGGATCAACAGCAGCACGAACGGATCCGCGTCCAGCAGCCAGGCCGCCTGGTAGCTCAACGCGGCGGCGTGCGTGCAGGGCAACTCCCAGTCGGGGCAGTCGCATTCCGGATCCAGCTCGCCGATGCCCGGGAGCAGCGGGACGTCCGCGTCCTCGGCGGCGCTCACCAGATCGCGCGGCATGTCCCGCTCCACGAGCGCGGCCAGGTGCCCGGCCTTGGCGGCCACCTGGTCGAGGAAGCGATCCCATTGCGCGTCGGTGAACCGTTCGACCCGCACCACGGTCTCGTACGGTGTGCCGTCCGCGTCGTGCACGGTCGCGGCGATCCGACCCGGGCCGACGGTGATCGGGCCGACCCGGCCCGAGTTGGCGCAGGCCCGGCCCTTGCGCATCGGCTCCTGCGCAAGCGCGGAGTCCTCCAGGGCGTTCGTCCAGGCGCGGCCCCACCAGGTATGCCCCTTGGCGCCGCGCGACCGGCGGGCGGCGAACGCGGGGAAGGCGCGGGCGGGTTCGGTACTCGTCGGGCGCTCATCGGTCATCGCGCGCTCCTCAGCTCGACCAGGTCCGCGAGTTCGGTGTCGGAGAGTTCGGTCAGTGCGGCCTCGCCGCCGGTGAGCACCGAATCGGCCAGCGCGCGCTTGTCGCGCAACATCTCGGCGATCCGGTCCTCGATGGTGCCCTCGGCGATGAACCGGTGCACCTGGACCGGCCGGGTCTGGCCGATGCGGTACGCGCGGTCGGTGGCCTGTTCCTCGACGGCCGGGTTCCACCAGCGGTCGTAGTGCACGACGTGGTCGGCGCGGGTGAGGTTGAGTCCGGTGCCGGCCGCCTTGAGCGACAACAGGAACACGGGCACCTCGCCGTCCTGGAAGCGGGCGACCAGGGTGTCCCGGCGGGCGGGCGAAGTGCCGCCGTGCAGGAGCTGGTTGCCGATGCCCCGGGCGTCGAGGTGCCTGGTGAGCAGTCGGGCCATGGTGACGTACTGGGTGAAGACCAGGACCGCGCCGTCCTCGGCGAGGATCGTGTCCAGGAGTTCGTCGAGCAGTTCGAGCTTGCCGGAGCGACCGTCCAGGCGGGGCTCGCTCTCCTTGAGGTACTGCGCCGGGTGGTTGCAGATCTGCTTGAGCCCGGTGAGCAGACCGACGATCCGCCCGCGCCGGGCCATGCCCTTGCTGTCCCGCAGTTCGGCCATCGCCTCGCGTACCGCCGCCTCGTACAGGCCGGCCTGCTCGCGGGTGAGCGACACGGGTTGATCGGTCTCGGTCTTGGCGGGCAGCTCCGGGGCGATGCCCGGATCGGCCTTGCGGCGGCGGAGCAGGAACGGCGCGATCAGCCGGCCCAGCCGTTCCGCCGTGGGGCCGTCCCGATCGGCCTCCACCGGCTTGGCCCAACGGCGGCGGAACGCGGCGAGGTTGCCGAGCAGGCCCGGGGTGGTCCAGTCGAGGATGGCCCACAGTTCGGACAGCCGGTTCTCCACCGGGGTGCCGGTGAGCGCGACCCTGGCCCGGGCCGGAATCGCGCGCAGCGCCTTGGCGGTGCCGGAGTTGTGGTTCTTGACGTGCTGCGCCTCGTCCGCGACCACCAGGTCCCATGGCACGGCGGCCAGGCGGGCGCGATCCAGGCGCATCGTGCCGTAGGTGGTGAGCACGAAGCCGTCGACGAGGTCGTCGAGGGTGCGGGTGGCGCCGTGGAAGCGGCGCACCGGGGTACCCGGCGCGAAGCGCCGGATCTCCCGCTCCCAGTTGCCGAGCAGCGAGGCCGGGCAGACCACGAGGGTCGGCGCCCCCTCGGCCGGGTCGCCGCGCACGGTCCGGCGGTGCAGGTGCAGCGCGATCAGGGTGACGGTCTTGCCCAGGCCCATGTCGTCGGCCAGGCAGCCGCCCAGGCCCAGCGAGGTCATGCGATCCAGCCAGCGCAGGCCGCGCAGTTGGTAGTCGCGCAGGGTCGCGGCGAGCGCGTCGGGCGCGGCGATCGGCTCGCCGCCGGCGTCCGGATCGGCGATCCGCGCGCGCAGGTCGTCCAGCCACGCCGAGGTGCCCACCTCGATCCGCTTGCCGGCCACCTCGGTGCCGCCGGTCAGGGCGGCGTTCAGCGCCTCGATCGGCGTGAGCGGTTTGATCGAGCGGTTGCGGGCCTTGGCGGCCAGGGCGGGATCGACCAGTACCCACTGATCGCGCAGTCGGACCACGGGGCGGTGCGATTCGGCCAGCGCGTCCATCTCGGCGAGGGTCAACGGGTGCTCGCCGAGCGCGAGTTGCCAGTCGAAGCCGAGCGGGGTGTCGCCGCCGAGGAAGGCGCGCAGATCACCGGGCGCGCGGTCGCGGGCGCCGACCACGGCCTTGGCGGTGAGGTCGCGGACGAGATCGCGCGGCCAGTGCACCTCGACGCCGGCGGCGGCCAGCCGGGCGGTCGCGGCGCCGAGCAGCGCGCCGAGGTCGTCGTCGCCGATCACCACGCGGTCCGGCACACCGGCGTTCAGCAGCGGTTCCAGGGCGGGCCATACCCGGGCGGCCCGGCGCAGCGCGAGCAATACGTCCAGCCGGGCACGTTCGCCGAAGCGTGGGTCGGTGCCGGTCCACAGGGTGTCCGCGTCGATCACGGCGGTCGGGTCGGCGAGCGAGTGCACCTGGACCACGGCCCGGAACGGCGCGTGTTCGACGTCGTACGTCTCCAGCCGCAGCGAGATCCGCACGCCGGTGTCGATCCCGGCGGCGACCCGGTCCGACCACGGGCGCAACTCCGGCAACCGGCGCGGCGCGGCGGCGGCGAACGCGGAGGTGTCGTCGGCGGACGCGGTGGCGTCGCCGGTGCGCGGCGCCGCGGCGGTGCGCGGCATGGTGTCGGCGACCGCGTCCAGGAAGGCGCGGACCAGCGGCGCGGCCTCCGGGAGCAGTACGCCGCCCGGCGTCGGGATCGCCCGCGCCTCGCCGGGCATCGCGTCGGCGAGCGCTCGCACCCGTTCCACGTCGGCGGCGTCCAGCGGCCCGGCCCGCCACGCGTCGTGGTCGCCGGGGGAGAGCCCGGGCAACATCCGGCCGCGCGCGACCAGTTGCAGCGCGAGCACGGTGGCCGCGCCCCAGAACGCGGCGGCCGGGTGGGCGTCCGGGGTCCGGCGGGCCCGGGAGAGCAGGCGGACCGCGTCGGTGACCGGGACGCGCACGGCGGGATGGGTGTGTTCGATGCCGTCGGCGTCGAGCACGGTGACGGTGTCGGTGCCGGTCGGGTGCGGCCAGAAGGCCACGGTGCCGGCGCGGGGCGGATCGGCCGGCGCGAAGGTGGCGGCGCGTCGGATCAGGTCGGGCGGGGCGTGGGTGGCGCGGGTGGCGATGTTGGTTACTCCTGTGTCGCGGGGGGCTCGGCGGGCCGGGCGGGTTCCGCGGGCTCGGCGGGCCGGGCGGGTGCCGGGGACGCCGCGGGCCGGGTGGGTGCCGCGGACTCCGCGGACTCCGCGGACTCCACGGACTCGCGGGAGCGGATCAGCGTCTCGATGCCGTCCAGGACCAGACGCAGGCCGAACTCGAAGCTCGCGTCGGGCGGCGCCTCGTAGGTGCCGGCGGCCCAGACCCGGGTGAGGGTGGGGAAGCGGGCGGGCTGGATGAGGCGTTCCAGGTAGGGCGTGCTCTCCGCCCACCAGTCCTCGTAGCCCTCGCCGCTGTTCGCCGCCTCCCGGTTGACGTCGACGGCGACCTGGGTGACCCCTCGGACGTACGCGTCCACGAGTCCGACCACGTGTGCCATCTCGGTCTCGGTCAGCCCGAGGTCGGCGACGGTGCGCAGCGCCACCTCGGCCCGGGCGGTGATTCTGGGCCCCATCAACAGCAGGCCGGGGCCCCACAGTTGCACCACCCACGGGTGCCGCTGGGCGAGCGCGTGGTCGGCGCGCGCCTGCCGCTCCAGCGCCGTGCGCCAGCCGAGCCCGGTGGGGTCGGGCAGCTCGGTCTCGCCGAGCACGGTGTCGAACATGACGTGCAGCAGCTCGGCCTTGCCCGGCACGTAGGTGTACAGCGACATGGTGCCGACCCCCAGCCGCTCGGCGACCGCGCGCATGGACAGCGCGCCGAGTCCCTCGGCGTCGGCGATCGCGATCGCCGCGAGCGCGATGCGGTCCACGGTCAGCCCCTGCTTGGGACCCCTGGTCGGCCCCTCGCCGGTGCGCCACAACAACGCGAGCGTCCGCGCGGGATCGGCGCGCCCACTCTTCTCTCGTGCCACGTGCGTGCCTCTCTCGGGAAACTCCGTATGCCGTACGGTACGCCATCCGGAATTGATCGACAAGTGTCGTGGATCCGATCGGGAAGGCGCTTGCGCGATAACTCCGTATGTCGTACGGTACGACGTACGGAGCAACTTCGTACGTTGTACAGAGTTGTCTTCGAGGGCGTGACCCGAGAGTGCGACAAGCCGAACAAGAAGGGGTGTCCATGCCACTGGCGATCTCCGCCGAAGGCGTGACCAAGGCCTACGGCGCCGAGCGGGCGCTGGACGGGTTCGATCTGGAGGTGCCGGTCGGGACGGTGCACGGGCTGCTCGGACCCAACGGGGCGGGCAAGACCACGGCGGTGCGGATCCTGACCACGCTGCTGGCGTCGGACGGCGGGCGAGTCGAGGTGGCCGGGCTCGACGTGACACGGGACGCGGCGCGGGTACGGGCCCGGATCGGGCTGCTCGGGCAGCACGTCGCGCTGGACGAGATGCTCGGCGGGCGGCAGAACCTGGAGATGTTCGGCCGGCTGCACCACCTGGGCGCCCGCGCGGCCCGGGTCCGGGCGGGCGAGCTGCTGGAGCGATTCGCGCTGACCGACGTCGCCGCGCGGGCGGTGAGCACGTACTCGGGCGGCATGCGGCGCCGGCTGGACCTGGCCGCGTCGCTGATCCTGGCACCCGACGTGCTGTTCCTGGACGAGCCGACCACCGGCCTGGACCCGCGCGGGCGCACCGAGGTGTGGGACGCGGTGCGCGAACTGGTCGCGGGCGGCACCAGCGTGCTGCTGACCACGCAGTACCTGGAGGAGGCGGACATGCTCGCGGACGCGATCTCGGTGGTCGACCACGGCCGGGTGATCGCCCGGGGCACACCCGGCGAGCTCAAGTCCCGGCTCGGCGGCGACCGGATCGACGTGGTGGTCCGCGACCCGCTCGACCTGAGCGCCGCCGCCGCGATCCTGGCCCGGGTCGGCGCCGGGAACCCGGAGGTCCGCCACGACGAGAAGCGGGTGGGCGTCGCGGTCACCGACCGGGTGGCCGCGCTGACCGGCACGGTGCGGGCGCTGCACGACGCGGGCATCGAGGCCGAGGACATCGCGCTGCGCCGACCCACCCTCGACGAGGTCTTCCTGACCATCACCGGCGTGCGCCGGGACGAGAAACCGGACGACCGCGCGGGCGGGCCGGCTCGCGCGGGCACACCCGGCACGGGCGACAAGGCGGAGGTGGCCGGATGAGTACCGCACTGCGCTGGGCCGTGCTGGACACCTGGACGCTGACCCGGCGCGCGTTCGCGCACTGGGCCCGCCAACCCGCGCCGGTACTGGTCGGGCTGTTGTTCCCGGTGCTGATGGTGCTGATGTTCGGCTACCTGTTCGGCGGCGGGATGGACGTGCCCGGTGGTGGCGACTACCGCGAGTTCCTGATGCCGGGCATGTTCGCGATGACGATGGTCTTCGGCATCGAGTCGACCTTCACGGCGGTCGCCGGCGACGCCTCGCGCGGGGTGACCGACCGGTTCCGGTCGATGCCGATGTCCCGCTCGGCGGTGGTCGGCGGCCGGGTGCTCGCGGACATGCTGCACGCCGCCGTCGGACTGCTCGTGCTGATCGGCTGCGGCCTCGCGGTGGGCTGGCGGTGGCACGAGGGACCGGGACGGGCGGCGCTCGCCGTCGCGCTGCTGCTGGCGCTGCGGCTGGCGGTGTTGTGGATGGGCATCTACCTGGCCCTGCGCGCGAAGGGGCCGGAGTCGGTCGCCGCCCTGCAGATCCTGGTCTGGCCGCTGGGCTTCCTGTCCAACGTGTTCGTGGCGCCGCAGACGATGCCGGGCTGGCTGGGCACGATCGCCGAGTGGAATCCGCTGTCCGCGAGCGCGGGGGCCGGCCGCGAGTTGTTCGGGAACCCCGGTTGGGCCGGCGGCTCCTGGGTCGCCGACCACGCGGTCATGATGGCCTTCGTCTGGCCGCTGGTGCTGATCGCGATCTTCGCGCCGCTGTCCGTACGGCGCTATCGCGGACTCGGTCGGTAGAGCCCGTCCCGGCACCGGGTCGGCGTCCGGCCGCTCGCGAACCCGCGAGCGGCCGGACGCGCCGTGCACGGCCCGCGATCAGGCGGGCCCGTCCCCGCGCTCGACCAGGTCCCAGGCGTGGACGAACAGTTCGGGCAGGGTCAGGCGCCAGACCTGCTCCTCCCAGACCCGGTCGCCGATCAGGCGCACGCCCAGCAGTTTCGCCTTCCACACCTCGATCGGCCACAGCGGCTTGCGGGCCTTGGCCCAGCCGCCCGGCAGGAAGACGCCGCGCCCGGCCCGCGCCCGCTTGTCCGCGACCACCACACCGGCCGTCACCAGCGCCGCCGCGGCCTGCCGGTGACGGGCGGCGTTCCAACCGTTCCACAGCCGGACCCGGCGATCGCTCGGGCGCTCGATCGCGAGCAGTTGCAGGTACAGCGCGGCGGCGTCGGCGTCCACGCCGAGTGCCTTCTCGACCCGCGCGACGGTCTCCGGCGCGCTCAGCGCCGGATTGCCCTCGTACCCGCCGACCGGCAGCGCGTCGCCGGCCACCCGGTCCACCACCCGCGCGCACCAGTCCCCGCGCAGCATGTCCACGGCCTCGCGCACGGGCGCGCCACCGGAGGCGACCCGCCGCAGCAGGTCCGAACGCTCGTCGTCGCGGTAGAGCGCGGGGCGGAAGTACATCCGCACGAAGGGATCGGGGTGGCGTTCGGTGGGCTCGGCGACGGTGGCGACGGTCAGGCCGTCGTCGAAGTTCGCCGACGTCAGCGGGAGCGGGCCGGCGTATGGCCGCTCGCCGAACAGGGCGCGCAGGCGGTCGGCGGCATCGGGGTAGCGCGGGGTGTACCCGGCGTTCAACAGCAGGCCCGGATGATCGAGCCGGGCGCGCAACGCGGCCACCACGGCGGGCAGCCCGGCGCGGACCGGGTCCCCGGCGGGCAACTCGGCGTAGACGGCCGGCAGCGCGACGGTGAGTGCCATCAGGAATTCCGCGAACCAGCGGACGCCCTGCTCCGCGCTGGTGCCGTACGTCCCGCCGACCCCCTCCGCCAGCCACGTGTCGTGGTCCCGGCTGGTCAAGGGGTGCGTGTCGGGGGCCAGGAAGGCGGCGCACACGTGCGCGGCCGGGGTGTGCAGGGTCAGGCCGGGGAACTCGGCGAGCACGGCGAGGGTTTCCTCCGGCACCGCCCGCGCCCGCCCGAACCGCTCCCGCCACGCGGCGGCGATCCCGGCCGCGAGCGCACCCGGGCCGGCGGGCTCCCACAGGTCGGCCGGGTCCTCGGGCAATACCCGCGCGTACAGCTCCAGCCGTTCGAGTTCGGTCATCCGGCGCAACTCGTCGTAACCGGCGTCCGCTTCGGCCATGCTCAGCCCGAGCACCCGGCGCTGGTCGGGATCCAGCGGCGGCACGGTGCGGATTCCGCCGGCATCGCCGGTCAGCAGCAGCACCGCCGCCGCCCGGGACACGCCGGTCTCCTCGGCGATCAGTCGCGCCGCCGCCGGATCCCAGGCGATCGGCCCGCGTTCGCGCACCAGCGTGACCAGTCGGCGCAGTTGCCGCGCGTCGCCCCAGCCGCGCGCGGCCTCGACCCAGTCGCCCGGCTCGCCGAACACGGGCGGATCGGCGTCCCCGGCACGCACCTGGAGCACGCCGCAGCGGTCCTCGTGCGGCCAACTCGTGGCGATGGTGGCCCCTCGCTCGTCGCGCACGGCCTTGGCGTCGGCGCGCGCGACGCCGAAGCGCAACCGTGCCGTGGGGTCGGCCATCGGTGTGCCCGCCCAGTTCTCCAGGAATCCCAGCAGCGCCTCGCGGTGCTTCGCCGCGGTGGTCGGAGCCGCCGCGCGCAGCGCGATCGCGCCGATCCGGCCGATCACCGGCGGCCAGGACCCGTCGCCGATGATGCCCGGCCCGTCCTCCTCGGCCGGCGGATCCCACGTGCCGGCGAGATAGCCGCCGACCCGCTCGACGCCCGCCAACACATTCCAACTCCACATCCCCAGACCGGTGACGAGCCCCGACAATGCCGAGGGGAGCCACTGATCGCGAGGATCAACCGTCGTAGGTGCCATGCGCACATCCCTATCGCGTCGCGCCGACGCGGCCGGCGGCGCCCCGCTCCCACGCGTTGCCACAGCTCACGACGCCGGCGACGAAGCTCACAACACCAGCCACAGCGCGGTCGTCGACGCGACCAGCCCCAACGGCACGGTCAGCAGCCCCAGCCGGGTGAACGCCGCCAAGTCGGCGTCCGTGTCGTGTTCACGCAACACCCGCCGCCACAACAGCGTCGCCAGCGACCCGACATAGGTCAGGTTCGGGCCCAGGTTCACCCCGATCAGCACGGCGAGCACGGGCCCCGGACCCGCGCCGGTGCTCGCGGTGAGCGGCAGCAGCGCGAGCACGGCCGGCAGGTTGTTGATCAGGTTCGCCAGACCGGCCGCGACGGCGGCGATCGCGAGCAGGGCCGGCCACGAGGACCCGGCCGGCAACACGTGGGCCAGCGCGTCGCCGAGTCCGTTGTCGACCACGGCGGTGACCACGACCCCCAGCGCGAGCACGAACAGGCAGAACAGCGGATCGGCCGCGCCGAGCAGGCCGCGCACCGTGGTGTGCCGGCGAGCCAGCGCGCGCACGCCGAGCACCAGCACACCGCCGAGCGCGGCCCACACCGGCTCGAGTCCGGCGAGCGAGGTGACCGCGAACCCGGCCAGCGTGCAGGCCAGGACGACCAGCACGAAGATCGGCACCCCGGTGGTCGGTGCCGCCGTCGGCGGGGTGAGCGGCGCGGCCAGGTCGGTGCGGAAGAAGCGGCGGAACACCGCGTACTCGACCACGATCGCCACCAGCCACGGCAGCGCCATCAGCAGTGCGAAGCGCCCGAAGGACAGGCCGCTGACGGTGAACGCGAGCAGGTTGGTCAGATTCGACACCGGCAGCAACAGCGAGGCCGAGTTGGCCAGATGCGCACACGCGTACGCGTGCGGGCGGGCCCGGGCACCGACCCGCGCCGCCGTGGCGAACACCACCGGCGTCAGCAGCACCACGGTCGCGTCCAGGCTCAGTACGGCGGTCACCACGGCGGCGACCACGAACACCCCCGACAACAGCCGTCCCGGCCGGCGCCGACACAACCGGGCCACCGCGTTCCCGGCCGCGACGAACAGGCCTTCGTCCGCGCACAGTTTGGCGAGCACCAGCACGGCGGCCAGGAACGCGACCACCGGCGACAACGTGCGCACCTGCTCCCGGGCCGCGTCGAAGGACACCGCCCCGGCGGCCACCACCAGGACCGCCGCCGGCACCGCGGCGACCGCCTCGGGCCACCCGCGCGGCCGGGCCACGGCGAACGCGAGCACCGCGGCGAGCAGCAAGACGGACAACGTCTCGGCGGCGGCGGTACCCACGGTGATCTCCCCGGCGAAGGTCGAACGGTGCCGATCGAACGACCGGATCGACGAGCGGCCCACCACCCTGCCGGCCGCCCTTTTCCCGCTCGACGGCGGCCCCGGGCCCGGAGCCGGATCGCCCGGGCCCGGGCGACCCGGCTCCGTCCGAAGTGTCAGCTCGCCCGGGCCCGCTCCGCCGCCGCCAACGCCGCCCGCAGGAACTCCGCGGTCGCCGAGTCCTCAGCCTTGACCAACTCCGCCGGCGTGCCCTCGAACACCACCGTGCCGCCGTGCTTGCCGCCGCCCGGGCCCAGGTCGAGCACGTGGTCGGCGCGCTTGACCACGTCCAGGTTGTGCTCGACCACCACCACGGTGTTGCCCGCGTCCACCAGCCGGTCCAGCAGCCGGATCAACGTCTCCACATCGGACATGTGCAGGCCCGTGGTCGGCTCGTCGAGGATGTACACGCTGCCGGCCTTGTGCAGTTCGCTCGCCAGCTTGAGCCGCTGCAACTCGCCGCCGGACAGCGAACTCAGCGGTTGTCCCAGGGTCAGGTAGCCCAGCCCGACCGAGACCAGCGACCGCACCCGGGTGCGCAGCGCCTTCTCGGTGAAGTAGTCCACCGCCTCCTCGGCGGTCAGCGCCAGCACCTCCACGATCGACTTGCCGCGCAGCCGGTACGTCAGGACCTCGTCGCGGAACCGCCGCCCCTCGCACGCCTCGCAGCGTGTGGTGACCGGGTCCATGAACGCCATGTCGGTGCGGATCACGCCGCGCCCCTGGCACTCGGGACACGCGCCGAGCGAGTTGAACGTGAACATCCCCGGGTCCACGTCGTTGGCCTTCGCGAACAGCTTGCGCACGGTGTCCAGCACGCCGACGTAGGTCGCCGGCGTCGAGCGGGAGGAGATGCCCACGCCCGACTGGTCGACCACCACCGCCTGCGGGTGCGCGGCGACCAGCACGTCCGAGATCAGCGTGCTCTTGCCCGAGCCCGCGACGCCGGTGACCACGGTGAGCACGCCGGTGGGGATGTCCACGTCCACGTTCCGCAGGTTGTGCAGGTTCGCGCCGCGAATCTCCAGAGTCCCCGTGGGCCGGCGGAAGCTCGGCTTGAGCGGGCCGAGCCGGCGCAGCGCGCGCCCGGTCGGCGAGTCCGCGGCGCACAGTTCGGCGAAGCCGCCCTCGAACGTGACGGTGCCGCCGTGGATGCCCGCTCCCGGGCCGACGTCGACGATGTGGTCCGCGATCGCGATCACGTCCGGGTCGTGCTCGACCACCAGCACGGTGTTGCCCTTGTCCCGCAGGCGGGTGAGCAGGTCGTTGAGCCGCACCACGTCGCGCGGATGCAGCCCCACGCTCGGCTCGTCGAAGATGTACGTCATCCCGGTCAGGCTCGACCCGAGATAGCGCACCATCTTCAGCCGCTGCCCCTCGCCGCCGGACACCGTCGAGGTGGGCCGGTCCAGGTGCAGGTAGCCGAGCCCGATCGCGACGATCCGCTCCAACGCGACCGCCGCCGGCCGGGCGACCCGCCGCGCGACCGGATCGGCCAGCCTGGTGAGCACCTCGACCAGGTCGGCGATCTCCATCGCCGCGTAGTCCGACAACGAGCGCCCCTCGATCAGCGACGTGCGCGCCGCCTCGTTGAGCCGGGCCCCCGCGCAGTCCGGACACGCTCCGTCGGTGACGAACCGGGCGATCGTCTCGCGGCTCTTCTCGGCCAGCGCCGAGGTGTCCCGCTTGAGGTAGAGCCGGTTGAACCGGTCGACCAAGCCCTCGTAGTCGATGTGGTGCCGGCCGTTGTTGTTGACGATCTCCACCTTGGCGCCGGTGCCGTACAGGAACAGCCGCCACTGCTCGTCGGTGAACTCGCGCACCGGGACGTCGGTCGGGTAGAGGTCGTGGTTGGCGTAGAGCTGCCACTGCCAGCCGCCGACCGCGAACCCCGGGTGCCGGATCGCGCCGTCGCCGATCGTGCGGCTCGGGTCGATCAGCGCGTCCAGGTTCAGCCGGACGGTGCGCCCGAGGCCCTCGCAGGTCGCACACATGCCGTTCGGGTCGTTGAACGAATAGTGGTTGGAGGGTCCCGCCGACGGGGTGCCGTGCCGCGAGAACAACACGCGCAGCAGCGGGTGGATGTCGGTCATCGTGCCCACCGTGGACCGCGAGTTGCCGCCGATCGGGCGCTGGTCGACGATGATCGCCGTCGACAGGTGCTCGATCGAGTCCGCCTCGGGGCGCTCGTGCTTGGGCAGCCGGTTGCGGATGAACGCCGTGAACGTCTCGGCGAGTTGCCGTTGCGACTCGACCGCGATGGTGTCGAACACGATCGACGACTTGCCCGATCCGGAGACTCCGGTGAACACCACGATCCGGTTCTTGGGGATGCGCAGCGACACCCCCTTGAGATTGTGCTCCCGGGCGCCGGTGATCACGATGTGGTCGTAGTTCATGACACCAACGTACGAAGGGGTCCCTGACACGTGGTGTCAAGGATTTCGGAGCTATTCGGCATCGGTCGCCGAACCGTCCGGAACCGCGCGGATCGCTGCGACGGCGCGCAAACGGGTTGCGCGGGAGGCGTCGATCCAGCAGCATCACCGCCATGACGAACCCGAACCGAGAGGGCGGCGACCGCCCCCGCGCGTGAACGCCCCGACGCCGGCGCCCGAGCCGACCGACCCGACCGAGACGACCGCCGCGCCCCTGAGCCCGACGGTGCGCGATCCGCTCTTCGCCGGCTACGGCGACGCGACGTACCAGGCGATCCTGGCCGATCGCGACGGCCCGGCGGCCCGCGAGATGTTCGCGCGAAGCGCCGATCCGGATCCGGTCGTCCGGCTGCGCGTGACGACACTGTTGACCACCGTGAGCCACGCGGTCGATCGATGGCCGGCCGCCGCCGACATCGCCGCGAACCTGCTGATCGACCCCGACGAACGTGTACGCCGCGCGGCGGCCTGGCTGCTCGCGCAGGCCGATCTCGACCGGGCGCTGCGCACGGCCCACGAACCACCCGCCGACCCGGTGGCCGGCCTGGCACTCGTGGAGGCCGCGCTCGGCCGGTGGGCCCCCGGCGCGGAGGCCGCGCGCCTGGATCTGGCCGGGCACCTGCGCGAACACCCGGATCCGGCCGTGCGGTTGCGCGCGGGCTTCGCGGCCCTCGCGCTGTGCCCGCCGGAGCGGCGGGGGAGATGGGAGCGGGTGGTCCGGGACGCGCTGGGCTCGGCCGAGCGACTGTCCGGTCCGGGTTCGCCGGTCACGTGGAGCGCGGCCGAGCTGCTGGCCTCCGCGTTCGAGCGCGGCGGACGTGCCGAGGTGGACTGGTACCTGTGGGCCGATCTGCTGATCCGCTCCCCGGACCCGGCGACGGCGCGGGTGGGCATCGGGTTCGGCCGCGAGACGATCGGGAAGTGGCGGGCCGGCCCGGTGCGATTGTTGCCGGCCCTCACGTACGCGCTCGACCACGAGGACCCGGACGTACGGGCGGCCGCGCTGCACACGATCGGCCGCTCCGCGCACGCCACCCGGGGCGCCGCCGACCGTCTGGCGCGACTGGCGGCGGATCCGACCGCGGGTTGGCCGGCCGTCGCCGTCCTCGCGCGCGAGGGCGATCGCCGGGCGCTCCCGGCGGTTCGCGCGGCGCTGTTCACGGCGGCGACGGACGCGACGCACCCGGGGTTGACGCGGGCCGCGGCCGGCTTCGCCGACGACCCGTCGGCTCTCCTGCCGGCCGCCGGACTCGACCGACTGGTCAGGCACGACGCCGCCTCCTGCGTACGTTCGCTGCGCGAGCGCGGGTGCCTGCTGCCGGCGGCCATGGCCGCGCTGAACCCCGGTGCGCCGGTCGACCCGGCGGTGCTGCCCGCACTGATCGCGACGCTGTCCGACGTGGCGAGCGTCGAGGCGCACACCTGGCCGCGGGCGCGGATCGCGCAGGTGCTGGGCGAGTTCGGCCCGGCCGCGGGCGAGGCCGTACCGCTGCTGGAGCGCCTGGTCGCCGAAGCGCCCGAGCCGCTCGCGCGACACGCGGCTCTGGCGCTGATCCGGATCACCGGCGATCGCCGGCTCGCGGAGGCCCACCTCGACGCGCTCGAATCGGTGATCCGACGACCGCGCCAGGCCGTGGTGCTGCTGGAGTGGCTGGTGGACAACGGCGGCCTGAGCCCGCGCCATTCGGCCGCGCTGTGGTCGATGGCGGCGGACCCCGGGCGGACCTACGCCCGCGTCCTGGAACCGCTGTGGCGGCATGCCGGCGCCGCCGCGCTGCCGGTCCTGCTCGCGTCGCTGCCGCAATTCCTGGACGCCGACGTGTACGCCTCGTCCGTGTACCGCCTGCTGGACGAGTTGGGCGCGGCGGCGGCCCCGCTGCTGCCCGCCCTGGACACGATCGTCGACCCGCCCGAGCGCCCGCCGCTCACGGACGACGACCGGGACCGGATCCGCCTGGACGAGGCGCTCGTCGAGCGCGCCCGTGCGGCGCGGGCCCGGATCATCGCGGCTGTTGCAAGTGATGTGCAAGTACTCCATGACGGCAACTAAGCTCGTGCCATGACCGCCTCACCCATCGTCCTCGGCATCGAATCGTCCTGCGACGAGACCGGAGTCGGCCTGGTCCGGGACGGCCGGCTGCTCGGCCACGCGGTGGCCACCAGCATGGCCGAACACGCCCGATTCGGCGGCGTCGTACCGGAGATCGCGGCCCGCGCGCACGTGCACGCGCTCACCCCGACGGTGCGCGCCGCGCTGGACTCGGCCGGGCTGCGCCGCGGCGACATCGGCGCGGTCGCGGTGACCACCGGCCCCGGCCTGACCACCGCGCTCCAAGTCGGCGTGGCCGCCGCGAAGGGCTTCGCGCTCGCGCTGGACGTGCCCCTGTACGGGGTGCACCACCTGGCCGGGCACGTCGCCGCCGACACCCTCGAACACGGCCCGCTGCCCGACCCGTGCGTCGTGCTGATCGTCTCCGGCGGCCACACCTCGCTGCTGCTCGTGCGCGACCTCGCCCGCGACCCGATCACCCACCTCGGCGACACGCTCGACGACGCGGCGGGGGAGTGCTTCGACAAGGTGGCCCGGGTGTTCGGCCTGTCCTACCCGGGCGGACCGGCGATCGACGCGGCCGCGCGCGACGGCGACCCGCGCGCCGTCGCCTTCCCGCGCGCCCTCACCGGACCGCGCGACGACCCGTACGCGTTCTCCTTCTCCGGCCTCAAGTCCGCCGCCGCCCGCTGGGCCGAGCGCTCGCGTGCGGGCGGCGCCGCGCTGCCGGTCGCGGACGGCGCCGCCGCGCTCCAGGAGGCGGTGGCCGACGTACTGACCCGCAAGGCCGTGGCCGCCTGCGTCTCGCACGACGTGCGCACGCTCGTCGTGGTCGGCGGCGTCGCGGCCAACTCCCGGGTGCGCTCGCTCGCGGCCGAGCGCTGCGCCGCCGCGGGCATCACACTGCGGGTGCCGCCGCCGCGCCTGTGCACCGACAACGGCGCGATGATCGCCGCCGTCGGCGACCTGCTGATCCGCGCCGGCGTCGCGCCGGCTCCGCTCGACGTGTCGATCGACCCGTCCGCACCCCTGGAGTACGCGTGCCTGCACCCCGTGGCGACGCCGACACGAGCCGCCGGATGATCCCGCCGATCCGCCGATTCACCGCCGCCGATCTGAACCGGTGCGCGGCCGGGATCCGTGCCGTCTACCTGGAGGCGTTCTCCGAACCGCCGTGGGACGAGGGCCCGGAACAGGCCGACGAGTACCTGCGGCGGCTCGCGCTGGACGTCGGCCGGCCCGGCTTCGTCGGTGTCGTCGCGCTCGCCGAACCCACCGGCGCCGTGCTCGGGTTCGCCACCGCGTGGACCACCACGACACCGATGCCCACCGGCCGCTCGTACGACCGGGTCGCCCGGGTGCTGGGTCCCGAGCGCACCGCGGCGTGGTTGTGCGGCGGGCGGGAGGTGGACGAACTCGCGGTCGCGGCCGAGGCCCGGGGCACCGGAGCCGCCGCCGCGCTGCTGGAGACGGTGACCGCCGACGCCGTCGACGGCCGCTCCTGGCTGCTCACCTCCACGGAGGCCGAACCCGCCCTGCGCTTCTACGCACGCCGGGGCTGGCGACGGATCGCCTCGGACGAGTGGCCGGGCACCGTGGTGCTGTTGCACCCCCGGCACCCGGCCCACGACGAGGCGGTGCCGCGGAGTTAGGGCGCGGAGCGCAGCAGCCAGTCGTTGTTCGCGTCGCGGCCGAACTCGGGGTCGTTGGGCGGATCGGCCGGGAGCTCCTCGACCCGGTCGGCCGGCGCCACCCGCTCGGGCAGCTTGCCCCAGCGCTCGGCGCGGGCCGCCTCGGCGGCGCGCTCGGCCGCCTCGCCGGGAGTCTCCTCCACCGACGGACGTCCACGCTGCTCTTCGATGTCCATGAGCCCCTGCCCGGTTCGGACGTGCACGCTGACAGCCCAACGGTACCGCCGCCGGACCCGGGGATACTGGGGTCGTGTACGTCGAACGTCGTTCCCGCCTGGCACCGCTGATCGTGTGGACCCGCACGGTCGAGACGGCCGGATCCGGTCGCGTGTTGCCGGACGGGTGCATGGACCTGATCTGGTCCGGTGACGAGTTGATCGTGGCCGGCCCCGACACCGCCGCGCACCTGGTCCGGGACAGCCCGGGAGCGCGCTACGCGGCGGTGCGCTGCGCCCCCGGGTTCGGACCCGCGCTGTTCGGGTCGCCCGCCGACGCGCTGCGCGATCGGCGGGTCCCGCTGGCCGACGTGTGGGGCGAGCGCGACGCGCGGGAGTTGGCCGAGCGGATCGCCGCCGCCGGCGACCCGGCCGCAGTCCTGGAACGCGTGGCGGCCGAGCGGCTGCGCGAGCACGACGCCGACACGGCCCGGTTCGCCGGCACCGTGGTCGGCGAACTGCGGGCGGGCGCGGACATCGCCACGGTCGCGGTCGGGGTCAACCTGAGCGAGCGCCAACTGCACCGCCGCTCGCTCGCCGCGTTCGGCTACGGGCCCAAGACGCTGGCCCGGGTGCTGAGACTGGACCGCGCGCTGGACCTGGCCCGAGGCGGCGTCCCGGCCGCCCGGGTCGCGGCCGTCACCGGCTACGCCGACCAGGCCCACTTCGCGCGGGACGTCAAGGCGCTGGCCGGCGTCCCGCTGCGCACCCTGCTGGGCTGAACCCGGCGACCGCCCGCTGCTCGGCCGGCTGCTCGGCCCGCTACTCGGCG
This sequence comes from Embleya sp. NPDC001921, assembly GCF_053594475.1. Lineage (NCBI taxonomy): Bacteria > Bacillati > Actinomycetota > Actinomycetes > Kitasatosporales > Streptomycetaceae > Embleya > Embleya sp. NPDC001921. Next base: position 33,639 of record NZ_JBSFEO010000047.1, read on the forward strand.
GCGTCCGGCAGGGGCGCCATCAGGTCGACGCCGTTTCCGTCCGGGTCGTGCAGGACCGCGTACCGCTGGCCCCAGAACGCGTCCCACGGCGGCAGGTGGCCGGTGTGTCCGGCCGCGACCAGTTCGCCGTACAGCTTGTCCACCGCGGCCGGATCGGCACACATGAAGGCCAGCGCGGCCCGGTGACCGCCGGTCGGCGCGGTCCACTCGGGGTCGAACGAGCGGACCGTCCCGACCGTGTCCAGGACCAGCAGCGGCCCGCCGGGCAAGGTCACCTCGACGTGCGGCAGCGCGTCGTCCCCGGCGGGGATGTCCAGGCCGAGCGCGCGGTAGAACGCGAGCGACGCGGGCATGTCGGCGACCACGAGGCCGATGAAGTGGAAACGCAACGCGGGAGAAGTCATGCCCCCACGCTAGCCGGCGCCGGCGGCCGAGATCTTGAACGAATCGGACGTGTTCCGGCAACGAACCCGGATGTCTTCGCGTGGCGCTTCCGGACGTGTTCACGTGGCGCGTTCGGATGTCTTCGTGGCGCGTCCGGACGTGTTCACGTGGCGCGCCGGACCTGTCCATGGGAAGCGTCCGCACGTGTTCACGCCCGTGCCCGACGAGCCGCCGTCACGGCCAGCAGCCCGGTCGCCGCGGCCAGACCGCCGCCGAACCACAACACGGCGGACGTGGCCACCGCGTCCACCGCGACGCCGCCGAGCAGCGAACCGAGCGCGATGGCGAACTGGAAGCCGGTCACGAACACCGCCGACGCCGCCTCGGGGGCGTCCGGCGCCGAGCGCAGCAACCACGCCTGCAACCCCACCGGCACCGCGCCGTACGCGAGCCCCCACGCGAGCATCGCCGCCACCGTGCCCGGCGTCCACGTGCCGGCCAGCGCGAGCAGTACGACCGAGACGGTGAGCAGCCCGGCCGCGACCGCGAGCGTGCCGTGCGGGGCGCGTCCGGTGTACGCGCCGGCCACGAAGTTGCCGACCACACCGGCCACGCCGTAGCCGAGCAGCAGCCCGCCGATCGGCCCGGGACCCAGGTCGCCGACCCGCTCCAGGACGGGCCGGACAAAGGTGTACGCGCCGAAGTGCCCGGCGATCACCAGGACCAGCCCGGCGAGGCCGAGGAGCACGGGACCGCGACCCAGCAGCGCCCGCAGCTCGCTCGGGCGCACGGCCCGTTCGGCGGGCAGCGGCGGGAGCAGTACCAACAGCGCGGCCAGGACCACGGCGGCGAGCCCGGCCATGGCCGCGAACGCGAAGCGCCAACCGGCCCATTCGCCGATCATCGTGCCGATCGGCACACCGACCACCGAGGCCACCGACACGCCGCCGAAGATCATCGCGGCGGCCCGGCCGACCGATCGGGCGGGCACCAGGCGGACCGGCAGGCTCGCGCCGATCGCCCAGAAGCCGCCGAGGCCGGCGCCGACCAGGACCCGGGCGACCAGCAGGGTGGCGAAGTTCGGCGCCAGCGCGCTGATCGTGTTGGCGGCCAGCAGCACGAACATCATCACGGCCAGCACGATTCGCCGATCCACCCGACCGGCGGCGACGAGCACGATCGGCGCGGCGAAGCCCGCGACCACCGCGGCCAGCGTCATGGCCAGCCCGGTGGTGCCGTCGGACACGTGCAGGCCGTGCGAGATCGGGGTGAGCAGGCCGACCGGGAGCATCTCGGTGCTGACCACCGCGAAGGTGCCGACGGCGATGGCCGCGACGGCGAGCCAGGACCGGGCGCCGGCCGTCTCGGGGGCCGACCCGGATTCGGCGGCCGGCCCGGGATCGGGGGCCATGGGATCGGGGGCCTTGGGATCGGGGGCCTCGGGATCGGCGGCGGACCCCGGCCCGGGGCCGGACGAAGGGGACGAAGCGGTGTCGACGACTGGGTTGGACATGGTGTCAACCCTGGTCACCGGGCCGGGCCCGAACAACGGCCGAGATCGCATGCGTGCACAAGCCTCGCTTATGCTCGCAGGTCGAAGTCCGGTGCCGGGTCCGAGCGGGCACCGCGTACGGGCCCGGTCGGCCCGTACCAGAGGGGGAGGAGAGCGCGGATGAGCGTGGAGTTCCGCGAGTTGGAGTGCTTCGTCGTGTTGAGCGAGGAACTGCACTTCACCCGCACCGCCGCCCGGCTCTACACGTCGCAGGCCCGGGTCAGCCAACTGCTGCGGCAACTGGAGGAGCGGATCGGCGCCCGGTTGTTCGAGCGCAACAGCCGCCGGGTCGAGCTCACGCCGCAGGGCGAACTGTTCCTGGCCGAGGTGCGGCCCGCGTACGCCGGACTCACCGACGCGGTCGAGCGCGCCCGCTCCCGGGCCCGGGGCATCGAGGGTGTGCTGCGGATCGGCTTCGTCGGCACGCCCTACGGCACCCTCCTGGACCTGGTCGGCGACTTCCGCGCCGGACATCCGCAGGCCGGCGCCGACCTGGTCGAGACGCCGCTGTCGGATCCGTTCGGCGCGGTGCTGCGCGGCGAGATCGACGCGGCGTTCGTGACCCTGCCGGTGGTCGACCCGGCGCTGCGCACCGGCCCGGTGATCGCCGCCGACCCGCTCGTGCTCGGGGTCTCCACCCGGCACCCGTTCGCGCGGCGCGCGCACGTGGACGCCGAGGAGTTGGCCGAGTGCGCGTTCGTGGACATCGCCGATCCGGCCCCGGCGCGCTGGCGTGAACTCCAGTCGCCGACGGTGACCCCGCGGGGTCGCCCGATTCCGCGCGGACCGGTCGCCGGCACCCTCCAGGAGGCGTTGTCGCTGATCGCCGCCGAGCGGGGCGTGCTGCTGTTCTGCGCGCAGTTCGCCGGCTACAACGCGCGACCCGACGTCGCGTTCGTGCCGGTCACCGGCCTGGCCGAGTCGGCGGTCACGCTCACCTGGCGGGCCGGGCACGAGACGAACCTGCTGCGCTCCTTCGTCGCGGTGTCGAGCCGGCCGACGGTGGCGGCCTGACCGACCTACGGCGACCGCCCGCGCCGACGGGCCATACCGTGGGGGCGTCCACCGATGTCGTACCGAAGGACCTGGTCATGCCGCTGCTCACGATCAAGTCCGAAGGTGAGGTCGAGGTCGAGGTACGGCGCTCGCGCTTCCTGTGCGCCGTCGCGCGGGTGGCCGACGACGCCCAGGCGCAGGCCTTCCTGGCCCGGCGTCGGGCGCTGCACCCCTCCGCGCGGCACAACTGCTCGGCGTGGATCGCGGGTGGCCAGGAGAAGGCATACGACGACGGCGAACCGTCCGGTACGGCGGGTGCGCCGATGCTCCAGGTGCTCCGGCGCCGCGAGCTCACCGAGACGGTCGCCGTGGTGACCCGATACTTCGGCGGCATCATGCTCGGCGCCGGCGGCCTGATCCGGGCCTACGGCTCGGCGGTGACCGAGGCGGTGGACACGGTCGGGGTGGTCGAGCTGCGGCCGATGCTGGTGCTGACCGTGGACGTCGACCACGCGCACGCCGGCCGGTTGGAGAACGACCTGCGCGGGCTCGGCCACGAGGTGCGCGACATTCGTTACGGCGCCGAGGTGGCGATCGACGTGTGCGTGCCGGAGCCGGATCGGGAGCGCTTCACCGCGCGGTTGACCGACCTGACCGGCGGCCGGGCGAGTGCCCGTGAGACGGGGCGCACGTTCGTCGAGGTCGACGCCTCCCGAAACACTTCCTGACGGACTTTTCACGCCGGTGTGCGCCGGCCCGGTTGAAACGCGCCCCAGGTCGGAACACCAAGGGGTGTATAGGGGGGCTCGCACGGGGCCGCGGGAAATGAGGAAGTGATGACGGCTGGATACGACGAGAAGTCGGCGATCGACCGGACGGAGGTCGACCGGGCCGTTCGCGAGCGGGTGATTCGGGCTCGCGCGGTGTTGTCCGAGGCCAGTGCCGCGCACGACACGAACGCGTTGTCCCCCGCGCTGGACGAATTGGAGGACGCGCTGCACGCCGCACGGGAATACGGCGTGACGCTCCCACCGACGGGCAGCGCCTGACGCGCCGGGTCAGGGGTTCTCGTGCAACCCCGCGTCGGCGGGCCCGACGACGAAGCGGGTGAAACGCACCCGCAGATCCGCGCGCTCCGGCGAACAGCAGAACGGTCCGGCGAAGGCCCGCGCGTCGGGAGACAGCGGTGCGAGTCGGATGGTCCGCCAGGGGTCGTCGGCCGAGCGCGCCCGGATGGTGAGCGCGTCGCCGGCCCGACTGACCCGGACGGTGACCGGTCGGCCGGCCCATTCGGGCACGGGCGCGATCGACCAGTCGGAGACGCCGTGGGTGACCACGGCGCCCACGTGCAGCGCGCCGTCGGTGACCTCGACGCCGGCCTTGACCCAGGTCCGCTCGTCCACGCGGACGAAGGCGCCGGCCTGGTCGTAGAGCGTGTCGAAGTCGCCGTCGAAGGTCACCTCCACCGAGGTGTCCGGCAACAGTTCGGTCAGCAGCGCACTCCCGGTGTCCCGGCTGAAGCCGTACGAGGTCTGCCGCCAGAAGTCGGCGCCCGCCTGCGGGGTCACCACGAGCGCGCTGCCGACCCGCTCGGCCGAACTCGGCGGGTTGAGCCAGCGTGCGTCGTCCCAGTCCACATTCCGCGCGTCCATGGGGTGAGGTTAGTGGTGCGGCCGGGGAACGTTTCGCCGGTCCCCGGCCGTACCCGACGGGTCAGATCGCCTTGTGCATGCCGCCGTCGACGATGTAGTCCACGCCCATGATGTTCGCGGCCCGCTCGGAGGCCAGGAACAGCACGACGTCGGCGACCTCCCGCGGCTCGGAGACGCGACCGGTGAGCACGCCCATCGCCTGCGGCAGCACCTCGTCCATGAACACCTGCGCGGTGGTCCCGGCGGACGCGGCCATCATGTCGGCGAACTGCCCCGGGTCGGTCCACAGCGGCGTGCGCACCGGGCCGGGCGAGACGGTGTTCACCCGCACACCCTGCGGGCCGAACTCCTCGGCGAGCGACTTCGAGTACGAGCTCAGCGCGGCCTTCGAGGCCGAGTAGTGCACCAGCGACGAGGACGGGAGGTGACTGTTCAGCGAGCTGATGGTGACCACCGCGCCGCCGCCCCGGGCGACGATGGACGGCATCGCGGCCCTGGTCGCGCGCACCGCGCTGAACAGGTTGATCTCGAAGATCCGCTGCCACTCGGCGTCCTCGACCCCGATGATCGAGGGCGTCGGCGCACCGGTACCGACGTTGTTGATCAGTACGTCGACCCCGCCGTGGGTGTCGACGGCGACCTGCACCAGTTCGGCCGGACCATCCGGGTGGGCCAGGTCCACGGCCACCGGAAGCACGTCGAACTCCGCGCGCAGCGCTGCCAGTTCGGTGGATACGGTGCGGCTGCCGACGACGACTCGGGCACCTTCCTCGGCGAAGCCGCGCACGATCGCCAGACCGATGCCCTTGCTGCCGCCGGTGACCACGACGACCTTGTTCTTCAGGTTCAAGTTCATGGCTCAATCATTGCTTCGCGGATAGTTCAAATCTGGCGGAAATCCGCCGTGGCGTTCGGCGGGACGGGCGGGGCCTTCGGCGCCTGCACCGGCTCGCCGGCCGGGGGTGCGAAGATCGCGCCGGGCGGACGAGCGCGGCGTCGAGATGGGTGAACTGCCCTGCCGCGAGGACGGTGTTCGGCGGACAGCGGACAGCGGACAGCGGACAGCGGACAGCGGGTAACGAACGGCGGACGGCGGACGGCGGGTCGGCCCGGGCGAGGAGTGATCGCGCGGAGGAGGGTCGGTGGCCGCCGGCCACGTCAGGCGGGTCGGCTCGCCTTCAGGGCGTTGTCGAGGAGGGTGCCGGTCTCGGCGATCGCGGCGGACAGTGTCGTGGGGGTCAGTCGGGCCACGATCTCGTCGACGCCGCGCAGGCCCGCGCGATCCAGCAGGGTCTTCTCGTTGGTCACCCACTCGCCGCGACCGGCCGACACCGCGTGTGCCGCCTCGCACGCCGCACGCCCGATCGCGCCCGCGACGTCGGTGACACGGCCGCGTCCGGCGTGCGCCCCGTCGGCGTACGCGAGGGTCAGCCGCGCGTCGTCGCCCCACCTGGTGTGTCCGGTGCGGCGCAGCGCCTCCGGGTAGGAGGGGCGCGGCAGGTCGCCGAACAGCACGCGGTTGACCGCGAGTTCGGCTACCACCAGATAGGTCGGCACGCCCGCCAGGTGGAACAGCAGCCGCTCGACCTCGAACCTGCCCTCCCGCGCCTGGGCCAACCGCAGCTCCACGTCCGCGAGTTCGCGATAGTGCAGATCGACCGCCCGGTCCTGGACGGTGAGCCAGGCGCCGCCGTTGAACACCCCGCCGCCCCACGCGCCGAACTCGGACACCTCGCCGGGCCAGCCGAGGCCGCGGACCGCGTCCGGGGTGAATCCGTCCCGGTAGTACACCGAGAAGTCCCAGTCGCTGTCCGGGCGGTGGGTGCCTTGGGCGCGCGACCCGCCGAGCGCGACCGCCGCGACGCCGGGCAGCGCCGCGAGCCGTTCGGTGACGTGGGTGGTGAAGGATGCGTCACTGGTCATCATCGCAGGCTACAACGTGCCGCTTGCGGGCCTTTCGACCCGCGCCGGGCCCGGTGGGGCGACCGGACCCACCCCGGGGCGGTCAGGGCCGCAGGTAGCCGCGGGCGACCGCCTCGTCGATCAGTTCCAGGGTATAGGCCCACAACGACGGCGAGCCGTCCGCGATCGTGCTGCCCTGCTTGGCCAGCACCTCGGTGCGGGTCAGGTCGTACTCGCGCCACGTGCCGCCCTCGGTGTGGAAGTTGAGCAGGCACGGCTGGAACCGGTCGATCGCCTTGGCGAAGCGCGCGTCCGGGCTCTCGCGGGCCTCGAACTCCTCCCACAGGGCGCGCAGTTCCGCCCCCTGCCCGGCGGGCAGCAGGCCGAAGATCCGGTCCGCGCCCTTTTGTTCGCGCTCGGACTGGTCCACCTCGGCGACCGCGTCGTAGTAGAACGTGTCGCCCGCGTCGATCTCGACCAGGTCGTGGATCAACAACATCCGGGTCACCCGCGCGACGTCGACGTCGGTCGCGGCGTGCTCGGCCAGCGTGCCGGCCAGCATGGCCAGGTGCCACGAGTGCTCGGCGGTGTTCTCGCGTCGCGACGCGTCCGCGACCAGGTTGCGCCGGACCACGCCCTTGAGCCGGTCGATCTCCAGGATGAAGCCGATCTGCGCGGCCAGGTGCGCGTCGGTGGGTGGGAACAGCGGGACACCGGACAAGGCAACTCCTCGGTCGAACGGTCGGGCGGCGTCCGGATCGCCCGACCGGCGCGCGAGCGCGGCGGCCGTCGGCCGACGGTCGACGACTGCCGGCCGACGGCCGGTCGGCGGTGCGCGCGGTCGGCGGTGATCGCGGACGCCTCCACGATATGCAACGCGGTCGCGCCGAAGACCGCCCCGGGTCCGCGGGAGCCGGATCCCCGCGCCGGCCCGCATCGCAGCGACCGTCGCGCGGTCCCCGGGTCAGCGCAACTTGGCCAGCAGCGCCGGGTGATCCGCCAACGCCTTCTCGACCATCGCGGTCGCCATCGGCGCGAACGCGGCGACGTCCGTGCCGGCCCAGTCGATCGGCCCCTGCGGCGGCTCCGGGTCGTACTCGATGCCCAACTGGATCGCGCGCGCGACGTCCGCGCCGGCGATTCTCCCGACCACGTGCAGCGCCATGTCGATCCCGGCGGACACGCCCGCCGCGGTGACCACGTCGCCGTCCTCGACCCAGCGCTCGGCCACCGGTCGCGCGCCGAAGGCGGTCAGCCGGTCGCGGAACATCCAGTGCGTGGTCGCCCGGCGCCCGGTCAACACGCCGGCCTCGCCCAGGATCAGCGAACCCGTGCACACCGAGGTGGTCCAGGCGGCGGCGGCCGACGCGGTGCGCACGTAGTCGAGCAGCGGGGCGTCGGCGAGGGCCCGCAGCGTCGCCTCCTCGCCGCCGGGAACACACAGCAGATACGGTGCGGGCACCTCGGCGAAGGTGCGGTCGGCGGCCACCCGGAGCGGGGTGTCGGTGGACATCGGGTCGGTGTTCGCGGCGACCACGGTCACCTCGAAGCCGGGCCCGAACCGGGCCAGGCTCGTGAACACCTCGAGCGGCCCGACCAGGTCGAGCAGGGTCAGTCCCTCGTACAACACGAACGCGATGGTCCTGGGCGGGGGAGCGGTGGCATCGTGCGCGGTGGATGCGGTCATGGGACGACCCTCGCGTGCCCGCGTGGGCGGTGACGAGGTCGATGTCCGAATCCTTGTGATCCCGGTCCTTCGGACACTAGGTTTCCGGGCCATGGACACTCACCCGACCCCGCGCCCGGACGCGCGCCGGATGATCGTGGTCGGCTATCCCAACTCCGCGCTCCTGGACATCGCCTGCGTCACCGAGACGCTGGTCACCGCGAACACGCTCGGCGCCGACCCGCCCTACGACGTCCGCCTGGCCGGGCTCGGCGGCCGGCCGATCGCGTGCTCCGGCGGCTTCGAGTTGACCCCGCACATCCCGCTCGAACACGTGGTCGGCGCGGTGGACACGCTGCTGATCTGCGGCGGGCACGGCCACGAACGCGCCGCCGAGGACGAACGCTTCGTCGGCCACCTGCGCCGCGCGGCCCGGGAGGCGCGGCGGGTGGCGTCGGTGTGCACGGGCGCCTCGGTGCTGGCCGCGACCGGGCTGCTGGACGGCCGACGGGCCACCACACACTGGGCCTACGCCCGGCAACTGGCCGCCGACCGGCCCGCGGTCACGGTGGACGCGGCCCCGCTTTTCATCCGCGACGGCCGGATCTCCACGTCGGCCGGGGTGACCGCGGCGCTCGATCTGACGCTGTCCTTCATCGAGGAGGACCACGGTCCGGACCTGGCCCGGCACACCGCGCGCGGCCTGGTCACCTACCTCCAGCGGCCCGGCAACCAGGCCCAGGTGTCCATGTTCGTGGCCGCGCCGCCGCCCGAACACCCGCTGGTGCGGCGGGCGACCGCTTACGTGACCGGCAACCTGGACGCCGACCTGAGCACTCCGGCACTGGCCCGCGAGGTGGGTATCGGCGCGCGGCACCTGACCCGGCTCTTCCACGCCCAGTTGGGCACCTCGCCGGGCCGGCACGTGCGGGTGACCCGCACCGAGGCCGCGGCCCGGCTGCTGGTGGCCACCCGGCTGCCGCTGAGCGCGATCGCGCGCCGCTGCGGGTTCGGCACCACGGAGACGCTGCGGCTGGCCTTCGCCGACCTGTACGCGTGCTCGCCGTCGGCCTATCGGCGATCCGCCGGCGATTTGGACGGGCCGCCGGTGTCCGCCGCCGCGACGCCCTCGGGCACGATGTAGTCGCGGATCAGCCGTTCCGCGTCGCGCACCAGCGGCCGGAAGACCTTGTACCGGGACAGCGAGATCACCCGCTCCACCATCGGCGTGGTGCGCGCGACGAACGCGCGTGACTTGGCGCACTCGGGGGAGCGGTCGTAGACCCAGAAGAGCACGATGCCCATCAGGTGCAGCCACAGCAACTCGGGCAGCAACTCGGCGAGTTCGTCGTCGATCCGGAGCGAGGAGCCGCGCAGGACGTCGGCGAACAGCCCGGTGACCTGTTCGCGGATCGGATACGACTCCGCGGAGAACGGGCTGAGCGGGCTCTCCGGGTCCGCGGCGTTGCGGAAGAACTGCACCGCGAACGCGTGGTACGGCTCGGCGACGTCCAACCACGCGGACAGCACCACCTGGAGCCGGTCGCCGAAGTCGCGGACCCCGCGCAGCTCCCGCCGGCAACGGTCGACGTGCTCGTGGGTGACCTGGTCGTAGAAGCCGTGGATCAGGTGTTCCTTGGAGCCGAAGTAGTAGTAGGCGTTGCCGACCGAGACGCCGGACTCCTGGGCGATGGCCCGCATGGTCGTCTTGTCGTAGCCGCGCTCGCGGAAGAGCCGCAGCGCGGTCTCCAGGATCAGAGACCGCGTCTGCTCGCTCTTGCCGGGCCGACCGCCCCGGTCCGGCGGGTCGCTCTTGTCGGCCGGGTTCGATGCGTCGGTGCCTTCCACGTGCTCCACGACAGGCAAGGTTAGTGCTCGAGCTCGCACCGGTCGCCACACGCGACCACCGTCCACGGTTCGAGGTAGGGGTCCTCGTCCGGATACGGGGGGAGCGGCTGCCGCCGGGTGACCGCCCGGATCCGGGCCGCGGCCAGTACGGCGGCTCGGGCCATCGGCATGCCCATCGGCGTGGCGAGCCGGTAGGACAGGCCGCGGTAGGCGCGCAGTGCCCACGCCACGGTGATCCACGCGGCCGGGCCGGACCACACCTCGCCGGCGCTGCCGACGACGGTCAGCTCGCGTACGGTCGCGGCGTGGTCGAGTTCGGGGTAGCGGTTGCGGGCCCTGGGCGAGCCGGCCGGGAGCAGGTCGACGGCGAGCAGGGTGGGCTGCCGGGCGATCCAGTCCGAGAGCGCCGTGCACAACGGGCACTCGGCGTCGTACAGGACGGTGAGGCGGCGGATCGGGGTGGGCGGCTCGGGGGCGGGGGCGCCGTGCCGGGCCGTCCCCTCCGATCGGCCCGGCACGGTGTTTTCGGGAAGGTCCTCGGGAAGGTCCTCGGCGGGGTGCTCGGGAAGGGCGATCATCGGGATCAGACCCCGGGTGCCGGTCGGGTGGTGCCCTGCGGGTGCACCGGCGGGCCGAAGTCCCGGCCGGAGACCTTGCGCGCCCGCCGGGCGCTACCGCTGCTGCCGTAGGCCTCGTCCGCCAGACCGCGCTGCCGGATGCGATTGAGCACGTAGACGTTCAACAGGTGCAGCACACCCAGGACCAGCAGCACGGTGCCGAGTTTGACCGACAGCGCCTCGACCGACTCGCGGGCGTTGTCGATGCCGCCGCCGCCCTTGAGGTAGAGCGCGACGAAGCCGAGGTTGACGAGGTAGAAGCCGACCACCAGGAGGTGGTTGACGGCGGCGGCGAGTTCCTCGCGTCCGCGCAGGACGTCCTGGAGGAAGACCTGCCCGCTGCGGCTGAGGGTTCGGGCCACCCAGACGGTGAGTCCGACGCTGATGACCAGGTAGATGGCGTACGTGACAACGGTCATGTCCATTGACCGGCTCCTTTTTGAACGTGTTCAAACTGGCCGACGAGCGCGACTGTAGACCTGTTTTTGAACACGTTCAAGTCGCCGTCGGAGAGGTGTCGGGGTCGTGGCGAACACTTCGGGCGGAAACGACTAAACCCGCCGAACACGCCGCGAGTGCGGTGCGATCGACGGGTGTTCGTGGTGTTCGTGGTGTTCGTGGTGTTTGTGGTGGTCGCGCGTTCGAGCATGTCCCCGGTGCCGTACGGCCACCACGTCGGTGGGGTCAAACCGTGGGCCGCGGACCCGGAACGGGCGGCTCGCCGGTGGCGGATGTCGGCCGGAGTCACCGGTGTGGACGCGTTCGGCTGACCGCGGACACCCGGTCGCGCGGGGCCGGCGCGGCGCGTTCCGGCCGGTCCCGTCCGGTCGCGTGGCGGCCTTATCATCCACATGATCGACAACTCGGTGACCGCGCTCGGCCCGAGCGCGCCGGGTGGCGACGACCCCGGGAGCGACCTTGTCCGACGCGCTGGAATACCACGCCCTGCACATCGCGGTGGAGACCGAGAGCGAGGGCCGGGCGATTCTCGAGGAACTCGCCCGGGACCCGGGCCGGTTCGGCGAGATCGCCCGGAAGCGCTCCAAGGACCCGCTGTCCGCCGCGAACGGCGGCGACCTGGGCTGGGGGCAGGAGGACGACTACGCCGACGCGTTCGCCGAGGCGCTGGTGCGGCTGCGTCCCGGTCAACTGAGCGATCTCGTCGCGTCCCAGTACGGCTTCCACATCATCAAGCTCGCGGGCACCCGCCCGGCCCGCTTCGTCGAAGAGGACTGACCGGGCGGGGCGTACCTCGCGCGCGGCCGGTCCGGACGCGGGCGCCGGACGGTCCCGGCGTGGCGCCGGGCGGGTCCGATCGGCGGAAGCGCTCTTCGGGTACGGGTGGGGCCGATGCGAATGGGGATGCATCCGCAGGGCGACCGTGCGCGTGCAAAGGGTAGGGCCGTCGGTTCCGCCGGGACCCCCGTCGCACGGCCGTCCGATCGAAGGGACCGCGAGATGACTCGTACTCGGCAGACGCAGGACACCCACCGACGCGCGTCGAGGAAGGTGTTCGGCGCGGCGGCCGTCGCGCTCGCCGCGATCGGCGTCTGCGCGGCGCCCGCCTCGGCCGTGCGCTTCGGCACCGACGCGCCCGCCGGCGCCGCGCCGTACGCCGTGGCCCTGTTCACCGCCGACGGCCAACAGCTCTGCGGCGGAACGCTGGTGGCCCCGAAGAAGGTGCTCACCGCGGCGCACTGTGTGAACGGGCTGGAGGACCCGACCGCCGTCACGGTGGTCGCCGGGCGCCTGGACCTGTCCGGCACGGGCGGACAGACCCGCAAGGTGACGAAGACCAAGGTGCACCCGAAGTTCGAGCAGGGCACGCTCACCTACGACGCGGCCGTGCTCGAACTGGACCGCCCGCTGAATCAGAAGCCCCTGCCGATCGCCGGCGCGAAGGACGACGCGCTCTACAAGGTCGGCAACAAGGCGACCGTTTACGGGTGGGGCAAGACCGACGGCGGCGCGACGACCACGCGGCTCAAGCAGACCACCCTGGTGCTCTCGCCGCTGGCGCAGTGCGAGCCGTACACGTTCCCCGGGGACAGTCCGGCCACGCGGGTGTGCGGCCAGGCGCCGGCCGACAACCCCGGCACCAGCATCTGCCGCGGCGACTCCGGCGGGCCGCTGGTGGAGAAGGGGAAGCTGATCGGGATCGTGTCGACCGGCAACAAGTACTGCACGGGCGAGCAGCCCGAGTCGGTGTTCACCCGGGCGAGCGCCGTGACCAAGGGCCTCGGCCTCTGAGCGGTTCCGGGCGTTCGGGACACCGCGTGATCCACCACGGCTGAGCAAGCGGGTTCGGCCGAACGGCCGCACGCGTCGGGACGAGGGCGCGCCGCCGATCGGGCGGCGCGCCCTCGTCGATCCCGCCGTACAGCCATCCGCACAACCATCCGTACAGCCATCCTTCGGCCCTGGGTACGCCCTCCATCCGCACGTCGATCTCGCTATACACGCTAGGTATACCTGCTGTGTATAGTGCTCCGCATGTCAATCGGACACACCCTGCTCGGGCTCCTGGAGTCCGGCCCCCGCCATGGCTACGACCTCAAGCGCAGCTTCGACGAGCGCTTCGGGCGAGACCGTTCGCTCGCCTACGGCCAGGTCTACTCGACCATGTCGCGGCTGCTGAAGAACGGGCTCGTGGAGATAGACGGCCTCGAGACCAGCGGCGGCCCCGAGCGCAAGCGCTACTCGATCACCGATGCCGGGGTCACCGACGTCGAGCAGTGGCTCGGCCAACCCGAGAAGCCCGAGCCCTACCTCCAGTCGACGCTCTACACGAAGGTCGTCCTCGCGCTGCTCACCGGCCGGGACGCCAACGAGATCCTGGACACCCAACGCGCCGAGCACCTGCGCATGATGCGCGACCTCACCCGGCGCAAGATCGACGGCGACCTCAGCGACCGATTGATCTGCGACCACGCGCTGTTCCACCTCGAAGCGGACCTGCGGTGGCTGGAACTGACCACCGCACGCCTCGGCGAACTCACCCAGGAGATCCGCACGTGACCGACGCCCTGCTCAGTGGCCAGGATCTGCACAAGACGTACGGTGCGACGCCCGCGCTGGCCGGCGCGGAGTTCACCATCCGCGCGGGCGAGGTCGTGGCCATCATGGGACCGTCCGGATCGGGCAAATCCACGTTGCTGCACTGTCTGGCCGGCATCGTGCGACCGGATTCCGGCGCCATCCGCTACGACGGCCGCGACGTGACCGCCATGTCGGACGTGCAACGCAGCGCGCTGCGCCGCAGCGACTTCGGTTTCGTCTTCCAGTTCGGCCAGTTGGTCCCCGAGTTGACCTGCCTGGAGAACGTCGCGCTGCCGCTGCGCCTGAACGCGGTCAAGCGCAAGGAGGCCGAGACGAGGGCCCGCGAGTGGATGGAGCGCCTGGAGGTCGCCGACCTCGCGGGCAAACGGCCCGGTGAGATCTCCGGCGGGCAGGGCCAGCGGATCGCGGTGGCCCGCGCCCTGGTGATCCGCCCCCGGGTGGTGTTCGCGGACGAGCCGACCGGTGCGCTGGACTCGCTCAACGGCGAACGTGTCATGCAGATGTTGATCGAGGCCGCCCGCACCACCGACGCGGCGATCGTGCTGGTCACCCACGAGTCCCGGATCGCCGCCTACTCCGACCGCGAGATCGTGGTCCGCGACGGCAGGTCCCGAGACATGGCGCGTGCCGCGTGAAGGTGTTGCGCGACCTGGGAATGGGCGCCGGATTCGCGGTCACCGGCGGCCGGGAGGGCTGGACCCGTACGCTGCTGACCGCGATCGGGGTCGGGCTGGGCGTGGCGCTGCTGTTGCTGACCACCGCGATCCCCGGCGCGCTGGGCGCGCGGGACGACCGCGGGCGGGCCCGGGACGAGCACGCGGGCCGGGCGGCCGAAGCCGGCGCGAACACGCTGCTGGTCGGGATTGCGGACACCGCCTACAAGGGTGAGGACATCCGCGGCCGGGTGCTGCGCGCGGAAGGCCCGGACGCGCCGGTCCCGCCGGGGTTGCGCAGGCTGCCCGGCCCGGGCGAGATGGTCGTCTCGCCCGCGCTGGCCGAACTGCTCGGCTCGGACCGGGGGCGGTTGCTCAAGGAGCGCTTCCCCTACCGCACAGTGGGCCGGATCGCCGACCGGGGCCTGATCGGTCCGGACGAACTGGTCTACTACGTCGGCAGCGACGCGCTCGCCGCGGACTCCATGTCGACGCTGCGGATCACCGAGTTCGGCAACCGGATCCCGGCGGAGAAGCTGGACGCCAGGCTGCTCCTGCTCGTCCTGGTGATGTTCGTGGTGCTGCTGATGCCGGTCGCCGTATTGATCGCCACGGCTGTGCGGTTCGGCGGCGAACGGCGCGACCGACGGCTCGCGGCGCTGCGGCTGGTGGGCGCGGACAACCGGACCACCCGCTGGATCGCGGCCGGTGAGGCGCTCGCGGGTTCGCTGCTCGGGCTGCTCCTCGGGCTCGGCTTCTTCCTGATCGGCCGGCAACTGACCGATGTGGCGGCGGCGTTCGACCTGAGCATCTTCCCGAGCGACCTGGATCCGAGCGTGCCGCTCGCGGTCCTGGTGGCGCTCGCGGTGCCGGCCGCCGCCGTCGCGGTGACGCTGTTCGCACTGCGTTCGGTGGTGATCGAGCCGCTCGGCGTGGTGCGCACCAGTACGCCGATCCGGCGCCGGGTGTGGTGGCGGTTGTTGCTGCCGCTCGCGGGCGTGGCGCTGTTGTTCCCGATGATCCGCCGAGGCGCCGATCGCGGCGAGTTCAACGAACTGCAGGTGGTCGCCGGCACGGTTCTCCTGCTGGTCGGTGTCACCGCGCTGCTGCCGTGGCTGGTCGAGGCCGTGGTGTTCCGGCTCGGCGCCGGTCGGGTGCCGTGGCAACTCGCGGTGCGCCGGCTGCAACTGGGCAGCGGCCTGGCCGCGCGGTCGGTCAACGGCATCGCGGTCGCGGTGGCCGGCGCCATCGCCTTGCAGATGCTCTTCCTCGGCGTCGACCAGGACTACGTCAAGGAGACCGGCCAGGACACCGAGCGGGCGCAGATGTCGATGTCCTCCGATGTGCGGGCGGGCAGCGACAAGGTCGCCGAGATCACCCGGGCGATCCGGGAGAGCAAGGGCGTGCGGTCCGCCTTCGGGTACGCGAGCACCCGGATCGGCGATCGGGCGGAGGACCCGGCCGGCTCGGCCTCGTTGACCATCGGGAACTGCGACGCGCTGCGCGAGCTGGCCCGGATCGATCGATGCGCCGAAGGCGACACGTTCATCATCGAGGCCCGCGCGAACCCGTTCGGCGAGATGCAGGCGGCCCCCGGGCAGCAGGTGATCGTCGATCCGTCGTACGGCCCGAACGCGCAACGGTCGGCCCGTACGCCGTGGCGGATTCCGGCGGCCGCGGCGACGGTTCCGGGGCGGGCCGACCCGCACGGGCGTTCGTACGACGGCGTGCTGGCGACGCCGAGCGCGGTTCCGGCGGCCGCGACCAAGCGCCTGACCCTCTCGATGGACATCCAAATCGACCCGGCGGCTCCGGACGCCCGGGACCTGGTCCGCAACGCCGCGGCTCGGATCGACCCGTTGTCCTCGGTCTACGATCTGTCCTCGACCGAGGAATCGCGGCGGTTCGCGAACGTGCGCACGGCGCTGTTCATCGGCACGGCCGTGGTGCTGGCGCTGATCGGCGCGAGCCTGCTGGTGACCATGCTGGAGCAACTGCGCGAGCGGCGGAAACTGTTGTCGGTGCTGGTCGCGTTCGGCACCAGGCGCAGCACGCTGAGCTGGTCGATCCTGTATCAGTCGGCGATTCCGGTGGTCCTGGGGCTGATGCTCGCGGTGGCCACCGGCGTGGGGCTGGGCGCCGTGCTGCTCGGGATGGCGGGGCGGCCGTTCACCGTGGACTGGTCCGGCATGGCGGCGATGACCGGGATCGGCGCGGGAGTGGTGCTGCTGGTCACGGCGCTGAGCCTGCCGCCGCTGTGGCGGCTGATGCGCCCGGACGGCCTGCGTACGGAGTAGCGGTACACGGCCTCGGTCGGTGGGTGGTGGTGCCGGGTGCGGATTTCCCCGCCCGGCATCGCCGTCGCGCGTTGTGGCGCGACCGCCCGGGGGCGGTGGGCCGGGCCCGGTGGGTCAGGCCTTGCGCGCGACCGCGCCGAACTGCGGTACGACCGGCGGAAGTTCGTCGGCGGGGGCGTCGGTGCGCCAGCGGGAGCAGGAGACGATGCCCGGTTCGAGCAGTTCCAGCCCCTCGAAGAACCGGGTGAACTCGGCGAGGCTGCGGGCGGTGATCGGCGGTTTCGCGTTCTCGTTCCAGAACCGCATCGCCTCGACGTTGCCCTCGCCGCCGAGTTCCGTGGTCGGGTGGGTCACCACGAGGTAGCTGCCGGAGGGCACCGCGGCCATGAGCCGGCGCACGATGTCCACGGCCGTGTCGGTGTCCAGGATGAAATTGAGGCTGCCCAGGAGCATCACCGCGATCGGCCGCTCGAAGTCCAGCGTCGCCTTCGCGGTCGCGATGATCGCGTCCGGGTAGTGCGCGTCGGCGTCGATGTAGTCCGTGGCGCCTTCGGGGGTGCTGGTGAGCAGGGCTCGGGCGTGCGCCAGTACCAGGGGATCGTTGTCCACGTACACGATCCGCGCGGTGGGGTCGACCCGCTGGGCGACCTCGTGCGTGTTGTCGGCTGTGGGCAGTCCGGTCCCGATGTCCAGGAACTGGTCCAGGCCCGCCTCGCCGGCCAGGAATCGCACCGCGCGGCCCAGGAAGACCCGGTCGGCCCGGGCGACTTCGCCGATCGAGGGGAACATCTCGGTGACGTGGTCGCCGACCCTGCGGTCGATCGGGTAGTTGTCCTTGCCGCCCAGCCAGTGGTTCCAGACCCGGGCGTTGTGCGCCACGTCCTGACTCGATGTCGGCGTGCCCTCGTCGGGTCGACTCTCGCTCACGGGGTGGTTCCTCTTCCCTGTGCGCCGTGCACCCGGCGCCTGTTCGCCGTTCAGCGGGCGCGTTTCCAACGGAGGGCGGCACCGACCGGCGCGATCGAACCGATTCCCGAACCATTGTGCCAGGCGCCGACCGTTCGGTTCGCTTCGGCGCACGGGCGTGTCGGGCTCGGGTGGACCGACGCGTGCGCGGCTCGCCGTCGTGCCGATCGGCGCCGCTGTGGCCGGGGCGCGGCGGGTCGGCGATGGTGGAGGGATGAGCGAACGGCGGTTCGACACCTGGGCGCTCGGCGACGCGTACGAGCGGTACATGGGGCGGTGGAGCAGGGCGGTCGCGGCCGAGTTCGTGGCGTGGCTCGACGCGGACGCGGGACTGCGCTGGGTGGACGCGGGCTGCGGTACGGGCGCGTTGACCGCGGCCGTGGTGGCCCGGTGCCGGCCGCGGTGGGTGCTCGGGCTGGACCGGTCGCCCGAATTCGTGGCGCGGGCTCGGGCCGCGGTGCCGGCACCGGCCGGGTTCGTGGTCGCCGACGCCCAGACGCTGCCGGTCCGGGACGCGGCGTGCGAGGTGGTGGTCGGCGGTCTGGTACTCAACTTTCTGCCCGCGCCCGACGCGGCGGTGCTGGAGGCGACCCGGGTGGTGCGGCCCGGTGGGCTGGTCGCCGGGTATGTGTGGGACTACGCCGAGGGCATGGGACTGCTCCGGCGGTTCTGGGCCGCCGCCGTCGCGGCGGATCCGGCGGCGGCTCGGTGGGACGAGGGGCGGCGGTTCACGGTGTGTCGCCCCGATCGGCTGCGAGCGTTGTGGGCGGCGGCGGGACTGGTCGAGGTGTCGGTCGTGCCGATCGAGGTGGTGACGGGGTTCGCCGGCTTCGACGACCTGTGGGAGCCGTTCCTGGCCGGGCAGGGACCCGCGCCCGGCTATGCGGCCGCGCTCGCGCCGCCCGCGCGGGACCGGCTGCGGGAGGCGCTGCGCGCGGCGGTGCCGACCCGGGCGGACGGGTCGATCACGCTCATCGCGCGGGCTTGGGCGATCCGGGGCACGCGGGTGGGGCACCGAGTCGGGTGCGTTCGGGCGGAGCCCTGAGTCGGGTGCGCGCCGGTCGGGCAACGGGTCGGGTGCGCTGGGTCGGGCGCCGGGTCGGGTGCGTTCGGGCCGAGCCCTGAGTCGGGTGCGCGGGCGGCCGGTGATCGTGATCGGCAGCGATGAGCACGAACGTGTCCTCGGACCGCTTCCGGTCCGGGGGCGCGTGCGCGGGCGGGTGGCGACGGATGTCGGTGCGCCGGAGTGGGTGTGGGGGTGCGACGGGTGGGGCCGGTGCCGGGATTGTCGGGATTCCCGAAGGAAGCGGAGGCCGCTGCTTTGCATATGCAATTGCATGCGTATCACTCGGGAGAGTGGATTCGCCATGCGCGCGTGTCCGCTCGGCGGTAGGCGCGAAAATCGGGCCGATCGGACGCTGTGACGATTTCCGATCGAGTCTTTGCGGCGCCTGTGCTTTTATGCTTCCAGGCCTGCGGTTCTCGGCGGCTCGGTGGCTCGCTGCTGTCGGATCGGCAGGACGTCCTCGATCGTTTCGGGTGCTCGGGGCCATGTCGGTGCATTTGCATTTCCGCGGATTCGTTGGTGTCCGGGAAATTCTGGGAGTAGCTTCCGAAACATCGAATGGCCCCGGGCGGCGGTCACCGCCCGGGGCCATCGGGAACAACGATCAAGGAATCGAAGATGTTGATCGAGTTATCCGGCGGAGGGTTTTCGGACCGCCTCCGGCGATTCTCGAATGTAGCATTCCGTGCTTTCGCTCGGGGGGAACAATGCGGAGTCCGAGGTTCGACGACGCGGGGTGCGGGGACGGGGAGTTCGCGGGTGTCGCGGGTGTCGCCGGTGTCGCGGGCGTTGCGCTCGGATCGGGGGCCGGGGTGTCGTTCGTGAGGCGCGTGCGTACCGCGAGCCGGGACGTTTCCGGGGCCGCCGTCGCCGTTGTCGCCTCGGCCGAAACCGGAGGGGAGAAACAGGGGATGAACGCCCGGAGGGGCATCACCCGGTGCGCGGCGTGCGGTCGACGATTCGCCCAGCGCAAGGTGACCGGCCGCAAGCGGCTGTACTGCGACCCGACGTGTCGGCGATGGGCGCAGCGGGTGCGCGAGCGGGAACGGGCACGGGAACGGGTGCGGGTTCGCGGGGTGTCGGTGCGGGTCGAGGCGGGCGAGCACGCCGCTGGGGCGCGGACCGCCGGGGCCGTCGAGTCCGCCGAGCCGACCGCGTCCACCGCGTCCACCGCGTCCACCGAGCCGACCGAGTCCACCGAGCACGCCGGTCGGGTCGATCCGCGCGGTCTGGAGACGGGAATCGTGGCGATCCTGCGCCGGGTGGCGTGCGCGCTGGAGGAGGCCGAGCGCACTCGTGAGCCGCTGCGGGTGCGGCCGGCCTACGCGGATCGGCTCGGCGGGGACACCCGCTATCGAGCGGTGGTGGGGGAGGCCCGCCCGACCTCGGCGGCGATGCGGCCGCGGCCGGAGTGGTCCGCGCAGTTGGCCGCGCGGCTGGGCGCCCGGGCGGACCCCGGCGCGGACGCCGGCGGCGACGAGGACCTCTCGTCGTCGCAGCACGCGGGCGAGCGGTTGGCCGCCGCGTTGCGCGAACTGCGCCGTGCCGACGGCGTGACCGTCGCGGAACTGGCCTGGCAGGCGGGGATCAGCGAGGGCTTCCTGGACCGGATCCTGGCCGGCGAGGTCTGGCCGTCGTGGCCGGTGGTGGAGACACTGGCCGGGAAACTCGGCGGCGAGGCGCGCGAGTTGCGTGCGCTGTGGGAGTGCTCGCGCGGGATCGACCACACCATTCGGCGCGAACTTCGAGACCTGGCAACGCTGTTGGCGCAGATGTTGCGCGGACTTTGGCTGGCCGTCGGGCGGCCCGAGCCGGAGGGTATCGGCGGCGCGCCGCTCACCCCCGACTCGGTACGGCGCATCCTGGCCGGCGAGCTGATTCCGGATCGTGGCACCGCGGAACTCCTGGTCGAACGACTGGGCGCGCACCCGGACGTGATCCGCCGGTTGTGGACGCACGTGCACTACGGCGTCCTGACCCGCCTCGGCGACACCGGATTCCCGCCCGGTGGACTCCCCTTCGCGGCGCTCACGGGCGCCGACCCCGGTGCGGACGCCCGTCCCGGTGCCGCCGATGTCCGGTGACCCGCGCGCGGCCCGACCCGTCGGCCTCGGCGTGCCCGCGGGTGTACGCACAGGCGCAGGCGTGGTCGGGCGGTCCCGTGCCCCGCTCGACTTCGCCGCGTTCTGCCTGCTCCACCGGGCCCGCTGGGCGCAGTACGCCCGCCTGCGGGTGGGTGACCGGGTCCGCGGGGATCGAGCCGTGCAGTCGGCGGTCGCGGAACTGGCCGTCAACTGGGCGGACATGCTGCGCGGGCCGAACCCGACCGCCGGTGCGTGGCGGATCCTGGGCCGGGCGGTCACCCGCGCCCCCGGCCCCACGCCCGCCCCCGCGCGGGACACCCTGCACGACGCCCTCCCGTGGCCCCAGGCGGACGCGGTGCTGCTCCACTACCGGCTGGGCCTGACCCTCACCGCGACCGCCGACCTGATGGGCACCGATCCACCCGAGGTGGCGGCACACCTGGTCGCGGCCGAACGCACCCTGCCCACCGCCATGGTCAAAACCCTCGAACGCGACCCGGAAACGAGTCGCGGCCCATCGTGAAGCAGGACGCCGGCCGCGTCGGGCCGCGACGGACGTCGCCCGGCCGATGGTTTCGGCGGCGCTCGACGGCGGGCGGGGCCGTTTCGCGTCGCCATCGCAGGCGGGTCGGGCGCGGGGCATCTCGAAGGAGTGGCTGTCCGGCGCCCGGGTGCGCGCCTAGCATGGCCGGGGGCGGCCGGGACGGTGGCGGTGTGCCCGGGCGGGTGCGGAATCGAGGGGGGTCTGGTGGGGGACGCGGACAAGCACGTTTTCGAGATCGACGTGGACACGCCCAGTGCGGCTCGGATGTACGACTGGTACCTGGGCGGTACGGACAACTACCCCGCCGATCGGGTGGCGTGCGAGGAACTGCTCAAGATCGTGCCCAGTACCCGCGAACTGGCGCGCAACAACCGGGCGTTCCTGCAGCGGGTGGTGCGGGTGCTGGCCGCCGAGTACGGGATCCGCCAGTTCCTCGACCACGGATCCGGGCTGCCGACGCGGGAGAACGTGCACCAGGTGGCGCAGGCCGTCGATCCCGGTTCCCGGGTGGTCTACGTCGACAACGACCCGATCGTGTTGGCGCACGGTCGGATGTTGTTGGAGGAGAACGACAACACCGCGGTGATCCAGGCGGACATGACCGACACCGCCGGCATCTTCGACCACCCCGAGGTCCGACGGCTGATCCGCCTCGACGAGCCGGTGGCCGCGTTGTTCGTGTCGGTGCTGCACTGCCTGCCCGACGCGGCCGAACCCGCCGCGATGATCCGTCGGGTCGCCGAACGGCTGCCCTCGGGCAGTTTCATGGTGATCTGCCAACTGGTCAGCGAGGACCCGGAGATCCGGGACGGGGTCAGCGACTTCATGGCCGAGGCGACCGGCGGGAACTGGGGACGGGTACGCGAACCCGCCCAGGTGGACGCGTACTTCGCCGGATTGAGCATCCTGGAACCGGGCCTGGTCGAGGTCTCCACGTGGCGACCCGACTCGCACGTCACCGCGCGCCAGGAGACCGAGGAGTGGATCGAGTACGGCGGCCTGGGCCACATTCCCTGACCGCACCCGGTCCACCCGCCGAGCGCCGAGACGCCGGCTCGCGGTTCAGTCG
This sequence comes from Embleya sp. NPDC001921, assembly GCF_053594475.1. Classification (NCBI taxonomy): domain Bacteria; kingdom Bacillati; phylum Actinomycetota; class Actinomycetes; order Kitasatosporales; family Streptomycetaceae; genus Embleya; species Embleya sp. NPDC001921. Next base: position 55,995 of record NZ_JBSFEO010000047.1, read on the forward strand.
GTCCGGCCCGCCGTGAAGCGGCGTTCGGCGTCGCGCAACATGCGTTGGCTGGACTGCCGGTCCTCGGCGGCGGCCCACAGTCGCAGCAGGATCTCCCGATAGGCGTCGATGTCCGCCCGCCTGCTCAAGTACGTGGCGCTGTTGGCCTGTTCCAGGTAGATCATCTCGCTGGGGCCGCCCGACGCGAAGCGCAGATACGTCATCGGCGAGGGCGGCGTGATGCTGGCGGCGCGGTCGAAGCGTACGACGCGGATGTTGATCCGATCCCGGGCCGACTCCGCCAGCAGGTGGCGCATCTGTTCGGCCATCACCTCCGGGCCGCCGACCGGGCGGCGCAGGATGCCCTCGTCCAACAGCGCGGTCAGGTCGGGTCGGCGCTCGTCCGCGAGCAACGCCTGGCGCCGGCACCGGAGATCGATCCGCCGCTCGACCTCCTCGTGGTCGGCGCGCGGCAGCCCGGTGCGCACGATCGCGCGGGTGTACGAGGGCACCTGCAACAGGCCCGGGACGACGTGCACCTCATAGGTGTCGATCTTGGTGGCGGAGTCCTCCATGCCGATCAACCGCGCCAACCAGCCCGGCATCACGTCGCTGTAGTGGCTCCACCAGGCCCGCTCCAACGCCTTCTTCAGCAACTCCTCTATCTCGGAGAGGGATTCCTCGTCCCGTACCCCGTAGAAGTGGACCAGGTCGAAGACGTCCCGGGCACGTGGCGGGCTCTCGCCCCGCTCCAGTCGGCTGATCTTGGACATCGAGGCCCGGATCGCCTCGGCCGCGTCCTTGAGCCCCTTGCCGTTGTCCAGGCGCAACTTGCGCAGCGTGGCCCCGAGCACCTTCACGGCCGCGGCCGGACTGCTCTGCTGGGTCAGTGACACCACGGGTGCGATCGACGGGGCGCGGGCCGGGCGGTCGGCGGACATGCGGGCTCCAGGAATGGGCGTGTCGACGCACGCCATTATCGCGAGTCGAAACCCGCCTGTCCGTCGATCCCGCGGCCGAACCCCGGCCCGGACCTCTCCCCGACCGCGCCCGCGCCTTGCCCGAGCCTCACCCGGACCCGGCCCGGATCAGTCCGTCGGGGAATCGACCCCGCCGTTCCCGGCACCCGCGACGAACGCGGCGATCCTCGCCCGCGAGTAGACCAGAGCCGGTCCCCGCGCGAACCGTGAATCGCGCACCGCGACCACCCCGCCGGGCAGCACGGCGAGTTCGACGCAGTTGCCCTCCGCCGTGCTCGCGCTGCTCTTCACCCACGTCACGGACCCGAACGAGTCCGCCGCATCCCCGTTGCCGGCACGCATCCTCATCACCCTTTCCGATCCCGCCCGATCGCGACCCGCACGGCGCGATCACGGACGCGACAGCCGTCTCGCAAAACCACCTGCATTTGCATCATGGAACCGAGTGAAAGCCCAGTCACGCAAAACCGGCCGGGAAGTCCCTCGAAAGAGTGCCCGACCCGGGTCGCGCGGACCCCCGAAGTCCTCTCCGGGTTCGCCCGATCGCACGCGAACCCGCGCACGACCCGCCGCGTACCCGGGGCGCCCGCGGCAACCGACCCGACCCCCTCGAAACCGGTCTCCGCAAGACGGATCCGGCCGAAATCAGAGGGTTGACCGGCGCCCGGAGCGAACTTGGGATTTGTTCAACACACGGTCACAAGATCCTTGCGCGCAGTTGGCAATCGGGACTTGTGGCCCGCCGCCGCAATGGCGTAACAAGGAACCCGCTGATGGTGTGACACAGCTGATCGGCGTGCCCCACACCGCGGTTCCGCGACCGCGGAACCCGACGGGGAGGGGCCGCGCGGCACGACCGGAACCACCCACGCACGGCTGGACAAGCGGGACGTCCTCCCACGTCCCGGAACGTGACACACCGCTCCGGCCCCGCGGGGAGCCGCCGGCGGCGTCCCCGACGAGCAACGCTGTGCCCACTTTCCCCGCACAGCGCCGCGGTGGGGGCCGCGCCCGGGGGAAGGGAACGCTTCAGTGGAACCGGAGCGGGTATCCGAACTTTCCGATCTGCTGGCGCACGCACGCGCCTCTCGCACCGGCGCCGGCGGACGCGCCGTGATCATCAGAACCCCGTCCGGCATGTGGTGCCGCGAACTGCTCGTCGAGTTCACCGACCGGCAACGCCGCGCCGGCGCCGCGCCGATCCTGGTCTCGTGCCAACACCGCGACGCCGACCAACCCTTCGCCGCACTGCGCCAGTTGCTCACCGGCCTCGACGACGCCGCGGACAGCCCCGGCGACTCTCGCTTCGACGAACTGCGCCGGGCCCTGCCGCACGCCGTCCCCGACAACGACCGGCACCTGTTCGACGAACTCTACGAGGCGCTGCTGCCCGCGGTGCGCCGCTGCCCCCGGGTGATCGTCGTCGACCACGCGCAGTGGATGGACGACGCCTCGCTGCGGTGGTTCGCGCACCTGGTCCGCCGGCTGTCCCGGCTGCCGCTGCTGGTGGTGCTCGGCGTGCGCGTCGACGACGACCTGCCCGCGCGCGACGCGCTCGAGGACATCGGCGCGCAGGCCGCGTGCCACGAGACCACGCTGCGCCCGCTGTCCGTGCACAGCGCTCGCGAACTCGTGCAACGGGCCTACGGCGGTCGCGCCCCCGACGAACCGTTCGTACGACTGTGCCACCACGTCACCGCCGGCGTGCCCGAATACCTGGCCCGGCTGGTCGACACCCAACTCCAGGCCGGACTGCCCCCGGAACTCGGCCCCACCCGCACCGGGATCCACGTCGACGGCAGGCCCCGGCTGACCCGGGCCGATCACATCCGCCGCATCGCCGCCCGGATCGAGGCCGCGGCGGTGACCACCCGGCTGGCCCGACAACCCGACCGGGTCCGCGCGCTGGCCCAGACCACCGCGCTGTTCGGCGACGGCGCCGACCTGGACATCGTCGCCGACCTGCTGGGCACCGGCCCGGATCGGCTGGACGGCCCGCTGGCCGAGCTGGTCCGGATCGGCGCGCTGCGCCGCGCCCCGGTCGGCAGCCGGCTGATGTTCCGCACCCCCGAACTGCGCGACGCCGTCCACGACACCATCCCGGAGAAGCTGCTGCGCGACCGACACCTGCGTGCCGCCCGGCGCCTCGGCGACTATGGCGCGCCCCCCGTGCGCGTGGCCGAACACCTGCTGCGGATCGACACGCTGGACGTCGACGACCACGCGTGGGCGGGCGCGGTACTGCACGAGGCGGGCCGCACCGCGCTGGAGGCGGGCGCGACGCTGCGCTGCGCCGAGTACGCCCGACGGGCCCTGCGCGACGACCCCGCCCCCGAACACCGGGCCCGACTGCTGGTGTTGCTCGGCCGGGCCGAGGTGCCGACCGCGCCCGAGGCCGCCGCACGCCACCTGGAGGAGGCGCTGCGACTGCTCACCGACCCGGCCGAACGCGCCGAGGCCGTCCTGGAGTTGTGCCACGCGCACGTGCTGCGCCAGGGAGACTGCGTCGAATCGGTGATGCGTCCGGCCCGCGGCACCGCGTCGCGACTGGGCGAGCTGGCCGAGCAGGACTGCCCCGACCCCGACGTGCGGCTGCGGCTGCGCGCCGTCGTCCACCAGGGGGCACCCCACGGCGGCCGGCCCGCGCGCGAACTCCCGCACGGCACGGAATCGCCGGTGGACTTCACCCGAGTCACCGGAGTCACCGCCGGCGAGCGCGAACTGCTCGCCGCGTTCGCCTCGGACAGCGCGTGCCGGGCCGAACCCAGCTCGGTGGCGCTGGACCTGATCGAACGCGCGCTCGCCGGCGAAGCGCCGCGTGGCAGCGCCTCGGCCCTGCTCCTGCTGCGCAGCGTCGTGGTGTTGGCCTGGGCCGGACGGCTCGACGAGGCCCGGGCGTGGGCCGCGGGCCTGACCGCGACCATCCCGATCGGGCCCGCGCACTCGCGGATCGGCCTGCCCGCCGTGGTCGCGCACTGCCTGTGCGCGGACATCGCGCTGCGGGCCGGGAACCTGCCCGAGGCGCTGTCCGAGGCGCGCACCGCGAGCCGACTCGCGCGCGGCCCCGAACTGTCCGCCCTCGCCCAACTGACCCGCGTGCAGTTGGCGCGCATCCGGGTGGTCCTGGGCCAACACGACGCCGCCGCGGCGATGTTGCGCGGATCCCTGGGCGTACCCCGGGCACGGGCCACCGCGCTGGGCGTGCGCGGGCGATGTCGGCACGCGATGGGAGACATCCGCGGAGCGCTGACCGACTATCTCGAATGCGGCCGAAGGCTGGCCGAACTGGGCATCGTCAACCCGGCGTTGAGCGACTGGCGAGGCGGCGCGGCACTGGCGCTGACCGAACTGGACCGGGGCGCCGAAGCGGTGCCGCTGCTGGAGGAGGGCCTGGACATCGCCCGGCGCTGGGGCGCCGCGGCCACCATCGGTGAGGCCCTGCGCAACCGGGCGCGGATCGAACCCCCGCGCGCCGCGGCCCGACTCCTGGAGGAGTCGGTCGCCGTCCTCGAACACTCCGGCGCCCGCCTGCAACTGGCCGAGTCCCTGGTGGAGTCGGGCCGGATGTACGCGCTGGCCGGGCAAGCGGCGGCGGCCCGGCAGGCGCTGCGGCGCGGGATGGGCCTGGCCCAGGAGTGCGGTTGGGACCTGCTGGTCGAGCGGGCGCACAAGGACCTGCTGGCCTGCGGCGGCCGGCTGCGCCGCAGCAGCCTGTCCGGTCCCGGTTCGCTGACCCCGTCCGAACGCCAGATCGCCGAACTCGCCGCCGCCGGGCACACCAACCGGGCCATCGCCGAGTTCCTGTGCGTCACGCGCGGCACGGTGGAGGTGCACCTGACGCACGTCTACCGCAAGCTGGGCATCTCCGGCCGCTCCGCGCTGTCCACCCGGCTGGCCTCGAAGTAGCCGCCGACGCCGACCCGCGCCGACCCGCGCCCACGGAGCGGCTCGGCTCGGCGCGGCTCGGCGCGAGCGTCACGCGGGGTGCCCGGCCCGGCGCACCCGCCCACCCACCGCGAAGCCCAACAGCATGGTGAACCCGTCCAGCGCGACGAACCGCTCCCACGCGGCCATCGCCCTGGCGTACACGCCCAACCCCAGGGCGCCCCGCTCGACCAGCGGGAGCAACCGTTCCGGGGACAACTGCGGCGCGAGCGCGCCGACGCCGCCGACCTCGTCGCTGGTGTAGGCGAACGGCCGCACGGTGATCTCCTCCAGGCCCGCCGCCCGCAGGATCCGCGGCAGCCGGCGGGCCACCAACCGGTCCCCGCCGTCCGCCGCCTGCGCCGTACCCAGTGCCCGGTAGGCCTCGGCGGAGAAGGCCGACATGTCCGGGTCCGCGCAGCCCCACAGCCCGGCGTCCACATCGACGACGGCCAGCCGTCCGCCCGGCCGCACCAGGCCCGCGAGGGCCCGCGCGGCGCCGACCGGATCGGCCAGGTGCTGGAAGACGTACCGGGCCAGCACCAGGTCGAACCCCGCGGCGGGCAACGGGGGGCGGGCCAGGTCGCCCGCCAGGTAGCGAATCCCGTCGACGGGCCCCTTCGCCCGGGCCACCGCCAACAGGCGCTCGTCCGCGTCCAACCCCACCACCCGCGTGCCGGGGTCGACCAGTTCCGCCCGCAGCCGCCGGGTGACCGCTCCCGTACCGCAGCCCGCGTCCAGCACCGCCCCGCCCGAGGCCGGCGCCCAGTCGGCGAGCACCCGCCACTCGTGTGCCCAGCTCAACTCCGCCTGGGTCTCCAGCCGGCGCACCTCGGCCGGCACTCCGCCCCACTCGGCCTGCGGCCGGTAGCTGCCGCCGGGGTGGATCGTGCCGCTCACCGCGCGCCGCCGTCCGCGAGCAGGTGCGGCGTCATCAGCAGCCCGTCCCGCGGCCGCAGCGTCACCAGCGCCTCCGGCACCACCGGATGGCCGACCACGCCGCGCAGTTCCAGCCGCTGCAGGATGGTGGCCAGCACCAGGATCGCCTCCGTGGTCGCGAACGACTGGCCGATGCACACCCTTGGCCCGCCGCCGAAGGGCACGTACGCGTGCGCGGGTCGCCCCTGCCGTGCGGTCGCGGTGAAGCGCTCGGGCCGGAACTCCTCGGGCGCCTCCCATACTCGCGGGTGCCGGTGCAGGGTCCACGGACTGATGCACACCAGGGTGCCCGCGGGCACCGTGAGGCCGTCGAGGACGTCCTCCGCGTTCGCCCGCCGGGAGATCAGCCACACCGGCGGATACAACCGGATCGCCTCCTCCAGGCAGCGCCGGGTCAGATCCAGGCGCGGCAGGTCCTCGGCCCGGGGCGCCCGGCCGCCGAGCACCTCGGCCAACTCGGCCCGGACCGCCGCCGCGTGCTCCGGCTCGCGGTCCAGCAGATGCACCGTCCAACTCAGTGCCTTGGCCGTGGTCTCGTGCCCGGCCATCACCATGGTCAGCACCTGATCGTGCAACTCGCGATCACTGAACGCGTCGCCGTGCGCGTCGCGCGCGGCGAGCATGGCGTCCAGCAGGTCGGCGGGCCGATCCGACGGCGGTCCGGTGTAGCGGCGGGCGGCCACCAGCATCCCGACCACCCGTTCCAGGAAGGTCTGCGCGGCCAGGTACGACCCGCGCAGCCGGCGGAACGCGGCGTCGTGCACGACCGTCGCGTTCGGCTCGCCGTCGAAGTGGCCGATGAAGCGGTTGATGTCGTCGACGGCGCGCCCGAATCCGGGTCCGGCCGCCGCCAGATCCGCGCCCAGCAGGGCGTCCGCGACGATCCGCAGGGTCAGCGCGGTGAAGTCGTGGTCCACCCGCACCGGCCGACCGGCCCGCGCGGCCTCGCTCCACGCGTCGGCGAGATCCGCGGCGGCGTCGGTCATCAGCGTGTCGAACGCCTCCACCTGCCGGGCCCGGAAAGCCGGTGCGCACAGCCGCCGTTGGCGCTCCCAGGTCGGCCCGTCGCTGGTCAGCAGGCCGGTGCCGAGCAGCGGAGTGAGCATGAAGTCGTCGGGCGTGCCCGCCTTCGTCCACGCGGTGTAGTTGTCCTTGAGGATGTGCCGGACCAGATCGGGGCGATTGACGAACCACACCACCTCGCCCCGGGTGCGATGACTGCACAGATCGCCGTACTCGGCGGCGAGTTCGGTGAGGAAGGCCAGCGGGTCGTCCCGGATGCCGGCCAGGTCGAGTTCGTCGACGGGCCCGGGTGGACGCCGGCGGACGGGGGATTCGGACACGAGGGACCTCCTGGACCCGGACTGCGGAACCGACGACGAGGACGCGAACTCGGCCTGGAGTCAGGCCATCTGACGTTGCACCAGCCGATGGAAGAGCCCGTCCTCGTCGGCGAGCAACTGGTCCGGCGGCCCCTGCTGCACCACTCGCCCGGCGTCGAGCACGATGATGCGGTCGGCCTGCATCACCGTGGACAGTCGGTGCGCGATGATGATCCGGGTCGCGTTGAGCCGGCGGGTGCTCTGGGTGACCACCTCCTGCGTGCGGTTGTCCAGCGCGCTGGTCGCCTCGTCGAAGAACAGGATGCGCGGTCGGCCGATCAACGCCCGGGCGATCATCAGGCGCTGCCGCTGACCGGCGGACAGGGTCACCGCGCCGTCGTTGAGGACGGTGTGCATGCCCATCGGCATGCGGCCCAGATCGTCGTCCAGACCGGCCATCTCGGCGGCCTCCCAGGCCTCGTCGAGGGTGTAGTCGCGCAATCCGCAGATGTTGTGCAGCACGCTGCCCGCGAACAGCTGGCCGTTTTGCAACACCACGCCGAATTGCCGCCGCACGGCCGCCACGTCCAGCGACGCCAGGTCCTGCCCGTCGTAGAGCACCGAACCGGTGGTCGGCTCCTCGAAGCCGATCAACAACCGCAGCAGGGTCGACTTGCCGCAGCCGGTCGGCCCGACGATGGCCACGAACTCGCCGGGCCGGGCCCGCAGGTTCACGTCCTCCAACACCGGCGGGCTGTCCCGGTGGTAGCTGAACGACAACCGGCTGACCTCGATGCCGCCGTACAGGTCACCGGGCGGCTGCTTGGACTCCAGGACCTCGGGCAGCGCCCGGAGCACCGGCTGCACGCCCTCGTACAGCGGCACCGCCGCGGCCACCATGGTCACGCTCGCGGTCATCTGCAACATCGAGCCGAGCATCAGGGTGAACGCGACGTTGAAGGACAGGAATTCGCCGACGTCCAGTTGCCCGGAGGCCGGACCCGAGACCATCGCGAACAGCACCAGCGTGCAGGCGAGCAGGTAGGCCGAGTTGAACACCGTGACCAGGTTCTGCAGGCGGCGGGTGCGCACGGTCAGCATGCGACCGCGGGCGAAGGCCATCGCCCAGAACGCGAACGCCCGGTCCTCGGCCGCGGCGACGCGCAACTTGGGCAGTCCGGAAAGCAGTTGGAACATGCGGCCGGACAACAGGTGGTCCTCGGCGACCAGTTCGCGTTGCCAGCGCATCTGACGCAGTCCGGCGACCGCGCAGACCGCGCCGCCCAGCAGCGCGAGCAGGCAGGCCACCAGGGCGAGCGGCACGCTGTAGAAGAACAGCAGCCCCAGATCGACCGTGAAGACCAGGAACGCGGGGACGAACAACGCGGTGACCCCGCTGAGGATCTCGCGCAAGCCGCTGATGCCCATCGCGGCGCTGCTGAGCGAGCCGGAGGAGACGGAGGCGAAGAACCCGGTGGGCAGCCGCAGCAGCCGATCCCACACGGCCGCCTGCGCGGACGCCTCGAACCGGCCCTCGATCCGCAGCAGGGACAGGTTCTGCACCGCGGACAAGGCCGCGGCCAGCAGCGCGGACGCGATCAGGACGACGCACATCTGGGAGACCAGGACCCGATCGCTCTGCGGCACGAACACGCCGAGCACCTTGCCGGTCAGCACCGGCACCAGCAGCCCGAGCAGGGCCGCCGCCAACCCGCAGGCGAGCAGCACCAGCAGATCGCGCGCGCTGCCCCGGACGCCGAAGCGCAGCAGCGCGCCCCGGCCGCCGGGCTGCTCGGGCAGTGGCGGGTAGAACATCGTCGCGCGGCGCTCCAGCGTGTCCGCCAGCGCCCGGGTCACCGGCCTCCAGTCGGCGCCGGAGGAGTCGAGCAGGTGATAGCGCCGTCGCCGCCACACCAGCGCGACCGGGCGGCGGGTGTCCGGATCGTCGTCCACCGCGCGCACGTGGCCGACCAGCGGGCCCGAGTCGGTGCGCCACCAGTGGTCCACCAACTGCACGTCGCGCACCCGGAACCCGGAGGAGACGGCGATCCGCTCCAGCGGGTGCAACCGGGCGTCGGAGGCCTCCGAGGTGCCCGAGCGGGTGACCCGGACACCGCCCGCCTGCCCGACCACCCGGGCCACCGCGAGATAGTCGTCCTGATCGGCCGCGTCCAGGCCGGGCCGGTGGGCCGGCCGATAGGGGTCGAGCACCGCGCCCAACGCGCGCGAGGAACGGCGCAGCGCGTCCGCGTCCACCAGCCGCCGGGCGTCCAGTTCCCGACCCGCGTTGCCGCGTCGGCCGCGCAGGCGCTCGTCCACGCGCTGCATCAGGGTGTGCTGATGGCGGGCCAGGTCGGTGGCGAACACCGCCTCCGAGAGCACGTCGCGGGTGCGGACCGCGTGCACGAACGCGCCGCCGGCGGAGTACAGCCAGTCGGCCGCGCCGATCGCGAGCCGGCCGCCGAACCCGACCGTGGGCGCCGCCTCGGCATCGCCGGGGGCATCGCTCGCGGCCTCGGCGGCGGGCCGGACCGCGGTGCCCGGTCCGCGCTCGTCGGGTGCGCCGGTGTCCTCGTTCGGCCCGCCGATGGCCACCGCGCCGGAGAGCACCCGCACCCACAAGGTGCCCTCGACCGAGCGGGCCGAGCCGCCGGCGGGCATCTCCGCGCCGTCCCCGGCCTCCAGGGCGGTGAAGGTACGCGGTGGCAGGCCCATCCGGACCGCGTCGGCCAGCGCGCCCAGGCCGCGGTCCAGGCCGGCCGCGAAGCAGCCCGCGAACGCGTCGTCCCCGGCGGCGGCGGTGAGCACGTCGGTGAGCGCGGCGGTGCGTACGGCCCCGCCGGGCAGTGGCTTGCCAAGCATCGCGGTGCCGCCCGCCGGTACCCCGCACAACGCCGTCCCGGCGCCCACCCGGCACAGGAACTGCCAGCGTCCGCCCTCCTCCTCGGTGGTGGCGAACACGTCCACCATGCCGGAGGTGACGAACCGCACCTCGCGCGCGCCGACGAGCGGGAACGCGCCGGCGACCTCGGGCCCCAGCCGATCGCCGAGCGCGCTCAGGTCCAACGGCGTGTCGTCGGGCGGCTCGACGGGTTCGAAGCCCTGCGGGGGCTCGGTCATCCTGCTTCCTCCATCGGGCGGTTCGCGGGCGGCGGGCAAGACGTGCGCGTCCGGTGCCGGGGACGTCCCGGGCGGCCGTGACGGGCACGGCGTCGAGGTCGGGGTCGGCCGGGCACGGGTGGATCCGCGCCTCGGCCGGCGTCTACTGGTCGCGGATGAGTTCGGCGTACGGCCCGGCGACGGCGGCCAGCGCGTGGTGGCTGCCGCGTTGCGCGACCCGGCCCTGTTCGAGCACGACGATCTCGTCGCTGTCGCGCACCGTGGACAGGCGGTGCGCGATGATCACGCACGCACAGCCCCGCCGGCGCAGGTTGTCGTCGATGGTCGCCTCGGTCTGCGCGTCCAGCGCGCTGGTGGCCTCGTCGAGGACCAGCACACTGGGATTGCGGACCAGTGCGCGGGCGATCTCCAGGCGCTGCCGCTGGCCGCCGGAGAAGTTCTTGCCGCCCTCGGCCATCGGGCTGTGGATGGTGCCCGGGCGGGCCGCGACCACGTCGTACACGGCCGCGTCGCGCAGCGCGGCCACCACCGCCTCGTCCGGGATCGAGTCGTCCCACAGGGTGACGTTGTCGCGCACGGTGCCCTCGAAGAGGAAGATGTCCTGGTCCACGAACGCGACCGCGGTGCCCATCACATCGCGCGGGTAGTCCCGTCGGGGCCGGCCGTCGAAGAGCAACTCGCCGCTCCACGGCTCGTACAGGCCGGCGATCAACCGGCTCACCGTCGATTTGCCGCTGCCCGACCCGCCCACCAGCGCGACCCGCTCGCCCGGGCCCACCCGCAGCGAGAAGTCGTCCAGGAGCGGCTTGCCCAACGGGCTGTAGCCGAAGGTGACATGGGAGAGTTCGACCCGGCCGGCGAGCACCGGGGTGGTGTCGTGCCCGTTCCCGAACCGGGCCCGGCGGGCCGGTTCGTCCTCCAGGAACTCGGGAGCGGGCGGGAACTTCTCGATGTCCTTGAGCCGGTGCAGGTCGGCGGTCACGTCCTGCAGGCGCGGCCCGAGGTTGGCGAGTTGGGCCACCGGCCGGCTGAACGAGTTGACCAGTGTCTGGAAGGCGACCAGCAGGCCGATCGACATGTGCCCGTCGATCGCCCGCAGTCCGCCGATCCACAACAGCAGGCCGCTGTCCACCGCGGCCAGCAGCGGCGGGACCACGGCCAGGACCGAGGTGGGCGCGCCCAGGGTCTGCTGTCCGGACACCACCCGGGCCTGGAACCCGGCCCAGCGCTTGAAGTAGTCGCCCTCGGCGCCGGAGGCCTTGAGTGTCTCGATCAGTTGCAGGCCGTTGTACGAGGCGGCGACCAGACCGGAGCGGTCCGCGCGCAGCCGGGCCACGGTGTCCGTGCGCATCCGCGAGACCAGCTTGAGCACCACGATGTTGAGCATCGCCACGCCCACCCCGACCACGGTGAGCTGCGCGTCGTAGGTCCACAGCAGGCCCGCGTAGACCATCACCAGGAGCGTGCTGACCGCGGTGGTGGCCACGTCGCGGGACAGGATCTGGGCGATGGTGGCGTTCGAGGAGACCCGTTTGCCGATCTCGGCGGGGCTGCGCTGGGTGAAGAACACCACGGGCAGGCGCAGCAGATGGCGCACCACGCGTACCGAGCTGCGGATCGAGGACGCGGACTCGACGCGCAGCAGGTGGGTCTGTTGCAGCATGGTCAGCCCGACCGTGACCACCGCGGCCAGCCCCATCGAGGCGAGCAGCGCGGGCAGGAACGAGTGGTCCCCGCCGGTGAGGACCCGGTCGATGTACACCCGGGTGAAGGCGGGAGCGGCCAGTCCGGGCAGGATCAGCAGCAGGCTGGCCAGCAACGCGAGCAGCAGCGCGCCGCCGCTGCTGCGATAGCGCGCCCCCAGGTCGGCGAGCAGTCGGGGCGAGTGCCCGCCGCGGCGGAAGTCCGGGCCGGGCTCGAAGGTGAGCACGATGCCGGTGAACGCGGCATCGAACTCCTCGAGGGTGACCACCCGGCGACCCTGCGCCGGGTCGTTGAGGCGCATCACCGGGCGGCCGAGCCGGCGGGCCGGGCCCTCGTAGACCACGAAGTGGTTGAACTTCCAGAACAGGATGGCGGGCGGCCGGCCGCGGACCAGCGCGGCGGTCTCCATCTGCATGCCGCGCGCGGTCAGGCCGTACGCGCGCGCCGCGCGCAGCAGGTTCGCCGCCTTGGCGCCGTCCCGGGAGACGCCGCACGCGTGGCGCAGTTCCTCCAGCGGCACGTGGCGCCCGAAGTGGGCGAGCACCATGGCCAGCGCGGCGGCGCCGCATTCGACGGCCTCCAACTGGATGACCGTGGGGGTGCGGACCGACGTCCGGCGTTCGCCGGACTCGCGGCGGCGTCCTGCGGGCTCCGCCGGGGCGGGCGGTCCGGTCGGTGCCCCGGCCGGCGGGGGCGAGGTGGTGGTCATCCAGGAAGCAGCCAATCGAGCGGGCGCTCGCCCGGCAGGCGGGCGAAGCCGGTGATGGGGGTCTGCGAGTCGATCCGGAACGGCGGACCGGACTTGTTGGTCCACCGATAGCCGCTGAGCGTGCGCGGATCGGTCTCCAGGTCGACGGTGACCCGGACCGCGCCGCCGGCGGACAACAGTCGGGCCGCGGCCTGCTGGTCGCCGCCGAGGAAGTCGGTCACCTGCTGGGCGGTGTAGGGGAACTGGTCGATCGCGGTGATCCGGCCGCGCAGCAGCCCGAACGCCTGGGAGGGCGCGGACTGTACGGACACGTCCACCTGGGTGCCCGGGCGCAACATGCCGGCACTGCGCGGCGAGACGAACAGCGTGGCCAGCAGCCGGTCGTCGTTGGCGTCGGTGCGCTCGACGGTCATGAACGTGGTGCCCACCGAGATGTACTGGCCGCTGGAGACCAGGACGCCGATCACCCGGCCCGCGAACGGCGCGCGGACGATCTGGGTGGCGCCCTGCTGGTCGACCACGGACAACACCGGGGTGCCCTTGGGCACCAGCGTCGCCGAATCCACGAACAGGTTGGACACCAGGCCGGTCTGCGGGCTCTGCACCCGCGAGACGCCCAAGGGGTGGGTCAGGATGCCGGGCACCTTCACCTTGCGCGGGAGGGTGCCGGTCGCCGACCACCCGGCGGCGCAGCCGACCAGCAGGGCCAGGGCCAGCAGCAGGGCCCACGCGCGGGGGCGGGCCAGGCGGATCGGCGCGTCCAGTTCCTCGGGTGCCTTCAGCGCCTCCAGGGCCTCACGACGAAAGTGCATCGCGGCCTCCCGTCGGACCGGCGCGCTCGGGGTGGTCCGGCTCGACCCGGCTCGGTGCGACGCGGTCCGGCTCGCGGTGATCGCGTTCGGTGTGATCGGGTTCGACCCGGTGCGGCTCGGGGCGATCGCGTTCGGTGTGATCGGGTTCGACCCGGTGCGGCTCGGGGCCGATCGTGCCGAGCAGGAACTCGCCGACGCTGCCCTCGTGTTCCCACCGGTTGCCGGTGGCCAGCGCGAACATGTCGGAGTCGCCGCCGCCGAGCCCGCACGCGGCCAGGCCCATCGCGGTCGCCACCAGGTACATGGTCTGGTAGAGCACACCCACGTGCTTGAGCACGAGCGCGTAGCCCATCGTCTGGTACTTCCACATCACCCGGCCGAAGCGCGCGCTCACCACCAGCACCACCTGCGGCGGCGCGGTCATCAAGGACGTGGCGCGGGCCACCTCGGACAGCCGGTGCACCGCGGGGCCGGGTTCGGCGACGCGTTCGAGGCGATGTTCCCGCGGGTCGTAGTGGTAGAGCCCGGGCTCGATGCCCTCGACGTTGTTGATCAGCGGGTACAGCTCCAACTCGTGGCAGCGCCCGCCCGAGGGGTAGGGGCGGTCGCCGATCTCCTGGCGCTCCTCGTGGAAGATCGCCCGGTTGCGGGCCGTGCGGTACAGGAACTCGCCGAGCCGGTCCAGGGTCAGCGGCGCCGCGTCGTCGTGCGCGCGGATCGAGCGGCGGCCCTCCAACACCTCGGTGAGGGTGGGGTCCGCGCGGCGCACCGCGTCCAGGTCCGGGCGCGGCAGGTCGATCGCGTCGCCGGGGAACGCCGGGCGCACCGCGGGCAGCGGCGGCGCCGAGGCGGCCCGCCAGTAGGTGCCGCCGTACGGCAGGTCGTGGCGCCCGGCGCGGGTGCGGCCGTGGAACCACAACTCGTGCGGCGACCACTGGGCCCGGTCCGGATCGGCGTCCTCGGCCTCGGGATCCACCAGCAGGCCGTGCCGGGCCAGCAGGTCCAGCGCGCGGCCGACGCCCGGCGGCGATGCGGCGGCCCGGTGCGGCAGGCCGGCGAGCAGCGCGGCCAGCCCCGGGTCGAGCAGGTCGGCGGCGACCGGGGCCAACGGCGACTCCAGGACGGTGTGTTCGCCGTCGCGGCGCAGCACCGCGAAGCGGGACAACCGCAGCCGGGTCCGGTCCACGGCCGCGGTGCCGCGCGCGGCCCGCGGCGCGGGCGGCGCGAGCGGACGCAGCGTCAGCAGGGGGCGGCCGGCCACCTCCAGGCGGATGCTCAGCCAGCCGCCGGCGCGCAGCCGGCGCAGCAGCGCGGGCAGCTCGAGCAGCGCCGCCTCGCCGTCGCGCGCGAGGACCACCCGATGCAGGTCGTCCTCGAGACACGGGTGCGCGGCGAGCAGCGCGACGGCCGCCGCGACGCCCGGCGTGAGCACGCCCAGTGTCAGCCCGCGCGGGCCGAGGAAGAGCAGTGTCGCGCCGTTGGCGGCGGTGCTCACCCGGGCGCCGGGATGCAGGCCGACGCGCTCCACCGGCGCGGACTCGGTGGGTGTGGCGACCGCCGCCGCGGGCGGGGTGCCGAGGCTGGTCATGAAACCTCCGGGGCAGGTCGGGCCGTACGGGGCGCGCCGGGGCGGGCGGTGCGGCCGGTCCGGGGCGCGAGGCCGGAGCCGGCCGGCCCGGGGCGCGGCACGAGGCCGCGCTCCCGGGCCGCCCGGGTGCTCAGAAGAAGACGCTGTACGGGTTGAGTTCGGCCTCGGGCGTGGGCGCGTCGAGCCAGCCGAGCCGCACCGGGGTGTCGTACATCCGGCCCGGACCCAGGCGCCGCCAGAAGTGCCGCAGCCCCGGCACCATCACCTTGGCCACGTGCAGCTCCAGGTCGGGCAGCGACTGGTCGAGCACGATCACCTCCAGGTCGACCGCGCGCAGCCGGTCCACCGTGTTGCGGATGTCGCGCGCGATGTCGCCGCTGTGCAGGGTTCCGTAGCCGGCCAGGGTGGTGGCCGGCAGGTGCGGCGCGGGCAGCGCCCACGGCTCGCGCTCGGCGGTGGCGGTGTGCAGCCAGGCCAGGGTGTGCGGGTCGTCCTCCCAGTACTTGGTGGTGCCGTCCGGGTTGCGGTTGATCACCGCCGGGAGGAACTGGTTGACCTCGGTGAGCGCGCGCAGCACCGCGATCCGTACGTCCAGGTGCGCGCCGAAGCCCAGCAGGATGTCCTCCACCGGGTGGTCGGTGCGCCGCGAGACCGCGGCGAACGTGGGCACACCCAGGTCGGTGGTGATGTCGACGACCTCCAGGGTGCGCTGCATCCCGGCGTAGAACTCGCGCAGGGTGTCCACGTACGGCTCGCGCAGCGAGTCCAGGTCGAAGCCGGGGCGCAGCGCCCGGTTGTACCACCACAGGCCGACCGCGTCCCGCTCGCAGCTCTCGAACAGGCCCTGCATGATCGCCTCTTCGAGGGTGTTCCCGGAGGCGTTGCCGTTGCCGTCGCTGAAGCAGAAGAAGTGCTCGTGCAGGTCGGGGTGGCCGAACCAGGAGTAGCCGGCCGGTACCAGGCGGGGCCGGTCGCCGGTCAGCGACCACGCGCGGGACCACTGCAGGCGCCGGTCCTCGTCGAAGCGCTCGGGCACCAGGTGCAGCCGTCCGGCGGATTCGCGGTTCCACCTCTCGCGCGTCTCGTACTGGTTGTCGGAGTACAACAACAGGTCGTAGGGGTGCACGGCCAGGTCCGGGCCCAGTTCGGCGAACGAGCCCGGCTCGGTGGTGCGGTCCTCGCGCCACACGCCCGAGTAGCGCTCGATCGCCTCGCAGACCCCGCTGACCCGGGCCTGGACGTCACTGCGGCCCTTGCCGCCGCTCTGCCCGCGCAGGTTGCGCCGCAACATCGCGATGTTGTGCCCGGGGACCGCGAAGTTGTGGCTCGCCGAGTAGCTGAAGGTGACGCCGTTGTCGACGTCGTTGAGCAGGCGCAGCGAGCTGATCGCGCCGAGCAGCCGGCTGATGTGCTTCTCCAGGCGCTTGAACGTGTCGTCCGGGCGCATCGTGCGGTGGCCGCCCTCGTCGTCGAACACCACCGGCTGGTCGGCGAGTTCGATGCGGGGATCCCGGTCGAGCAGGAGCGAGGGGTCGCCGCAGGCCGGACACTGGGGTCGGCGGATCAGGCGGTGTTGTTCCAGGCGCCGGCCGGCGACGTGCAGCGAGACCAGCACGCCCTCGTGGTCGGAGCGGCCCGCGGCCAGCAGTTCGGCGGCGGACGCCGCCACCAGGTGCGCGGACAGGCCCACCGACCACGCGGTGGCGGCCAGCGACGTGCGGATCGGCTCGTCCGCGACGGTGCCGTCGTCGCGCCGCCGCAGGAAGGTTTCCACCTGCTGGTTGCCGGCCAGCCGGTGGGCCAGGCAGTGCCAGCAGCCGGTCTTCCCGGGTACCAGGTAGGGGCCGGTCCACACCTCGGCGCCGGTGGGCTTGGCGAGCAGCCACGGCAGCCCCTCGGCACGCAACCGGGCGTCCATCGCGTCCAGTCGGGGGTCGAGGTAGTCGTCGGTGAGCACCACCGTCAGGTCCGGTCCGCGCCGTCCCCCACTCGCCCCGGCGCCGACCTCGGCCGGGGTCACCGGGGTCACCGTCGCGCCGATCTCGCGCAGCGCGGCGACCACGGCGGCGGCGTCCACCGCGCCCAGCGCGGCGACCTCGATCCGGGCCTCGCCGAGCCGGCGCAGCGCCGTCGCGGTGTCCAGTCCCAGGCCCTCCCAGGCCGCGGCGGCGGCCCGGTCCTCGCCCACCGCGCCGTCCACCAGGTGTCCGAAGCGCTGGAACTTGGAGACGGCGAAGACCACCTCACCCATGGTGAAGCGTTCGGCCAGCTTCTCGGTGATCTCCGCGATGGTGTGCGTGCCGTCGAGATACGGCAACACGGCGGTGACCGCCTTGCCCTGGACGAGGTAGTGGCCGTCCTCGCAGACGAGGAAGACCCGGTCGGGACCGAAGGCGCGAGCGACGAGATGTGCCTTGAGACGAGGCAGGTCCACGAATTCTCTCCCGGCGTAGTCGAAATTCCACGAGCGGCGTCGACGGCTGCTGCCGGTAATTCTTAGCCGCCGCCGATACGCCCGGACAAGGTCGTTTCGGCGATTCCCCGCTGTTTCTCCGGTACTCGCGCACTCGGGTATGGGGGTGCTCCTCGGATCCCTATCGGGGGGTGCCGCCTAACGTTGGGGGGTGCCCCGATTAGCCTCCCGGACCGGCGCTTTGACCTGCGGGAGGTGAGGGGTGGGAGGTGGGGGAGGGGCGCCGTAATCATGGGATCCGGCAATTATGAATTCGGGCATTGACGGGCTGCCGGCCGCCTCCGCATGCTTCCGGTATCGCAGCCGACGTCGATCCGAATCCGGCGTGAAACAGGCGCCGAGCAGGTGAGACATCGTTATTCCGGACCGATTCGAATCGGCGCGGAATTCGCTGCACGACCCGAAGTCGGACCCCATGAAGGAGATTCGGATGGACCCCAGGGACAGGGCCGCGTTCGTCAGGTCCTACACGAAGGTGTTGACCGCGGCCTGGTCGGACGACGAGTACGCGGCCCGGCTCGAGAACGACCCGCGCTCCGCGCTGGCCGAGCACGGCCTCGAACTGCCCGCCGGCGCCACGGTGCGCATCGTGCGCAACCTCGGCGGCGAGCCGGACCTGGACAGCCAGGTCGAGCTGTGGGAGAGCGGCGCCGAGACCGGCTCGTACGAGCTGCGGGTGCCCAACTCGCCGCAGATCGAGCTGCGCGAGCTCTCCGAGGCCGACCTCGAGTCGGTCGCCGGCGGCGGCCTGGACTCGCCGCAGAACCCCGACGACACCACGTACTGCTGCTGCTGTTCTCCGTGCTGCTGCTGCACCTGATCGGCAGCGCACCCGACCGACGTCGCGGAGAGGAAGGCTCGCATGGAGCCCAGGGAAAGAGCCGCGTTCGTCGGCTTCTACGCCAAGGTGCTGACCTCGGCGTGGTCGGACGACGACTACGCGGCCCGCTTGGAATCGGACCCGCGAGCCGCCCTCGCGGAAATGGGCTTCGAGCTACCCGCCGGTGCCACGGTCAGCATCATCCGTGAGGCCGGTGGCGAGCCCGACCTGGAGGCCCAGGTGCACGCCTGGGCGGAGGGCGCCAAGACCGGTCGATACGAACTGTGGGTGCTGGACTCGCCGTTGCTGGAGACGCGCGAGTTGTCCGAGGCCGACCTGGACTCGGTCGCCGGCGGCGACGCGTACAGCTGCTCCTGCTCGCCGTGCTGCACCAGCACCTGATCCAGGCCCGATCGGCCGCGTGAGCACCGATCGACGCCCGATCGAGTGCCGATCGGCCGCACCCGCGCCCGCACGTGATCGCCCGCGCCCGCACCCGATCGGCACGGGGGAGACCCCCTGATCCACCGCTGTCCGTACAGCCGGTTCCGGCGCCCCGGGAGTCGTCCTCCCGCGGCGTCGGAACCGCCCCGTTCCACCGACCCGAGGCGGAGACAGATGCCCGGACCTGCCGCGCCGGATGTGCGCGCACCGCGCCCCCTCCCGGTGCGCGTTACCGCCGCGCCCGGCGAAGCCCGCCGGGCGGCCTCGGGCGTTCGCCGCCGGCTGGCCGCGCTCGTCGCGGCCGTGCTGGTCGCCGGCGCCGTGCTGGCCGGCTGCGGGGACACCCCCGCCGACGACCCCAAACCGGCCAAACCCCAGGGTGCCGCGCCCCCGGTGGGCGTGGAACAGGCCACCCGGCTGCTGCACGAGTACGCCGCGGCCAACACCCGGATCAACGCGAGCCTGGACCCGGCCGCGGTGGACGCGATCGAACTGCCGCCCGCCTCGACCGGCAGCAAGGCCGGACTCCAGGTGGCCAAGACCCAGGCGGTCGTGGTGCCCACGACCGGATACGTGCAGCCCAGGTTCGTCTTCCCCCGACTGACCGGCTATCCGAAGTTCTTCGTGGCGATCACCCAACTGCTCCAGTCCGACACGGTCTCCCCCTCGCCCAAGTACCTGCTGTTCGTGCAGGAGCGCGAGGACGCGCCGTGGAAGGTCGCCTACTACCCGTTCGTCACCGACCGCTCCGAGATCCCCGAACTGGAACAGGACGCCGGCGGCGGGGCCCCGGCGGTCGCCGATACCGCCGGTCTGCTCGCCGACCCGGCCGCGCTGGGGCGCGCGTACCAGGACTACGCCCAGGGCAAGCGCGACCCCAAGGTGCCGCTGTCGCCGACCAAGACGCTCACCGGGCAGCTCACCGGCGGGTGGACCGCCGGAGTGCAGGCGCTGCGCGCCAAGGGCGCCCTGCTGGAGCGGGTGATCCCGGCCGACGCGCCGCGCTACCCGACGTTCCTGCTGCGCACCCGCGACGGCGGCGTGCTCGCCTTCACCGCCGTCCAGGTCCGGGACACGATGACCGCCTCCGGCGGCAAGGACGGCGTACCGCTGGACGCGGGCAGCCGCGAGGCCGCGCTCGCGGGCAGTCCCGAGGGAGCCCGCGCGCCGCAGTACGTGGTCGACCGCCTGGTGGTCTCGCTCAGCCACATCCCGCCGGCCGCCACCCCGGGCACCGGCGTGCAACTGATCGCCTACGGCGACTACGCCCTCTCGGTCACCTGAGCACCCGCGGGCCCATCGCGTCGCCACCGACCCCAGCAGGAGGCTCCCCGGATGTCGCCGTCGCCCGCCGCACCGGCCCGTCGCCGCCAGGTCCACCTGGTCGAGCTGACCGTGATGCCCGGCGTCCGCTACAGCGCCGTGCTCGGGCAGCTCCAGGCGGCGGCCCAGGCCGATCCCGGGCTGGCCGCCGCGACGACCTTCCACAAGCACGTGCACCTGCAGGGCGGCGGCGCCTACCCGCGCGCCGCCCGAACCGTGCTGGACAGCCTGGACGACCCGCTCGCGGTCGCCTTCACCGTCTACTTCTGGAACCGGGTCCGCACGTTGGAGCTGGCCCGGCGGGTCAAGGAGCGCTGGCCGCGCTGTCGGATCGTGGTCGGCGGCAACGACGTCACCCACCAGCAGCGCGAGCTGTTCGCCCAGGCGCCCTGGGTGGACGTACTCGTGCACGGCGAGGGCGAGTTGCGCTTTCGGGACCTGCTGTCGGCGTTCCTGGCACACCCCGAGGTCCCGCTCGCCGACCCCACGCTCGGCGCTGCGTTGGCCGCGATCCCCGGGATCAGCCGGCCCGGGCCGAACGGGCGCCCGATCGACACCGACGCCGCGCCTCGGGTGAGCGACCTGGACGCGCTCCCGTCCCCGCTGCTGGATCCGGGCGTGTGGTCGGACCAGGATCTGGCCGCGTCCCGGATGATCGTCTACGAGACCAACCGGGGTTGTCCGTACTCGTGCGCGTTCTGCTACTGGGGCGGCGCCACCAACTCCAAGGTCCGCCAATACTCGCTGGAGCGCATCCGGGCCGAACTCGAGCGGATCGTCACGCACGCCGGCAACGGCACCCAACTGTTCATCGCGGACGCCAACTTCGGCATCCTGCCGCGCGACACCGAGATCGCCCGGCACCTGGTCGAGTTGTGCGCGCGGCACCGCAAACGGCTGCTGGTGATGACCAACTGGGCCAAGAACACCAACGGGCGCGTCGTGGAGATCGCCTCGATCCTGCACCGGGCCGGCCTGACCGGCGCGATCACGCTGTCCGCGCAGTCCTTCGACGCCGAGGTGCTGCAACTGGCCAACCGCACCAACATCCGGGTGGACAACTACCGGCGCATGCAACGGCAGTTCCGCGACCGGGGCATCCCGACCTACACCGATCTGATCTGGGGCCTGCCCGGCGAGTCGCTGGCCACCCACCTGGACGGCGTCGAGGAGGCGGTCGCCGCGGGCGGATCGCCGGTGGTCTACCCGCTGCTGCTGCTCAACAACACCGACTACACGCACGCGCGCTTTCGCGACGAGCACGCGCTGAGCACCCGACGCATGCCGTGCGACCCGGGCAACACCGACCTGATCGCCGACGTGGTCACCGGCCACGCCCGGATGGACTTCGAGGACTGGCTGCGCGGCATGGAACTGCGCATCCCGCTCACGCTGTTCCACAAGTGCCTGTTGCGCTGCACGCTGCGCGTGCTCGCGCACACCACCGGCACGCGCACGGTCGACCTGGTCGCGGCGCTGGGCGAACACCTGCGCGCGGGCAACCCCGACCCGATCGCCGCGTACTGGTTCGGCGACTACACCCGCTCGTGGCGCGAACCCGAGCGCTTCCCGCGCGAGGCGCTGTACGCCGAACTCGGCGACGAGTTGATCCACGAGGAGGTGCACTACCAGGCGATCCTGCACCGCGTGGTGCGCAACCCCGACCGGGCTCGGCAACACGCGTACGCGGCGGTGGACTTCCTCTACGAGCGGCTGGGCGCGGACCCGGTCGCGGCGGCCCGGCTGCCCGAGCGCGCGGAGCTGGACCGGGTGACGGAGCTGGACCTGGCCGCCGCCGCGGTGTTCCGGGCCGGCATCCACAAGGTGGCCGAGACGCACGAGTTCGCGGTGCCCGGCGCGCTGTGGGCGATCCTGCGCGAGCACGGCGACGTCCCCCCGGCCGACGACGAGATCGCCGCCGACACGGACACCGGCACCGGCGTCGGCGTGGACACCGATAGCGACGCCGGTCCGGTCCGGGGCCGGGTCGCGGTGCCGCGGGCCCGGATCCACTACCCGTTCAGCGCGTACGCCCTGTCCGTGTGGCACGGCAGCGGCCGGCCGATCCACGACTGCGCGACCACCGCCCGATCCGCCGGCCGGCCGCTGCCGGCCCCCACGCTCCCTTGAGATCGAGGCAGTCATGAATCGCACCGTGCGGGTGGCCGGCCCGATGCTCTACGCCACCGCGATCGTCCTGGCCTTCCTGCTCGACACCCGGGCGGGCGTGCTGGTGTGCGTGGTCGGCGGCATGCTGCTGGGCGTGTTGTTCACGGTGGCCCGTCGCCGCCGACCGTCGCGTCCGCCGCCACCATCCGGCCCACCAACGACTCGGTGAACGCGGCGACCGTCGGGAACTCCCAGAGCGCGTCCGGTTCGATCTCGAAACCCACCCGCTCCTCGGCCTCGGCGAGCACGGACAACGCCGCCACCGAGTCCAGCCCGTAGTCGGTCATCGGCGTGCCGGGATCGATCGCGTCGCGCGAGAGCTTCAACTCCTCGGCCAGAAAGTCGCAGAGCCAGCTCTGCAACTCGGCCCGCAGGACGTGCGCGGGAGAAGCGGGCATGTGCGGCTCCTTGGTCACGGCGCCGCGCGGCGCGGGGATCGATCCGATCCGATCCCGCGCGCCGGCGCGGACGGCTACTGCGGATCCCGGTAGAGCGAGGCCAACCGGCCCTCGTGGAACAACTCGCGCATCGCCGAGCGCTGGACCTTGCCACTGGTGGTGCGCAACACGGTGCCCGGGCTGAGCAGCGCCACGGTGCCCACCCGCACGCCGAACTCGCGGCCCACGGTGTGGCGCATCGCGGCCGCGAGCGCGGGCAGGCGCTCCTGGGGCACCCCGGTCACCTCGTGGGTGACCACGACCTCGGCGGACCCGGCCGTCGAACCGTTGGTGCCGGTGTCGAACACCACGCCCACCCGTCCCAGTTCCGGGTGATGGACGCGCAACTCCTGCTCCACGTCCTGCGGATACACGTTGCGCCCGTGCACGATCAGCATGTCCTTGAGGCGACCCTGTACGTACAACTCGCCGTCGTGGAGCACCCCCAGGTCGCCGGTGCGCAGATAGTCGCCGTCGTCCTCGCCGGGCGCGGTGCGCGCGCCGAACACGCCGCCGCCGTCGCCGTGCCCCCAGTAGCCGCCCGCGACGCCCGGTCCGCGCACCCAGATCTCGCCCAGGCGGCCCTCGGGCAGCACCTCGCGCGAGTCCGGATCCACCACGCGGATCTCGCACGCCTCGGTGGGCGGGCCGCAGCTGATCACCTCGCGCGTGGCCCCGCCCCGCGTCGCGGGCACGAACGTGCCCCGGGCGAGCGCGCCCAGGTCCACGCGTGTGGTCAGCGGCGTCCGTCCGCGCCGCCCGGACACGTACAACGTGGCCTCGGCCAGGCCGTAGCCGGGCAGCAGGGACTGCGGCCGGAAGCCGGCCGGGGCGAACCGCTGCGCGAACGCGGCCAGCACGCGCGGGTCGATCGGCTCCGAGCCGCACACCGCCACGTCCCAGCGGGACAGGTCCAGGCCGGCCACGTCCGCCTCGCCGATCTTGCGCAGGCACAGCTCGAAGGCGAAGTTGGGCGCGAACGAGACGTTGACGCCGTACGCGTCGATCAGCCGCAACCAGCGCAACGGGCGTCGCACGAAGGCGCTCGGCTGCATCTGCACGGTGCTGCCGCCGGCCAGCAGGCCCCACAACAACTGGGCGTTGAGGCCCATGTCGTGGTAGAGCGGCAACCACCCGCCCAGCCGCATGTCCTCGGGCCAGGTCATGGCGCGCATCCCGGCGAGGGCGTTGTGCAGGATGTTGCCGTGCCGCACGACCACGCCCTTGGGGCTGCCGGTCGAGCCCGAGGTGTATTGCAGCAGAGCGGTCGTGGATCGGTCCAGCGGCACCGGTGTCCAGGCGTCCGCGTCGTCGGCCAGGCCCGGTTCGTCGCCGGCGACGACCGGGACGTCGGCCGTTCCGGAGCCGGCGAGCCACTCGCGCACCTCGGCCGCGTCGGCGCACGTGGTCAGCACGGCGCCGATCCCGGCGTCCGCCGCGATCCCGACGAGTCGTTGCCGCTGATGCCGGTATCGCCCCGGCAGGGGAGCCGGGATGGCGATCATCCCGGCGTACAGGCAGCCCAGGAAGGCCGCGACGAACTCGAGACCGTTGGGGTGCAGCAGGAGCACCCGCGAGCCCGGCGCGAGGCGCTGTTGCAGCCAGGCGGCCCGGCCGCGTGCCTCGCGGTCCAACTCGGCGTAGGTGCGGCGCCGCAATCCGCCCACCGGGTCGTCCGGATCGGCGAGGAAGGCCACCGCCTCGGCCTGCGGCCGCTCGGCCGCGTGCCCGCGCAGCAGCGTCACCAGATCCGGCGCGTGGTCCAGGTCATCGATCATGCGAGTGTCCTTCGGCGGCCGGGCGGAAGTGCTCGGGCATGGGAAGGTGCGTGCTGCGGGAACGGACGAGGGCGTCGGCGAGCGCCGCCGCACCCGGCCCATGGCCCACGGACACTACCGGCGCCGACACGGGGCGGACAGGCCGGCCGGCCGCGGCGGCGGGTACACCGCGGCCCGGGCGCCCGGGCCGGCCCGGGCGTTCAACCGATGCGCCGCCGCAGTTGAACGCCTGTACGAGCAGGCGCGGTTGTCCGTCCGCCCGACCGGTCCGAAAATGGCAGCGGCGGTGCCCGCATCACCCTTCTGCCCGGGCGCCTTCGTCCAGGGCCGACGTCGGATGTCCGCCGATGGCGCCGGTCGCGCCGCCGTGAGCGGCGCACGACGCGGCGCACGCACGCCATGGCTGCCTGGTCTGCCCGCCAGGGTCGTCCATTTCCCCGGATCTCCTCGAAGCGGAGTGCCCAGATGACGGATACACCTGTTTTCCTGCGCTCGAAGGTCATCGTCGAACCACTCGTGGACAGGTTCTACGCCTGGCTGCACACGGTGGCGCCGATCCAGGCGGCGATGAACCTGGCCTATCTCCAGGTGCCGATGCTGGAGTCGTACGTGCAGTCGCCCCAGGTGCACATCGCCGCCAGTGACAACCCGGCGCTGCGCGGGGGCTACTTCGTCAACATCGGCGCGGAACGCTCGGCCGAGGTCAAGGAGTTGCTGGAGACGATCAAGCGGGAACGGGCGGACATGCTGCGCCTGGCCGCTGCGGTGGCCGAGGCGCAGGAGCTGCTGCGGGCCAACGCCACCGGGTTCGACCTGACCCCGCTGTACCCCAAACTCCCGCCCGAGCTGGGCGGCCTGGTCGAGTTGGCCTACGACACCGACAACCAGGCCTCGGTACGCTTCATCGAGCCGCTGGCCTACGCGAGCGAGGCGTACGTCGAGTCCCGACAATCGGTGCAACTGTCCCTGGAGCCGGGCACCGAGCGGCCGTTCATCCTGAGCACGCCCCGGCTGCCCGGACCGGACGTGCTGGAACTGCCCATCCCCTTCCGGCATCCCGGTCTCGAGGAGTTGTTCCGCGCCCGCACCACGGCGAGCACGCTCGGCCGACTGCGCGAGGCGCTCGAACTCGACGACGCGCAGGCCGGACAACTGGGTACGCTGCTCAGCGATCGGCCCAGTCTCGCCGAGGATCGGCACATCGAGGCGGGCGGCCGGATCCGCTACTTCGGGCACGCGTGTCTGGTACTCCAGACCCCCGAGGCGGCGATCGTGACCGACCCGTTCATCAGCGCGGACAGCTCCGCCGGCGACCGGTACACCCTGGACGACCTGCCGGACCGGATCGACCTGGCGCTGATCACGCACGGCCACCAGGACCACATCGTGCTGGAGACGCTGCTGCAACTGCGCGGCCGGGTCGGTGCGATCGTGGTCCCGCGCCCCTCGCGCGGCAACCTCGAGGACCCCTCCATGGCGCTGATGTTGCGGCACATGGGCTTTCCCGTGATCGAGGTCGACGACTTCGAGGAGGTGCCGTTCCCGGGCGGCAAGGTGGTCGCCACGCCGTTCCTGGGCGAGCACTGCGACCTGGACATTCGGGGCAAGTCGACGTACTGGGTGGAGCTGGCCGGGCGCACCGCGTACGTGGGTGCGGACTCCTCCGGGATCGACCCGCAGCTCTACCGGCACGTGCGCAACCACCTGGGCACCGCGCACTACGCGTTCCTGGGCATGGAGTGCGACGGCGCGCCGCTGACCTGGCTCTACCAGGCGCTGCTGACCAAGCCGGTGACCCGCAAGATGAGCAAGTCCCGCAAGCTGTCCGGCTCGAACGCGGAGCAGGCCGCCGCGATCATGACCGAGCTGGGGGCGAACGAGGCGTACGTCTACGCGATGGGCGAGGAGAGCTGGCTGGGCCACGTGATGGCCACCACCTACAACGAGGACACCTACCAGCTCAAGCAGGTGGACGAGTTCCTGACCTGGTGTGCCGACCACGGGATCAAGGCCGGGCACCTGTTCGGGCAGCAGGAGTGGCGCTGGTGACATCCCGGCGTGCCGGTTCGGTCCCGCGTCCGCGGGAGTGCTGACCCGGCGCCGACCCGCACGCCCGATCGGCCGACCGCGTCCCACGCGGTCGGCCGATCGGGCGTGCGGGGGAGTTGCCGCGGCCGGCGACCGGTCCGGTGGGACCGGCCACGGGCCACCGGCTCAGGTGAGGCTGCGGGGGATGCGCCAGAGCGCGAAGCCCGCGAGCAGCAGCGCGCCGCCGAGGAAGATCGCGGTCTCGGCCCACTGGAAGGTCCAGTACCGGCCGGCGGGCTGGTACTTCACGTCGAAGTGCAGGTTCTGCGCGGCCAGGCACTCGCCGGACTCGGCCAACCCGGACTTCGCGGGCTCCAGGCAGCTCTGCACCTCGGGACCGGTGGTGGCGGGCTTGCCGTCGGCGGTGCGGATCTTGGTGGATCCGGTCAGCACCCACGCGCCCGGCATGCGGTAGTCCTCGATGCGCAGCGTCGCGCCGGTGGAGACCCGTTCGTCCGGTCCGCCGGCGTCGCCGTCCAGGATGAAGCTGCTCACCCGGGGCAGCGTGGTGCCGTTCACCGCGACCGCCGCCTCCTTGGCCGGGAGCATGTGCGGCCGCACGTACGGCATCACCACCTGCACGAGCGCGAAGAGCACCAGCGTGACGGCCATGGCCGGCAGCGTGCGTCGGATCAGCAGGCCGATGGTGGTGCCCAGGACGAACGCGAAGACGGCGTAGCCCAGCGGCACGAGGTTGCGCGCGTCGAAGACGAGCGGGGTGAACCGGGTGCCCTGGAGCCGGTCGAAGGGGCGGGCCGCCCAGGTCAGCAGGGCGGAGAAGACTCCGGTGAGGACCAGCGCGGCGACGGTGATCACGGCGAGCTTGACCGCGAGCCAGCGCGCGCGGGTCACGCTCTGGTTCCAGACGAGTCGGTGGGTGCCGCTCTCGAGTTCGCGGGTGACCAGCGGCGCGCCCCAGAAGGTGCCCAGGATGGCCGGGACGACGATGAGCAGGGCGCCGACGAGGGTCAGTTGCGCCTTGTAGTCGGATTCGAAGGCGTCCTTCGCGGTGGCGCAGGTGTTCAGCGCCTGGCAGCCGACGATGTGCGCGTCGTAGTCGTCGCGGATGGACAGGCCGAGGAAGACCAGGTAGATCGCCAGCACGGCCAGCGCGCCGAGCGCGATCAGGGCCTGGGTGCGGAATTGTCGCCAGGTGAGCCAGATCATCGCGGGGCCTCCGAGGTCTGGATCCGGGTACGCGGCGTGGGCAGCCCCGCGGCGCTGTCGGCGGCCTGGGTCATGTAGGCCAGGACCATGTCCTCCAGGTCCACATGCTCGGCGGCACTGACATGGTGCGGCACCGTGCCGGAGGTTCGCACCACCAACGTGCTCTGCCGCGCGGTGTGTTCGGCGGTGACCACGTTGATCGCCGAGGGCAGCGCGTCGAGGTCACCGCGTGCCCCGGTCAAGCGGTAGTGGCTGGCCAGCAGTTCGTCCACCTCGCCGGCGAGTTGCACGCGTCCGGCGGCGAGCACGATCAGGTAGTCGCTGACCCGCTCCAGGTCGGAGAGCAGGTGCGAGGAGAGGATGATGCTCACGTCGATCTCGACCACGACCTCCATCAGGTTCTGGAGGAACGCGCGGCGCGCGAGCGGGTCGAGGGCGGCCACCGGTTCGTCGAAGATCAGCAGCTCGGGGCGTTTGGCCGCGGCGATGGTGAGCGCGAGTTGGGCGCGCTGGCCGCCGGAGAGGCGGCCGGCCTTCTGCGCCGGGTCCAGGCCGAGTTGGCGGATCCGTTCCTCGGCCAACCGCCGATCCCAGCGCGGGTTCAGCCGCGCCCCCATGCGCAGGTGGTCGGCGATCGTCAGGCCCGGGTACACCGGGGTGTCCTGCGCGACGAAACCGACCCGGGCTAACTGGTCGGCGCTCGCGGCGGGTCGGCTGCCGAGCACGCTGATGGTGCCGGCGGTCGGGGCGATCAGGCCGCAGGTCAGACCCAGCAGCGTCGATTTGCCGGCCCCGTTGGGGCCGACCAGGCCGATGATGCGCCCGGAGGGCACGCTCAGCGTGCAGTCGGCCAGGGCGTCGTGCCGGCCGTAGCGCTTGCCGAGTCCCTCGGTTTCCAGAACCGGAGTCATTGCCTCACCTTTCTGGTGTTCGCACGTTTTCCGTATGGGCTGCTTCGGTGGACCGCAGCGTGGTCCGGAAGGTGGTCATGAGCAGAGCCTCGATGCTGTCCGTGGTCAGGCCCGCTGCCTGGGCCCGGTCCAGCCAGCCCCGCAACTCCTCGCGCAGGCTCTCGTGTGCCGCCAGCGAGCCGTCGGTGAGCGTGCGGGTGACGAAGGTGCCCACGCCCGGCCTGGGCGAGACCAGGCCCTCGTGTTCGAGCTCGCGATAGGCCTTGAGCACGGTGTTGGGGTTGATCGCGAGCTTGGAGACGACCTCCTTGACCGTCGGCAGCTGGTCGTCGACCGACAACATGCCCAGGCGCAGGGCCTGTCGGACCTGATGGACCAACTGCAGGTACGGGGATACACCGGAGCGGGTGTCCAAATGGAAGTCGATCATGGTCACTCCGCTTTAACTAGGATGCTAGCACTTTAGTCTACTGCGTGTGGCGTGGCGCACACGGATTCGAACACGATCGCCCACCGGTGAAACGACGAAACGGCCGGGGTGCGCCGCGATGTCGCGGCGCACCCCGGCCGTTCCCGGGCGGACCGGGCCGATGGGAGGGGGGAGAGGGGCGTTGCGGTCAGGCCGGTCCCGGCGCGGCGGTCTCCGGGAGCAGGTCCGGGTCCGGGACGTCCTTGCGCTGGGCGAACTGCGTGCGGTACAGGTCGGCGTAGATGCCGCCGGCCGCCAACAGGCCGTGGTGCGTGCCGCGTTCCACGATCCGACCCGCGTCCACCACCAGGATCTGGTCGGCGTCGCGGATCGTGGACAGGCGGTGCGCGATCACCAGCGAGGTCCGGCCCTTGAGCGCGGTCTCCAACGCCTGCTGAATCGCCGCCTCGGACTCCGAATCCAGGTGCGCGGTCGCCTCGTCCAGCACCACGATCGGCGGCGACTTGAGCAACAGCCGGGCCAGCGCCACCCGTTGCTTCTCACCGCCGGAGAGCCGGTGGCCGCGGTCGCCGACCACGGTGTCCAGGCCCTCGGGCAGCGCGTCGATCACCTCCTGGATCCGGGCGGCCTCGCACGCGGCGACCACCTCGGCCTCGGTCGCCTCCGGGCGGGCGTACATCAGATTCGCCCGGATCGTGTCGTGGAACAGGTGCGCGTCCTGGGTGACCACGCCGATCGTGTCCCGCAGCGAGGTCAACGTCAGCTCGCGCAGGTCGTGCCCGCCCACCCGGACCGCGCCGCGAACCGGGTCGTACAGCCGCGGCACCAGATTGGTGATCGTGGTCTTGCCCGCGCCCGAGGAGCCGACCAGCGCGGTCATCCCGCCCTGCGGCACGGTGAAGCTCAACTCCCGCAACGTCCAGTCGTCCTGCGCCGTCTCCCGCACCCGCGCCCCGGTGCTCTCCAACGAGGCCAGCGACACCTCCTCGGCGCGGGGATAGCGAAACCACACGTCGTCGAACTCCAGATCCAGGCCCGACGTGCCGTCGTCGCTCGCCGCGGGCAGGTCGTGCGCCTGCGGGTCCTCCACGATCAGCGGTTGCAGGTCCAACACCTCGAAGACCCGATCGAAGCTCACCAGCGCGGTCATGAAACTCGCCTGGATGCTGGAGAGTTGATTGATCGGCCCGTACAACCGCAACAACAGCGCGACCATCGCCACCAGCGCGCCGATCTCCAGGGTGCCGTCGATGGCCAGCCGCCCGCCGAACCCGTAGACCAGCGCGGTGGTCAGCGCGGTCAACAACGTCGCCAGGATGAAGAACAGCCGCGCGTACACGTTCGAGACCACCGCGATGTCGCGCACCCGGGCCGCCCGCCGCGCGAACGCGTCGGACTCCTCCCCCGGGCGCCCGTACAGCTTGACCAGCATCGCACCCGAGACGTTGAAGCGCTCGTTCATCATCGAGCCCATCTCGGCGTCGAGTTGCATCTCCTCCCGGGCCAGTCGTTGCATCGCCCGACCGAAGTACCGCGCGGGCACCAGGAAGATCGGGATCAGCACCAGCGCGGCCAGGGTGATCTGCCACGAGAGATAGAACATCGCGGCCAGCACCAGACCCACCGTCAGGAACGTGGACACCGCCTGCGTCAACAACGTCGTCACCGCCTGCTGCGCACCGATGATGTCGGTGTTCAGCCGGCTGACCAGGGACCCGGTCTGGGTGCGGGTGAAGAACGCCAACGGCTGCCGCTGCACGTGCGTGAACACCTCGGTGCGCAGCTCGTAGACCAACCCCTCGCCGACCCGCCCGGAGAACCACGCCTGGCAGTAGATCGCCCCCGCGTCCACCACGGCCAACACCGCGATGGCCACGGACAACCACACCACGACGGAGAAGTCGCCCGGCCGGATGCCGTCGTCGATGACCGTCTTCAACATCAACGGACTCGCGGCCATGATGACCGCGTCCACGATCGTCGCCACCAGCGCCAGCACCACCCAGTGGCGGTGGCGGCCCGCGTACGGGAGCACGCGCCGGACCGTGCCCGGCGAGACCCGCTGCCGGGTGATCGAATCGTCCAGGCGCAGCGTCGGCCCCATGCCCGGGGCGGCCATCATGCTCACGGAACTTCCTCTCAGTACTTTTCGAGGAACTCGACGATCACCGAGTTGACCTCCTCGGGACGTTCCAGGTGGCCCAGGTGGCCCGCGTCGGGGATCGTGACGAGGTCGCAGTCCGGGATGGCGTCGGCCACCTCGGCGGCCAGATGCACGGGAGAGATCAGGTCGTCGGCGAACGCCACCACCCGACACGGCACGGTGATCCTGCCCAACTCCGCACGCCGATCCACGTCCAGGTCCACCCAGGCCTGGCCACCGGTGGAGTCCGCGTCGCCGGACAGCTCGAAGATCTCCAGCCACGGCGCGGCCGAGGCGTCGTCGTTCAACGTGGTCGGCGACAACATCTGGATCGCCGTGTTCAACGCGCGATAGGCGGGCGGCAGGCGTACACCGTCCCGCTCCACCGCCCGTTCCGCGAGGGTCTGCGCGCGCCGGACGGCGTCCGAACGGGCCCGCGTGGCGATGAGCACCGCACTGTGCACCGACTCCGGGTGGTGTACCGCGAGTTCCTGTGCGATCAAGGCACCCAGGGAAAGTCCGACCAGGCGACACGGAGCCAGATCCAACGCGTCGATCAGACCCTTGGTATCGGCCACCATGTCCTGGAGCGAGTATTTCCCCGGCGGCACATCCGAGGGCGCGATTCCCCGATTGTCGAAGACGACCGTCTCGAATCCCGCCCGATGCAGCGCGGGTGTCTGATGCAGGGTCCAGACCCGGCCCGCGGCGCCCGAACCCATGATGAGAAGAACACTTTCCCCGCGACCCGAGCGCTCGTAGGAAAGCCGGATGCCATTGGCGTGCAGGTAAGGCATGGTCGATGAGTTCCATTCGCCGTCGGGAACGGGATGCCGCCCCCGGGCCACGCCGGCCCGAGCGTACGCGCCCCGACCGTAGCGGGCGCCGAGGCGACCGGCTCGCCGCGAACTCGCCGCGATTCACCATGTCATCGGCAGGCCACCGGGCTCAACGCGACCACCTGGGACGACACCCGCGAGCGGGGCCCGCGGGTGTTCAACCGTGGCGCCGCCGCAGTTGAACGAGCGGCGCCGAATCCGCCGAACGCCCAACTGCGATCGACCGGTTGACATCCCCCGAGCACGCTGATGAGGATGACGGCCGGAAGCGAAGAGAATCCCGAAAAAAGCCGCCCAGGCAAGGCCGGACGCCCTCGACCGGAAGGGCGGCAGCAAATCCGGTCGAGTCGGATCCGGCCGAGAATTCCGTCGACGCACGGGTGAAACCGACGACGGATTCCCGAATCGGCACACGCCGCGGACCACACTCGTCTCGGCCGGTCCGCACGGATCTCCATGGAGAAGTACCGACCTTCTCCCGGTCGCGGCCGCCGACATCACCTGGGGGAGAGCGAATGGCCGCAACCGCGCCTGGGCTTTGGGAACTGACGGCCGGTCAACTGGGCGTGTGGTACGCGCACCAGGTGGCACCGGAGCACACGGTCTACAACGTCGGCGAATACCTGGAGATCCACGGCGACGTGGACGTGGACCTGTTCGTGAGCGCCGTACACCGCGTGCTCGACCAGGCCGAGACCCACCGGCTCCGCTTTCGCACCGTCGACGGCGCACCCCGCCAATACCCGGACCCGGCGGACGAGCACCCCGTGCGCGTGGTCGACGTCGGCGCCGAGGCCGACCCGCGAGCCGCGGCCGACAACTGGATGCGCCGCGACCTGGCCCGCAGGCTCGACCCGTGCACCGACCGCCTGTTCACCTCCGTCGTGCTCACCCTGGCGCCCGGCCGGGTGTTGTGGTATCAGCGCGCCCACCACCTGGTGATGGACGGCCACGCGGGATCGCTGATCGCCGACCGGGTCGCCCGCGTCTACACCGCGCTGCTGGCCGGCCGCACCCCCGACGAACCGCCCCTGGAATCGGTCTCGGTGCTCATCGACGCCGACCGCGCCTACCGCGCCTCGGCACACTTCGAGCGCGACCGGCGATACTGGCACGACACGCTCTCCGGCCCCGCCGAGACCTCGGCCCCCGACACCCGCTACGCGCGCAGCCTGCCCAGCGCGCAGACCCGGCACAGCGACGCGGTCGACCCGCGCGACACCACCCGACTCAAGGCCGCCGCGGCCCGGCTGCGCACCAACCTCCCCGGACTGGTCATCGCCGCCGCCGCCGCGCACCAACACCGCAGCACCGGCGCCCGCGACGTGATCCTGGGCATCCCCGTGCTGGGCCGAACCGGGCGCCGCGCACTCGCCATCCCCGGCATGACCTCCAATGTGATGCCGCTGCCCCTGCGGCTGGACCCGCGAACCACCGTCGGCGAACTCGTCGCGCAAACCTCCACCGCCGTGCTCTCCGGCCTGCGCCACCAGCGCTACCGCTACGAGGACATGCTCCGCGACCTGAACAGCGTCGACGGCGCGGCGCTGTGCGGCCTGGTCGTGAACGTGATGAGCTTCGACTACTCGATGCGCTTCGGCGACTGCCCCGCCACCGTCCGCAACCTCTCGCACGGCCCGATCGTCGACCGCCAGCTCAACGTCTACGACCGATCCGCCGACACCGGCCTCGACATCGACGTCGACGTCAACCTCGACCTGCACGACCCCGAGACGGCCGGCGACCTCGCCACGCGCTTCCTGCGCGTGCTGCGCAGCATCGCCGCCGCCGACCCCGCCGACCCGATCGGCCGGATCGACCTGCTCGACCCGGACGAGCGGCACACGCTCACCACCCGCGGCAACGACACCACCACCGCGGTACCGGCACTGACCGCCGCCGACATGTTCCGCGCCCGGGTCGAACACGCACCGCACGCCCCCGCCGTGCTCTCCGACACCGACCGGATCGACTACGCCGAACTCGACGCCCGCGCGAACCGCCTGGCGGCCCACCTGACCGCGCTGGGGGTGGGCCGCGAATCGGTGGTCGCGGTGGTCCTGGACCGAGGCGTCGAGCTGATCGTCGCGCTGACCGCCGTGCTCAAGGCGGGCGCCGCCTACCTGCCCGTCGACCCGCGCCAACCACTGGAACGCCTCGCGTACATGCTCACCGACAGCCGCGCCTCGGTCCTGCTCGGCTCGGACGACCTCCTCGACGACCTCCCCGTACGCGGCCTGCTCACCGTCGCCCTGGACGACCCCTCGGTCCGCGCCGCGATCGACGCCCGACCCGCCGACCCGATCCCCGCCCGCGCCCGGCTCGCCGACCTGGCCTACGTGATCTACACCTCGGGCTCCACCGGACGACCCAAGGGCGTGGCCCTGACCCACGCCGGCATCGCCTCCCTGGTCACCGCCCAGGTCGACCGGCTCGACGTCACCCCGGACAGCCGGATCCTGCAATTCGCCTCGATCGGATTCGACGCCGCGACCTGGGAAATCGTGATGGCACTGTGCACCGGGGCGGCCCTGGTGGTGGCCCCGGCCAAGGAACTGCTCCCGGGCAGCGGCCTCGCCGACGTGATCACCCGACACCGGGTCACCCACGCCACGCTGCCACCGGCGGTGCTCCCCCTCCTCGACCCCCGAGACCTGACCCGTCTGCGCACCCTGGTCTCCGCCGGCGAGGCCCTCGGCCGCGAGCAGGCGAGCCGATGGGCACCCGGCCGACGCATGATCAACGCCTACGGGCCGACCGAGACCACCGTCTGCGCGACCATGTCCCGGCCGCTGCGCCCGGACACCGACCCCGACATCGGCACGCCGATCACCAACTCCCGGGTGTACGTCCTCGACCACTGCCTCGCCCCGGTCCCGATCGGGGTCACCGGCGAGCTCTACGTCGCCGGCCCGAGCCTGGCCCGGGGCTACCTGGGCCGCCCGGGGCCGACCGCCGAACGCTTCGTCGCCGACCCGTTCGGGGCCGGCGGGCGGATGTACCGCACCGGAGACCGGGTGCGCCGCACCCCCGACGGGCAACTCGCCTTCGCCGGGCGGGTCGACGAGCAGATCAAGATCAGAGGCTTCCGGATCGAACCGGCCGAGATCGAGGCGGCACTGCGGACCCACCCACTCGTCGGCCAGGCCGTGGTGATCGCCCGGGAGAGCGATTCCGGCGACCGGCGGCTGCTGGGCTACGTGGTCGGCCCGGAGGCCCCGGGCGAGGCCGGCGGCGCCGTCGCGGGCACGGTCGCCGACCTCGACGTGTGGGGCGACGGTGCCACGGCCGAGGCGCTGCGCCGGTTCCTGGCCCAGCGGTTGCCGGAGTACATGGTGCCCTCGGCCATCGTGCCGCTGCCCGCGTTCCCGCTGACCGTCAGCGGCAAGATCGATCGCAACGCGCTGCCCGACCCGCGATGGCACACGGCCGTCGACAGGCCGACCACCCCGGAAGAGGACATCCTCCGCGGGATCTTCGCCGACGTCCTGGATCTGCCGTCGGTGGGACCGGACGCCAACTTCTTCGAACTCGGCGGCCACTCGCTCCTCGCCGCCCGACTGATCTCCCGCGTCCGCGCACTGCTGGGCGTCGACCTGGAGATGCGCGAGCTGTTCCGCACCCCCACCCCCGCCGGTCTCGCCGCACACCTGTCCGGCGCGATCACCGGCTCGACCCGCAACCGGCCCGTGCTCGCCGCGCAGACCCGTCCCGACCGGATCCCGCTGTCCTTCGCACAACAACGACTGTGGTTCCTGGCCCAGTTGGAAGGACGCGGCACCACCTACAACGCGCCGATCATCCTGCGGTTGTCCGGCGACCTGGACCCGGCGGCCCTGTCCGCCGCGCTGCGCGATGTGCTGGAGCGGCACGAGGTGCTGCGCACGGTGCTCCCGGCCGAGGACGGCCGCCCGTACCAGCGCATCCTGCCGACGAACGAGGCGGGGTGGAGCCTGTCGACGATCCACCTCCCGGAGGACGAACTTCCCTCGGCCGTACAGCGCGCGGCGACGCACGCGTTCGACCTCGCGGTGGAACCTCCCTTCCGGGCCTGGTTGTTCGCGGGCGGTGACGACGACCGCGCCGCCGAGGCCGGAGGCGAGGCCCGGAGCGGTTCCGATCCCGCCCCCGGATCCGGCGAGTACGTGCTGGTCGTGGTGGTGCACCACATCGCCGCCGACGGCTGGTCGATGGGACCGCTCGGCCGCGACATCTCGACCGCCTACGCGGCCCGGCGGGCGGGTCGCGCCCCGGACTGGGCGCCGTTGCCGGTCCAGTACGCGGACTACGCCCTGTGGCAGCGGGAGTTCCTCGGCGCGGAAGACGATCCGGACAGCCCGATCCGAGCCCAGATCGACCACTGGCGCACGGCCCTGGCAGGTGCTCCCGAGGAGTTGGCCCTCCCCGCCGACCGAACCCGGCCCGCCGTCGCCGGCCATCTCGGACACAGCGTCCCGCTCGACGTGCCCGCGGACCTGCACCGCGCGTTGGTGGAACTGGCCCGGGCCGAGGGGGTGACCGTCTACATGGTGCTCCAGGCGGCCCTGGCCCTGCTGCTGTCCCGCCTGGGCGCCGGTACGGACATCCCGATCGGCTCGGCGGTGGCCGGCCGTACCGATGAGGCGCTTGATCCCCTAATCGGCTGCTTCGTCAACACGGTCGTCGTGCGGACCGACCTCACCGGCGACCCCGAGTTCACCGAACTGCTGGCCCGGGTCCGACGCACCACCCTGGGCGCCTTCGCCCACCAGGACGTGCCCTTCGAGCGACTCGTCGAAGAACTCGCCCCCACCCGGTCCACGGCCCGGCACCCACTCTTCCAGGTCGTGCTGACGATGCAGGAAGACGTCGAAACGGTGCTGGAACTACCCGGCGTCACCGTTGAGTTGCTACCGGAAGAACGCCCCGGGGTGAAATTCGACCTCGACGTCATGGTGACCGAGACCTTCGACAAGCGGGCCGAACCCGCGGGACTCACCGGCTCGGTGACCGCCGCCGTGGACCTGTTCGACGCGGATTCGGCCCGTACCATCGCGCGACGCTGGGTCCGGGTGCTGCGCGCGGTGACCGAGAATCCCGACATCCGGGCCGGCCGGGTGAGCCTGCTCGACCGGGCCGAGCGGACCCGCGTGCTGGCCGAGTGGAACGACACCACGCTCCACGTTCCGCGGCACACCATCGCGCAGCTCTTCCGCGCCCGGGCCGCACGGACCCCCGACGCCCCGGCGGTGACCTGCGGCGGAACGCGCACCTCGTACGCCGAACTGCGCGAGCACGCCGACCTGGTGGCCCGGTACCTGCTCGAATCCGGTGTCGGACCGGAATCCGTGGTGGGCCTGTGCCTGCCCCAGGGCCTCGCGATGACCTCGGCGATCCTGGGCGTATGGCAGGCCGGTGCCGCGTACGTCCCGATCGACGCCCGCCAACCGGTGGACCGGATCGCCTTCCTGCTCACGGACAGCCGGGCCGTGCTGCTGATCGCCACCGAAGAGGTCCTGGACGACCTCCCGGCCGGCAAGGTGCGCATGGTCTCGATGGACGACCTGCCCACCGGGCCGGGCACGGCGGACCCCGTACCGGATCCGGTGCTCGATCCCGCCGGACTGGCCTACGTGATCTACACGTCCGGGTCGACCGGTACACCCAAGGGCGTCGCGGTCACCCACGGCGCGCTGGCCAACTACGTGACCTCGGTGCCCGCGCGCATCGGCCTGGGCACACCGGGAGCCCGCTACGCGCTGCTGCAGTCCCAGGTCACCGACCTGGGCAACACGACCGTGTTCACCTCCCTGGTCAGCGGCGGCCACCTGCACATCCTCGACGCCGACACCGTGCTCGACCCCGAAGCCGTGACCGACTACCTGGCCGAGCACCGGATCGACCACGTCAAGGCCGTACCCTCCCACCTGGCCGCGCTCGCCGAACGCGGCGGCCCCGCCTCCGTATTGCCCGCCCGCACCCTGATCCTGGGCGGTGAGGCGGCCCCGGCGCCGTGGGTACGCGAGCTGCTGCACGCGGCCGGCGACCGCGCCGTGTTCAACCACTACGGGCCGACCGAGACCACCATCGGCGTCACCACCACCCGGTTGACCGCCGCGACGGTCGAGCACGGCGTGGTCCCGATCGGCACCCCCATCGGCAACACCCGGGCCTACGTCCTCGACGAGGCCCTGAACCCGGTGCCGATCGGGGTGACCGGCGAACTCCACATCGCCGGCGCCGGCCTCGCGCGCGGCTACACGAACCGCCCCGGACTGACCGGCGAGCGCTTCGTGGCCTGCCCGTTCGGCACCGGCGAGCGCATGTACCGCACCGGCGACCGAGCCCGTTGGACCCCGGACGGACGACTCGCCTTCGCCGGTCGGGTCGACGACCAGGTCAAGATCAGAGGCTTCCGGATCGAACCCGCCGAGATCCGGGCCGCCATCCTCACCCACCCCCTGGTCGCCCAGGCCGCGGTGATCGCCCGCGAGGACGCGCCGGGCGGCCCCCGCCTGATCGCCTACCTCGTCCTCGTCCTCGTCCCCGACCCGAACCGCGACGACGAGGAACCGGTCGACGCGGTACGGGCGTTCCTGGCCCGACGGCTGCCCGAGCAGATGCTTCCCTCGGCCCTGGTCGTCCTGGACGCGCTGCCCCTCACCGGCAACGGCAAGCTCGACCGAGACGCGCTGCCGACGCCGGAACCCGGCACCGCCGCATCGACCGGACGCGGGCCCGCCAACCCACAGGAGGAAATCCTGTGCGGCGTCTTCGCCGACATCCTCGGCCTGGACGCGGTGGGCGTGGACGACAACTTCTTCGAACTGGGCGGCCACTCGCTCCTGGCGACCCGACTCATCTCCCGGGCCCGCTCCGCACTGGGCGTGGAACTCGAGGTCCGGGCCCTGTTCGAGACACCGACCCCGGCGGGCCTCGCCACCGCGCTCGCCGACGCCGATCCCGCCCGGACGGCCCTGGCCGCCCGGACCCGCCCGGAGCGCATCCCGCTCTCCTACGCACAGCAACGCCTCTGGTTCCTATCGCAGTTGGATGGTCCCGACCCGACCTACAACATCCCGGTGGCCGCCCGCCTGACGGGCGACCTGGACCGTACGGCCCTGAGCGCGGCGCTGCGCGACGTGATCGCCCGGCACGAGGTGCTGCGCACCGTGTTCACCGTCGTGGACGGCGAGCCGTACCAGGACATCCTGGATCCGGACGAGACCGGGTGGCAGCCGACGTTGGTCGACGTCGCGGCGGACGACATGGCGGCCGAGGTGGCCCGGATCGCGACACGCACCTTCGACCTGGCGACCGAGCCGCCGATCCGGGTGTGGCTGCTGTCCGCGAACGCCCGGGAACACGTCCTGGTGGTGGTGCTCCACCACATCGCGGGAGACGGCTGGTCCTGGGGGCCCCTGGGCCGGGACATCGCGCGGGCCTACGCGGACCGGCGCGCGGGACGGGCGCCCGCGTGGGCGGCACCGTTGCCGGTCCAGTACACCGACTACGCGCTGTGGCAGCGGGAGTTGCTCGGCGGTGCCGACGATCCGGACAGCGTTCTGGCGCGGCAGGTGAGGTTCTGGCGGGATGCGCTCGCGGGGGTTCCGGAAGAACTCGAACTGCCCGTCGACCGCCCGCGCCCGGCCGTGGCGACCCACGCCGGCCACAGCGCCCCGATCGAGATACCGGCCGAACTGCACGGCCGCTTGGTCGAGTTGGCGCGTTCCGAGGGCGTGACCGTGTTCATGGTCCTTCAGGCGGCGTTGGCGGTGTTGTTGTCGCGGTTGGGTGCCGGTACGGACATCCCGATCGGGTCGGCCGTGGCGGGGAGGACGGACGAAGGGCTGGACGAGCTGGTCGGGTGCTTCGTCAACACGCTCGTGTTGCGCACCGACCTGTCCGGCGATCCGGCCTTCCGTGAGGTGTTGAGGCGGGTTCGTGAGACGGGACTGGCGGCGTTCGGGAATCAGGATGTGCCGTTCGAGCGGTTGGTGGAGGAGTTGGCGCCGGCGCGGTCGTTGGCGCGGCACCCGCTGTTCCAGGTCATGTTGACGCTTCAGAACGCCGGTCGGGCCGGATTGGAGTTCGACGGTCTGGACGTCGAGACGGTCTCGGGGATGAAGCCGGCATCCAAGTTCGACCTGGAGTTGAGCCTCGCGGAGATCGTGGACGAGCGCGGTCGCCCGGCCGGCCTGTCGGGGGGTCTGACCGGCGCCGCCGATCTGTTCGACGCGGCATCGGTTGCGGCGGTCTCGGACCGACTGGCGCGTGTGCTGCGCGCGGTGGCCGACGACCCGGGTGTCCGGCTCTCGGCGGTGGATGTGCTCACCGGTGATGAGCGGTCTCGGGTGTTGGTGGGGTGGAACGAAACGGCTGTGGAGCTGGTCCCGGCTTCGGCTTCGGCTTCGTCTTCGGGTTCGTCTTCGGGTTCGGCTTCGGCTTCGGGTTCGGCTGCGGGTTTGGGTTTGGGTTCGGTTTCGGTTGTGGGGTTGTTCGAGGCTCGGGTGGTGGCGTCGCCGGGTGCGGTGGCGGTGGTGTTCGAGGGTGTGGGGTTGT